>JAHCJW010000179.1 GCA_026126125.1 Devosia sp.
TGCTGGTACAGCGTGTGCAGGATCGCGTGGCCGGTGCGGTCGGCGGCGGCGCAGGTGCGCTGCACCGGCGGGCCATCGCCGAACTCGGTCATGTGCCCGCCAAAGGGCCGCTGATAGATCCGGCCGTCCTGGGTGCGCGAGAACGGCACGCCATAATGTTCGAGCTCATAGATGGCGGCCGGCGCTTCGCGCGCCAGATATTCCATGGCGTCGTTGTCGCCCAGCCAGTCCGAGCCCTTGACGGTGTCGTACATGTGCCACTGCCAGCTGTCGGGGCCCATGTTCTGCAAGGAAGCGGCGATGCCGCCCTGCGCCGCCACGGTGTGCGAGCGGGTGGGGAACACCTTGGTGATGCAGGCGGTGTTGAAGCCCTGCTCGGCCATGCCGAGCGTCGCGCGCAGGCCCGCGCCGCCGGCGCCGACCACCACCACGTCGAATTCGTGGTCGATCAGTTCGTATTGAGCCATTTCGATCAACCCCAGAAGACGATTTTCAGAACGGCGCCGGCACCGGCCAGGGCGACGATGAGACAAAACAGCGTGTTGAGCAGCATGACGAGGCGGTACATCGCCCCGGCGAGATAATCCTCGAGCACGTCGCGCATGCCGTTGCGCATATGGATCGCGGCGATGGCGATGAGCACGGCCAGCGGCACCCCGATGACGGGATTGCCGATGACGGCCACCATGTCGGTGCGGTCCTGCCCGGCCAGGCGCACCACCACGAACAGCAGCAGGCCAAGGAACAGCACATTGACGAGGCCGGTCACGCGCTGGGTAATGAAATGCCGGGTCGAGGCCTTGGCGTCACCGTAATGCGCCTTGGGATTGGCGATGGCCTGGGGGGTCAGATGATCGTTGTGCATGTTCAGCCCACCCACACGAAAACGGTCCAGATCAGCAGGGTAAAGACCACCGAGCCGGCGATCGTCGCCCAGGCCATGGCCTCGCGCTGGCCCGGCTCCATCATCACGGCGAAATCCCACACCCAGTGGCGCAGGCCGCCCAGCATGTGGTGGACGAGGCTCCAGGTGAAGCCGAACAGCACCAGCTGGCCGAACCAGCTGCCATAGACGAAATTGACCGCGTTGAGCGGCTCCTGGCCCAGGGCGGCGGCGAGCAGCCAGATCGCGAGCAGCGCCATGCCGAAATAATTGGCGATGGCGGTGGCGCGATGGAAAATGGACATCGCCATGGTGATGGTCCAGCGATAGATCTGGAGATGGGGGGAGATGGGGCGGGCTCTGACCGACATGGGGCGTATCCGGGGCCTTCCTGATGCGGCACGTCGCCGCGTCCAGTTTGGAATAGTTCGAGATTACTAGCCGCCATTGGTTACCAAATCAAAGCCCCAAAGCGCCTCCTGACTGCAACTTTTGGCGCAGACCGCACTTTGTTCGGAGAGCGCACAAGCTGTTCGGGGAACGCGCAAAACACTTCCGCTCCCGCTTCCCCTGGGCTATGGCCCCCCACGCAACGGGAAGATCGCATATGACTCATCGAGTAAGACTGCTCGGCGTCGAAACGCTGTTTTCGGGCTGGGGCCAGCTGACGCGCGCCACGCTCGACTATCTTTCGCCGGACGGCACGCCGCACCGGATGACGCGGGAAAACTACGACCACGGCAATGCCGCCGCCGTGCTGCTGCTCGATCCGGCCCGACGCCGCGTGCTGCTGGTGCGCCAATATCGTTACCCGGTAGACGCCAATGGCGATGCGCCGTTTCTGCTCGAATGCTGCGCCGGCCTGCTCGATGGCGACGACCCCAGCACCTGCGCCGGCCGCGAGGCGCTGGAGGAGAGCGGGCACGAGGCGCGCAACCTCACCCATATCGGCGATGGCTATATGTCGCCCGGCTCGGTGCAGGAGAAAACCAGCCTGTTTCTCGGCGAATATGACGACAGCACCCAGCGCCACAATGGCGGCGGGCTGGCGGCGGAAGGCGAATTCATCGAACTGGTCGAAATGGGCCTCGACGAGGCCCTCGTCGCCATCGCCGAGGGCGCCATCGTCGATGGCAAGACCATCATCCTGCTCCAGCACGCGCGGCTGAAGGAGTTAGAGCGGAAAGCCTGAGGCGTCGGAAATCGCCCTGGTGGGCGATTTTAGGCGAACCACCCACCCGATGATTTCACGAAAGACCAGTACCCCCGAACCTGTCCCCCGCCATACGGCTCAATAATCGACGAGCTTCTTGTCCGGGTCGTAGGGCTGGTTGGGCGCGTTGCGGGTCACGGCCTGACCGCAGCGCATTTTCTTGCTGACCGCATCATAGGCATAGCTGGGACTGCCATGCAGTTCCCAGCCCTCGCTCAGAGCCCTGGTGACCTTGTGACAGAAGGCGGAATCGTCCTCACCGGTGAGAAAACGGTAGATGAGCATCGGCGTCCTTGCCCCCCAAAATGTGCAGGATCACGATTGATCTTGCAGCCTCTTACCGGTAAATCCAGCCGATGCACAGCTTTCCACAGCACCTGCTCGACGGCCACGCCAATTTCATGTCCGGGCGCTATACGCGCGAACGGGACCGTTATCGCGACCTCGCCTCGGTCGGCCAGAAGCCGACCACGATGATGATCGCCTGCTGCGACAGCCGCGCGGCGCCGGAGCTGATTTTCGACGCTGGCCCGGGCGAATTGTTCGTCCTGCGCAACGTTGCCAATCTGGTGCCGCCCTATCAGCCCGACGCCGGCCAGCACGGCACCTCGGCCGGCATCGAATTTGCCGTCAAGGCGCTGGGCATTGCCGATATCGTCATCATGGGCCATGGCCGCTGCGGCGGCATCAAGGCGGCGCTCGACCCGGCGGTCAAGCCGCTCGACGCCGGCGACTTCATCGGCAAATGGCTGAGCATGCTGGGCGACCTGCCGGCGCAATTCGGCCCCAACGCGCTGATGACCGAAAGCGAGCGCCAGACGGCGATGGAGCGCATCTCCATCCGCAATTCGATCAACAATCTGCGCAGCTTTCCCTATGTCGCCGCCCTCGAGGCGGAAGGCAAGCTCGCCGTGCACGGCGCCTGGTTCGACATTTCGACCGGCGAATTGTGGATCATGAGCGAAACCGGCGATTTCATCCGGCCCCAGTTCTAAAGCGCGGCGCGGTTCTTTCAGAACCGCTTCATGCCCAAGCATCACCCTCTTCTGTCAAGACCAGGCGATTTTGTCGCCACGGCCTTGGCGTATCTTGGCCGGCGCCAAATTGCCTTGAGCCTGCCATCAAGCTGGTCTTCGAGCGCCCCAATCGTGACCAGTAACGTCGCGCCGCTTGTGGTTAACAACCACCAAACGCCGGCGCGAACGACTTGCGGGGCCAGGGAAATCAGGCGCCTCGCCCTGCCCGCAATTTGTCCCGACAATACTGCGATCACGCCCTTGTGTGGACCGAACGCCACCACATTGCCCTTCCATTGTCTGTCTCACGGGCCGCCGGAGAGCGACCCGTCGGAAGCGGAACAATCCGCTGCCGCTCTTTCCCAAGACACATGGAGCACAATGCCATGAAGAAGATCATTCTTTCCTCGCTCGTCGTTCTCGGCCTGTCCACTGCCGCCTTCGCCCAGGCCGCAACCGACTTCGCCTCGGTCGATACCGACACCAGCGGTGGCATTTCCTTTGCCGAAGCCCAGGCCGCCTGGCCTGATCTGACCCAGGAAGCCTTTACCGCCGCTGACCTCGACGGCAATGGCGAGCTGAGCGCCGATGAATATGACGGCCTGGTGGCCGCCAGCGCCACCCCGGCCAGCTAATCCTCTGCTGCCCGGATCCCGGGCAGGCTCCGAGCCACCCCGTATCATCCCGGGGTGGCTTCTTCATTTTGGCCGGACCGCCGCCGCGCACCCCCTCCTGGGTTCGTTTCGTTCGCCCGGCCCTCGCAAGGAGATCTCTCGATGCGTAAACTCACCCCCGCCCTTCTGGTCCTCGGCGCCATGGCTGCCCCGGCCTTCGCCCAGACGCCGCTTACCTTTGCCCAGGTCGATGCCGATGGAAATGGCGAGCTCAGCTTCGTCGAATTGCAGGTGGTCTGGCCCGACCTGACCCAGGAAGAATTCGACGCCGCCGATGCCGATCTGAGCGGTGGGCTCAACAGCAACGAGCTCAACAGCCTGCAGCCGGGCGCCGTGCCGGTGCCGGGCAATGCGCTCTCAAACGGCGGCCCGGCGCCCGAATCGCTGGTCGACAACGACAAGGAATGAAGCGTTGAAGGGTCGCCGCCAGGCGGCCCTTTTGGCAGAGGGGGTTTAGCGCGCGTCGCATTTCTTTCCGATCAGCGCTCCGAAACCGGGGTCACGCCCCGGCCCTTGCCGCCCAGCGTCACCACCAGGCCGGCAATGACCAGCACCCCGCCGGCGATCTCGATCGGGCTGATGGTCTCGCCCAATACCAGATAGCCCGAGATCAGCCCGGTAATGGGCACGAGAAGCGTGAACGGCGCCACCACCGAAGCCGGGTGCCGCCCCAGGAGCCAGCTCCAGATCGCCCCGCCCAACAGCGTCGCCGGATAAGCGAGGAAGGCGATCAGCGCCAGATCGCTCCACGAAAACCCGGCCAGCGCCGAGGCGATCACCGGCCAGCCCTCGCTCACCCAAGACAGCGCGAACAGCGGCAGCGGCGCCGCCAGCGCGCCCCAGACGGTGAAGGCGAGCGCATCGACCTTGCCCGCCTTCTTGGTCAACACATTGGCCAGACCCCAGCTCACCGCCGCCAGCAGCACCAGCACCAGCGAAAACACCCCCGCCCCCTCCAGCCGCTCGAACGCGATGACGCCGATGCCGGCAAAGGCGATGGCAGCGCCGCCGATCTGAAAACGGCTCGGCCGCTCGCCCAAAAACACGAAGGCCATGGCCATGGTGAAGAAGGCCTGCGTCTGCAAGACCAACGAGGAGAGCCCCGCCGGCATGCCCGAGGCCAGCGCCAGGTTGAGCAAGGCATAGAGCGCAAAGCCGAAGCTCAGCCCGAACCCCACCACCAGCCAGAACGGCGCCTTGGGCGGGCGCACGAACAGAATGGCGGGAAAGGCGGCGGCGACAAAGCGCAGCGCCGCGGCGAGCACGGGCGGCAGCGCCTCGACGCTCAATTTGATGACGACGAAATTGAAGCCCCAGATCGCCACCACCAGCAGGGCCAGCAGGACATGACGGATCGGCATCTAGACGCCCCTTGCCCTCGCCAGCAGGCGCGGCCCGAACACATTGAACAACAGCCCGGCAAAGATCAGCACGCTGCCGGCAATTTCGAGCGGGGTCACCGCCTCGCCCAACATCAGCGCCGCCGCGGCGAAGCCGACAATGGGCACCAGCAGCGAGAAGGGCGCCACAAGGCTGGCCGGATAGCGCCCGAGCAGCACCGCCCACAGCCCATAGCCGATCAGCGTCGAGCCATAGGCGATGAACAGTACCGAGAGCAGCCCCTTGGGGGAAAGGCTGAGCAGATCGGTCAAGGCCCCCGGCCCCTCGAAGATCAGCGACAGCCCCAGCATGGGCAAAGGCGGCACCAGACTGCCCCAGACCACGAAGGCGAACATGTCGACCGGCCCGGCGCGCTTGGTGACGATATTGGAAATGCCCCAGAAAAAGGCGGCGATCAGGGTCATGACCAGCGGCAGGAAGGTCGCCGCGCCCAGATGTTCGCTGCCGATGGTGGCGAGCCCCAGCAGGGCCAGCGCCGCGCCGATCAGCTGCACGCGCCGGGGCCGCTCGCCCAGCAACAGCACCGCCAGGCTCATGGTGAAAAACACCTGCACCTGCATGACGAGGCTGGCGAGCCCGGCCGGCATGCCCAGCTCAATGGCGGTGAACAGGAAGCTGAACTGCAGGACGCCGACGCTGAGGCCATAGGCCCCCAGAATATACCAGGACACATCGGGCTTGCGCACGAAGAACACCGCCGGCACCACGCAGCCGAGATAGCGCAGCGCGGTCAGCAGAAAAGGCGGGACTTCATCCACGCCCCATTTGATGGCGACGAAATTGAGCCCCCAGATGATGACCACCAGGAGCGCCAGGCCGATATCGCGCAGGGACATGGAAAACTCGGGAAGGGAAGAAGAAGCGCAAGGGCTCGCGCTTCTTCATAAGAGCTTGAGGGGGCGTTGCCAACACCCCCGCCCGTCAGGCCGCCTGGCGCGGCTTGTAACCCTTGGCGATGAGGGTTTCGGCGATCTGGATGGTGTTGAGGGCGGCACCCTTGCGCAGATTGTCCGATACCACCCACATGACGAGGCCGTTTTCGACCGTCACGTCCTCGCGGATACGGCTGACATAGGTGTCGTATTCGCCCACCGCCTCGACCGGCGTCGCGTAGCCGCCCGGCTCGCGCTTGTCGAGCACGGCAATGCCGGGCGCCTCGCGCAAAAGATCGCGCGCCTCGTCGGCGGTGATCGGCTTGGCGAATTCGAGATTGACCGCTTCGGAGTGGCCGACAAACACCGGCACGCGCACGGCGGTGCAGCTCACCTTGATCTTGGGATCGAGGATCTTCTTGGTTTCGGCCAGCACCTTCCACTCTTCCTTGGTGTAGCCGTCTTCCATGAACACATCGATATGCGGGATGACGTTGAAGGCGATCTGCTTGGGGAATTTCTGCGGCGTCGGG
>JAHCJW010000018.1 GCA_026126125.1 Devosia sp.
AGCAAGACCGCCATGCGCCCGTCGACAATCGCATAAGGCAGCGCGCCGGCCTGCCGCAGCCCGTCGTTCATTTCGACCTTGGGGCTCCAATGTTTGAGAAAATCGCGCAGCATCGCCGTCTCCACCGCTGAGAATGGAGGCTCTCTCGCATGAGGCGACGGCAAAAGTCTACCGTCACGACGAAAACACCCGGCAGGCGAGGCCATGCCGGGTGTTGATGCGCCAGGAGAGGGCGCAAAGGCCGCATTGGGGGCGATGCGGCCTTTTCTCGATTAGCCGCGCGGGCAGGTGTCGATATATTGCGTGCCGTTGGGGCGGCGATAGACGCAACGGTCATTGCTGCCCTGCACCTTGCCGAGGACTTCGCCGGCTGCAGCGCCAACCACGCCGCCAATCCCGGCGCCCACAGCGGTGCCGACGATATTTCCGCCTGTCGCGCTGGCACCGATGATGGCGCCACCGACGGCGCCTACGGTGGCACCCTGCTGCGTGGTCGTGCAAGCTGCCAGCGAAAGAGCCGTCGCGGCGATGATCAGGAATTTATGCATGAAAGCCTCCACTAGGAAATCGGCGGGAAAATGCCCCAGAACTGGTTTGGTTCCCGCCTTGCTCACGATTTATTTAGTTTAATTGCGGCCAAATTTGTTCAACGCGCCGCACAGCGCCACCCCGCCCCAACCGAGCAGCATCAGGCCGCCGCCGAGCGGCGCGGCGCCCGGAAACAGGCTCCAGCCGAAACGTTCACGCGCCAAAAGGTCCGCGACAAACAGCAGCGTTCCGATGGACAGCGCCCCGCCGGCGGCGAAAAGCCCCCGCCCCCGCCCCGCGAGGCCCAGGGCCAGCAAGGCCGGGCCATGAGCGAGACAAATCACTGAAATCGCGGCAAGATTGCGCGGATCGGTGCCATGCGAAGCCATGGCCGCGCTGGCCACGCCCACAGCGCCGAACACTCCGCCCAGCGCCACCAGCATTCTTGCCGACAGGTCTTGAATCGTTCCCATCCTTCCCTGCGCCATCCGTTTCGACTAGAGCATGCAGGTGAGAATGGGAAACGACAATGACTGAAGATGTCGCGGTGGCGGGCGTAAATCCGGACACGTCAACCAGTTGGGCCGCGGAGTTTCGCGCCACTTTTGTGCTCGCCTGGCCGCTGGTCGTCGCGCAATTGGCGCAGAATGCGCTGCACACCACCGACGTGATTCTGCTCGGCTGGCTCGGCTCGACCTATCTGGCCGCCGGAACGCTGGCGACCACCTTTCTCATGCCTTTTCTCATCGGCGGCGTGGGCGTCGTCGGTGCTGTGGCGCCGCTGGTGGCCCAGGCCCGGGGATCGCGCGACATCAAGGCCGTGCGGCGCATCGTCCGGCAGGGCTGCTGGGCCGCCATCGCCCTGGCGACCGTGCTGGTGCCGATCGTCTTGCAGATCAAACCGATTTATCAGGCGCTGGGACAGGACCCGCACGCGACCGAACTCGCCGATCAATTCATTCAGATCGCCGCCTGGACGCTGTTTCCAGCGCTGGGCATCATCGCCTTTCGCTCGCTGCTGTCGGCCTTTGACGCCACCCGCGCCATTCTGGTGATCACGGTCATTGGCGTCTTCGTCAACGCCGTCGTCGCCTATGTGCTGATCTTCGGCCATTTCGGCTTTCCGCGCCTTGAACTGCGCGGCGCGGCCATCGCCACGCTTCTGACCAATATCGTCATGTTCCTGGCCATGCTCGGCTATGTCGTGCGCCATCGCCGGCTGAAGCGTTTTCATGTGCTCGTCCGCTTCTGGAAACCCGATTGGGCCCGTTTCCGCGAAATCTTCCGCATCGGCACGCCGATCGGGCTGACCGTGGTCGCCGAAGTCGGCATGTTCACCGCCGCCGCGCTGCTGATGGGGCGGCTGGGCACTGATGAGGTGGCGGCCCACGCCGTGGCGCTGCAATGCGCCTCCATCGCCTTCATGGTGCCGTTGGGGCTGGGCATCGCCGCCACGGTGCGTGTGGGCATGGCCTATGGGCGGGGCAATGCGGAAGGCATCCGCAAGGCCGGCTATACTTCGCTGGCCATGGGCACCGGCTTCATGGCGCTGTCCTGCATCGCCTTTCTCACCTTTGCCCCCCATATCGTGTCGGTCTTCCTCGACCCAAGCGTCGAGGCCAATGCCAAGGCGCTGGGGCTGGCGGCGACATTTCTCGTCATCGCCGGTGTGTTCCAGTTGGTCGATGGGGCGCAGGTGGTGGCCGCCCATGCTCTGCGCGGCCTGAGCGACACCAAGGTGCCGATGCTTCTGGCCATTGTCGGCTATTGGTTTGTCGGCTTGCCGATCGCCTATGTGCTTGGTTTCGTTGCCGAATGGCGCGGTGTCGGCATCTGGATCGGCCTGGCGGCAGGGCTGGCTTTCGCCGCCATCGTCCTCGTCACCCGCTTCGTGCTGCGCGAGCGCATCGGCCTCTTGGAGCGGATGCGGAAAACTACGTAGTCGGCAGCGCCCTGCCCTCAAGACCCAGACGCGGCCAGTCGCCCATGCGGTTGCGGAACCAGGTGCGCTGGCGCTTGGCATATTGATGGGTGGCGATGGTGGCCAGCGCAATCGCCTCCTCGCGCGAACAACTGCCGGCGAGCCAGCCGGCGATTTCTGGCACGCCAATGGCCTTCATCGCCGGCAATGCCGGATCGAGCTTTTGCGCCAGCAACGCCTCGACCTCCTCGACCGCGCCATTTTCGAACATCGCCTCGAAGCGACGGGCGATGCGGGCGCGCAAGACCTCGCGGTCGGGGGCAAGCACGATACGCTCGATATCCCAGTTATCCAGCAGCGCCGGTTGCGGATCGCCCTGAAACTGCGACAGCTTCCGCCCGGTGGCGCGCTTGACCGCCAGGGCGCGGATCACCCGTTGCGGGTCGGCGACCTTGAGCCGCTCGGCGGTTTCGGGATCTTCCGCTTGCAGCAGCGCCATGCGTCCGGCCTCGTCCAGAACTTGAATCTCTTGTTGAACTTCAAGTGTAACCGCCTCCGGCACGGCGGGGACATCCGCGAATCCTTTTGTCAGCGCGTCGAAGTAAAGCCCTGTGCCACCAACGAAAATCACCTCGCGATCCGGATCGACGGAGCCCAGAACCGCATTGACCATCGCCAGATACCCGCCTGTCGAAAAGCGATGGCCGGCTGGCACTTCGCCATAAAGGCGATGCTCGGCCAGCGCTTCGTCTTCCGCACTCGGGCGGGCGGTAACGATGCGCAGCGTGTCATAAACCTGCATGGCGTCGGCATTGACGATGACGCCGTGCCCCTGCCAGGCACGGGCGAGCGCCAGCGCCGACTTGCCGCTGGCAGTCGGACCCGCTATCAGGACGCCACGTCTCTGGCCGTTCACCCATTTCTCCCGAAAGTGCCTGTCGTCATGCCGGTTCTCAGCCTCATCGCCAATCCTGCCGACCCCGAACTCGACGCCGCGCTGGCCAGCGCAGTGGTGCAACAAACCGGCGGCGAACTCAACTGGCTGAGCCATGGCGTCGCCTGCGACATCATTGAGCCAACCGCTCCCCAAGCCCTTGAGATCGCACGCGATATCATCGGCAGCAAGGCGATCGACGCCAATGTGGTGCCGACCGGAGGCCGGCGCAAGCTGGTTCTCGTCGCCGACATGGATTCGACCATGATCGAGCAGGAATGCATCGACGAGCTGGCAGCGGCCCTGGGGCTCAAGGAACAGGTGGCGGAGATCACCGACCGCGCCATGCGCGGCGAGCTCGATTTCGGCCAGGCGCTCGACACGCGGGTGGCGCTGCTCAAGGGGCTGGAACACAAGGTCATCGAGGAGATAAGGCGCGAGGCGATCACCCTGGCGCCGGGCGGGCGGGCTCTGGTGCAGACCATGAAGGCCTATGGCGCCTATACCTCGCTGGTGTCGGGCGGCTTCACCTTCTTTGCCGATTATTTCGCCAAGCGGATCGGCTTCGACGAGGCCATCGCCAATGTGCTGGAGTTCGATGGAACGGCGCTGACCGGCACGGTCACCAAGCCGATCGTCGACAAAAACACCAAGCGCGAGAGGCTGTTAGCTCTAGCGGCAGAACGCAGCCTGGAGTTGGGCCAGACCATTGCCGTGGGCGATGGGGCCAATGATCTCGACATGATCCGGGTCGCCGGTTTCGGCGTGGCGCTGCATGCCAAGCCCACCGTCGCCGCCGAAGCCGGTATTCGCATCGACCATGGCGATCTCACGGCCCTGCTCTATCTGCAGGGTTTTGAAGAGGATGATTTCGTTCGATAAGCCAGCCGAACGGCTGCACGCACCCACTTGGGTGGTGACCTGGTTAGCGCACTGTGCACGTTGAGCGCCGCAAAACGCGTCCAAGGTGACAAAAACGACAAAGGCCGACGCGGTTTCCCGCGTCGGCCTTTTTGGTGTTGCGCAAACGCTCTTTACTGCGCGGCTGGCGCCGGGGTTTCGGCCGCCGGAGCCTCGATGGGGGCCGGAGCTTCCGTGCCGACCGTCGGGGTCAGTTCCGAACCGTCTTCCAGCGTCAGGCTGGGGGCGGCGGTTTCCTCGATGCCGAGGCCATCCAGCGCCGGTTCGTTGCTGGTGGCCGGCAGTTCCGGAACCAGGGCCGGCGCGATGGGCGCGGCAAGGTTCGGATTGGCGGCCGGCAACTCGCCGGTCGAACCGAAATAGCGGAAGAAGGCGCTATCGGGCGACAGCACCATGGTGGTGCCGGTATTGGCCAGGGCCGAGCGATAGGATTCCATCGAGCGGTAGAACTCGAAGAATTCGGCATCCTGACCATAGGCGGCGGCGAAGATGCGGTTGCGTTCGGCGTCGCCCTGACCCCGGATGATTTCGGCATCGCGGGTCGCGGCGGCGACGATTTCCACCGCCTGACGATCGGCGATGGCGCGCAGGCTCTGCGCCTGTTCCTGACCGCGTGCGCGCAGCAGGGCGGCTTCGGCCAGACGCTCGGCGCGCATGCGCTCGAAGGTGGTGGCGGAAACATCGGCATCGAGATCGGTGCGCAGGATACGCACGTCAACGATGTCGAGCCCCAGTTCGGCAAGATCGGGACGGATCAGGTCACGGGTTTCCTGCATCATCTGGGCGCGCTGATCGGAGAGGGCAGCGTTGAACTCACGCAGACCATAGACCTGGCGCAAAGCCGCATCGAGGCTGGCGCCGATCCGCGCTTCGGCAACCGAAAGCTGACCGGTGGCGCGCTCGCGGAAGAGGCGGGCATTGGAGATGCGATAGGTGAGGAAGGCATCGACCTGGTAGAAGGCGTTGCCCGACACCTGCACGCGCATATTGGCGATGTCATAGCGCAAGAGGCGATCTTCGATGACCTGCACCGTATCGACGAAATCGGTCGGGATCTTGAAATAGATGCCCGGCTCGGTGCGCACATCGGTGATCTGACCGAAGCGCATGACGATGGCCTGCTCGCGCTCGTCCACGACATAGAGCGAGGAAAAGAAGATGTAGATGGCGACGACGACGGCGGCGCCGATGATGAAGAGGCGATTGTTCATGGATCAGTTCCCCGACGAGGTTTTTGCGCCGGGGCGCAGTTCGGGCAGCGGCAGATAGGGGATGACCCCCGATCCCTGCGCGCCGCTCTCGATGAGGACCTTCTCCGATCCGCCCAGAACCTCTTCCATCGTTTCGAGGAACAGGCGCTTGCGGGTCACTTCAGGCGCATTGACATATTCGGCATAGACGGCGTTGAAGCGCTCGGCCTCACCGGTCGCTTCCTGCACCACGCGGTTGGTATAGGCGGCCGCGTCTTCGCGCAGCGCCGCCGCCTGACCACGCGAATTCCCCAGAAGGGTATTGGCGTAGGAGCGGGCTTCCTCCTGCAGGCGCGTCTCGTCCTGGCGGGCACGCTGCACTTCGTTGAAGGCGTCGATCACTTCCGTCGGCGGGCCGGCATTTTCGATCAGCACCTGGTTGACCGAAACGCCCAGGCCATAGCTTTCGAGCGTGGCGCGGGTGATGCCCAGCACCTCGGTCGAAATACCGGAGCGGTCGTCCGAATAGATGTCCTGCGCCGGGCGGCGGCCGACCACTTCGCGCATGGCGCTTTCGGCGGCGTAGCGGACCATGGATTCCTGATCGCGGACATTGAAGAGATAAGCGACCGGGTCATTGATGGCCCAGAACACGGAGAATTGAACATTGACGATGTTCTGGTCGCCCGAGAGCATCAGCCCGTCGCTGGTCGACTGGCCGCGCGGGCCCGAAGCGTTGGCCGCGCCGATCTGGGTCTGGTTGACCGTGGTGGTGGCGCGCTCGACGGTTTCGATCGGCCAGATCATGAAATGCAGGCCCGGGCCGGACAATTCCGGCTTGGGCTTGCCGAAGCGCAGCTCGACGCCGACTTCCTGCGGATTGATGGTGTAGACCGAATTGACGCCCCAGAAGGCCAAAAGGGCGAGAACACCCCCGACAATGGCCCAGCGCCCACCGGGCACGCCGCCCCGGAACTGGTCGCGGCCACGATTGAGAATATCCTCGAGATTGGGCGTATTGCCGCCCGGACGGCGCGGGCCGCCGCCACCTCCACCCGGTGCCTGGCCCCAGGGACCGCCATTGTTGCGGCCACCTCCGCCTCCATTATTCTCCCAAGGCATCTCTTTCCTTTCGGCAATCACGAAAAAACGTCGCAGACATATATAAGCAAGCGCGCGACGCGATCAATCCGCGCGGGCGCGAAGCCTTTCGTAGATCTTGATGGCGTAGCGCGCGCTGTCCTTGTCCGAGACGGGTACGTCCGGGGTGTCGACCACCGCCCACAGGGTGGGATCTATCGGCGGAAAACAGACGTCGCCCGCCGGTTCGAGATCGACATGGGAAATGTAGAGTCGGTCGGCCTGTTCGATCGCCTGCGCGTAAATGTCGCCGCCGCCAATGACCATGATTTCATCCTGGCCCGCCGCGATCGCCAGGGTTCGCGCCAGTTCGAGCCCGGTTTCGAGATCGTGCACGATGCTGACGCCGGCGGCGGCATAATCGGGCCGGCGGGTGACGACAATATGCGGACGCCCCGGCAGGGGTCTGGAAAAAGTCTCGAACTGCTTGCGGCCCATGACCATGGGCTTGCCCATGGTCCGCGCCTTGAACCAGGCGAAATCGGACGGAATGTGCCAGGGAATCGACTGATCGGCGCCGATCACATTGTTGCGGGCCACGGCGGCGATGAGGGCGGTTTTAGGGGTCATGAGAGGCTTTCGGGGTTGGGGGCTCGCCGTTTATCCAAACCCACCGTCGCATTCCCACGCAAGCGGCAATCCATCTCACCTCATGCATGGACCGCCCGGACAGGCCGGCGGTGACGAGGAAAATGATGATCGGGATCCGATAAAACGTCCGGCGCACCGTCTGGGCGCTTCAGCTAAAACGCGTCGCGTTTGTTTCAGCTCGGCTCCCTGCGCTTTAAACCTTTGTTTTGCAGCATGTCTTTATCCCGAAACCGGTTCCCACTTTCGGGAGACATGCTTCAGGCCCCCAACGCCAGCAGATCCTCGCCCTCGATGCGCACCTGGTCCACTGTCCTGGCATCATGCCACCTTTGCTTATGAACTGGATGGACGGTTCGTTCCAGTCGAGCACCCACCACTGAACCTGCCCATTCTCGCGCACGCAGCGCTGCGCTGATGCGCCGGCAGCGCCTGTTGAGCTCATCCGCTATCGGGATCGATATGGGATCCTCGAGCCGATGGCACCTCGGAGGAATAGGTAGAAACCAGAGCGTGAAACGGACCGGCCTGCCATCTTATCGCGGGTCTCGCAACACGCGCGGCGTGGCGTCGAACAGGTCGCGCCTGGAGACGCGGCAGCGATCTCACCTCATAAGAGTTTTTCATATTCGGCCAGATCGAGGATGAACTGCACGATAAGGCCCGCATCGGCCGCAATGGCGGGGCGGATGGCGAGATGGTCGTTCCGGTTGGGCTCAGTCAAAATACCAGCCCCCGCCTCGGCGGGGGCCTCCAATGTTCACAAAAAGGGTGGAGACTTTATTCGCCTTACCAGTCGAACGGATGCAGCAGCAGGATTTCCAGCTCTCGGTCCCAGGGCGGATACCAGTCGGTCGCCGTCATCTGGAAAGTGGTCGGGCCGATCTTCTTGACGTTCTCGCCGCAGAACGAGACGAGATTTTCCACCGCGCCCTTGTCGACGGTCAGGGTGAACTTGCCGATCGGGCCGAACCAGTTATTGCCGGTCGACCAGATATAGGAAATCCAGTTCTCGATATAGGGATAGTCGGTCCAGCCATCATGCGTGATCTGCTTCTTGCGCAGCGTGGCGATGATATTGTCGTCTATGCAATATTTCCGGACATAGTCGGCATGGCGCTGCTGCTGAGAAGCATTGCCCTTGATCGGCATGAAGGTGGTGGCCACCGTGCCGCCGATGCTGGGGGTGTAGGTGTGTACCACTTCCGACATCCCGGGCTCGAACGTGGCCTGCCAGCTATAGGTCGAGCGCAGGGTCCACAGCGGCACGAGATCCCATTCGGTGCCCTCGCCCGCATCATATTCGGAACGATAGATGATACCGAGCGCGGCGAGCCGTTCGCCATCGGTGTCATCGAGTTCGCGGAGCGCCGCATAGGTGGCATCGCCAAAAGGGGCCAGCGGAATGTTCAATTCGCGCAGCAGGCTCGAATAATCGATATTGTGAGCGAAGGCATATTGATGCAGTTCCGCCTTGACCCGGTGGCCATTGAAAGTGGTGGCGAAGCCGAACAGATTGTCGGGATTGGCGATCAGGGGCACACCGTCGCCATCCTGATGCTGGACCGGCACGTCGACCATGAAATCGCCGCTACCTTCGACATCGGGCATGGGAAAGGCGATGAGAATGGTCTGCGCCTCATCCGAAATATTGTTGAACTCATAGGTCACCCGCACCTCGGTGGGCGAGATATAGAGGTCTTCCGAGGCCATCTGGATATTGTCATTGGCGACAAAGACCAGGCCCCCGGCGCCCAGTTGCGCCATCGTATCATTGCCGAGCGCCGGCGCGGCCAGCGCCAGTGCCAGCAAGGCAGCTCCACATACCCGCATGTCGTTCCCTTCCCTCAAAAAAGCGGGCAACCCGAAAAAGTGTCGCTGCCGCGTATTCGTGTCGCCGGTTTTAGCCGGTCTGCGGGCGCAAGCGAAGATGGGCGAACCATTTTCTCTCCAGCGCCGCTGCCAGATCGATGCCGTTGTGCCGCGCATGAAGATCGCAGACGTCCGCGACGCGCGCGCTCAGCGCATCCCGCGTGCTGGTCATACCGACACATCCGCCTTGATATGGGGATGGGGATCGTAACCCTCGAAGCTAAAATCCTCGAAGACGAAATCTTCGAGACGCTTGCGCTCGGGATTGATCACGAGGCGCGGCAATGGGCGGGGTTCGCGCGTGAGTTGCAGGCGAGCCTGCTCGAAATGATTGTTATAAAGATGCACATCGCCAAAGGAATGCACGAAATCGCCCGCTTCGAGCCCGCTCACCTGCGCCACCATATGGGTGAGCAGCGCATAGGAGGCGATGTTGAACGGCACGCCGAGAAACGTATCGGCCGAGCGCTGATAGAGCTGGCAGCTCAGGCGGCCATTGGCGACATAGAACTGAAACAGGCAATGGCAGGGCGGGAGCGCCATCGCGTCCACCTCGGCCGGGTTCCAGGCCGAAACGATATGGCGGCGGCTGTCGGGCTTGGTGCGGATGCTCTCCACCACATTGGCCAGCTGGTCGATATGCCGGCCATCGGGCGCCGGCCAGCTGCGCCACTGGCTGCCATAGACGGGGCCGAGATCGCCGTTTTCATCGGCCCATTCGTCCCAGATCTTGACGCCGCGCTCCTGGAGCCAGCGCACATTGGTCTCGCCGCGAATGAACCACAGCAATTCATAGATGATCGACTTGAGATGCAGCTTCTTGGTGGTGAGCAGCGGAAAGCCCTGCGACAGGTCGAACCGCATCTGATAGCCGAAAAGGCTCCGCGTGCCGGTACCGGTGCGGTCCGACTTGTCGGCGCCGGTTTCGAGAATGTCGGAGAGAAGCTTGAGATAGGGCTGCATGACGCATGCTTATCCGAGGCGGAAACTGTTTTCTAGATGCGCGTCTCTACCCGAGAGATCCGGGATGAGCGGCGCGGGTTCATCGAAATCATTGCTTGGTTTCGCCTCGGATGGCCTCAAAACCGTGCGGAGAGTTTTCGGTGCGAGGCTTTAGCTGAGTGTACTGGCCAGCAGGGTCTCGTCTTTCTCCCAGTCGTGGGAGCGCTCGATATGGGCCAGCGACCAGGCGAAAACCTTCTGCATCTCGCGCAGGTCGCGCGCCGCCACCGCTTCGGCCAGAAGCTCGTTCATGCGCATCTTCGCCGGCAAATGCCCCGGCGGACCGACCCGTTCGAACTCGACGCCGACGCCCTGCTCCACCCACGCCCCGATCATCCCGGCAAACTCTTCCGAGACGAGAAAGGCGGAAAGCTCGAGAATCAGCAGGGTGACGACATCCTCCTCGAAATGCTCCGAGCGGATGACGACGCCGCTGCGCACGGGATGCCAGTCCGACGTCAGCTCGGGCAGGAAAAACCAGCCGCAATAAAAGCCCCGGCACACATCCGGGCGCACCTCATAGACCGTGCAGCCGCTGGCCTCGGCGCAATGCGGGCACAGCGTATTGGCGGGTTTTTGCAGTTTTTCGGTGCGAATGGGCGGAAATTCACAGCAGGCCGTGCATCCCTCGCAGCCTCTGTCCTCGATGACGGGAAGTGGCACGCCGTTTCTCCTTGGCAGTCCAGTATTAAGCTAATCGATCAGCACCGATCAGCACCAGCCCTCGCGCCGGCCACGCCATTCATGGGCAAGACCTTCACGCACCAGCATCTGCCCCAGCGACTGCCCCTCGCGCTCGACGATGCGCAGCTTGCGGCCATATTGGTCTTCGTCGCGATCGATGCGGCGCAGCTCGAACGGGCCCGACGAGAGCAGCCGGGCAAAGCGCGACGTCGCCTCCCGCCCCAGCGCCGCCTCCGCCGAACAGCCCGGCTGGCCGATTTCCGGCGTGTCGATATCGGCCACCCGATATTTGACGCCCTCGAGCCAGAACGTGTCCCCATCGACGACACAGCTGACGCGCGTTGCGCCGGCGCAAACCGGAAAAACCCGCGCCGCATGGCTGGTCGCGCTTTGCAGCGACGCCGCAGGGCTCAGCATCCAGTCCGCCAATCCGCTATCGCCCAGAAACAATGTCGTCGCGCCGCCGACCCCGAAGGCCATCACGGCGAGCAGAATCGCGCTCGGCCCAGGCCCGCCCCACCGCCGTCGCCCACTCGCAACCGCCAGAAAATCGCGCCTGCTGGCCATCTCGCCTCCCGATCCAAACGGGCAGCATCGGGCGAAGCTGTTAACCGTCGCTGAATCGTCATGGCAGAGTTTTTGTAACGCGTAACTTCAGTTGGCAGTCCAGGCCAAAGGCGGGATCACGTGGGATTGCGTGGTTTCAGATGACTTTTAGTAGGCTGTTCAAGGCTCTAAAGACGGAAGCTGCAGAGGAATAGACAGCTGGCAACGTCACGCCAACGCAAGTTCGTTTGGCATAGAACCTCCGTTTGCTACCCCATTGGCGCTTTGAGACATGAAAGCCCCGCAGAATGGCCGGAAGAGGCCAAGAGCCGTTAAATCAAGAGAAAATGGGCTTTGAAATCGGCGGCGGAGCATTCGTTCGCGAGCGTTGAGGGTGGAAACGGCGAACCTTTTTATGAACGGATTTCCAACCTGAGCGAAAGCCAGCGTTTCCGGGCCGCTCGGTGCAAAAGTGCTTAACTGCTACAACTGCGAGGATGGAAATGGCACCGGAGCCCGCCCAACCCTAAATCCGCCGGTCAATCCAGAAAATGGCCGAACCAGCGGACCCGGTAAAACTCCGGCTCAGGTGTTTCGCGTGGATCGAGTTTTTCGGGGCCATGGCCCTCACCGTTCTCGCTGATCAGCGTCACGGTTTTTCGGCCAACATGCACCCACTTAACTTGGACGCCATGTTGGCGAACGACGACATACATCTTGCCAGTCAGAGGTTTGCTCGCCCTCTTGTCGACGAGGATGGAATCGCCCTCGAACAAAACCGGTTCCATACTGTCGCCGCGCACTTCCAGCAGCGAAATATCAGACGCCTTTATGGAATGGCGCCTGAGCCAATCTGCTCCGAACGGCATGGGTGTAGCGGGAACGGCAACATCTGCTGAGCCGCCTCCCGCACTGACGGCCAAATTAAAGCGATCAACCAGCACGACCGGAATGTCGTGATCGGCGTGCGCCTCTGCGGGCACCACGCTCTCACGTTTCGGCCCGACATAAAATTCCATCCCCATGACATCGGAGACCAGGCGGATGTTCGATGCAAGAACATCCCGCCCTTCCTGGATCGAGCGAATAACCCCTATGGGTATGCCCGTCCGCCTCGCGAATGGCCGCAAGCCTTCGTTTTGAACATGGGTGTCCAAAAGCTCCTTCAGCGCCGATGTTTCAGCTTGTGTCATGCGTGACACGTATCGCCGTTTTGAGCTTGACACCAGCGTGTTGTGTATGACACAGAATGCGTTATAGACAACACAGTTAATTCCCTTTGTCGTTTAATTGAGAAGTTGGCGCACGGCACCAACCGCTCAACGAGCACGATCTCTCGTTTGGCGACGGGAAGTGGTGCCACCTACAAGCCTGCGCATGCTTGACGATGCCGGCCGGCCCAAACACCGCATTTCGACGGAGCGGGTTGATCGGGCCATTCGGCGCCTCTCTGAGCTTTGGCCGCGCCATGTCCGCTGGCCGCATGGCGTTCAACGCCCCCCTCACTCCACAACACCCCCTCACTCCACAACAAGAGATGTCGCATGAATTTCATCATGTCGATGCTGCGTAAGCCTGCCCCAACCTGGTGGGAACGCGACGGTGCCCGGTTCATCGAGGTGTACGGCTACTCAGTGATTGATAGCCTTTTGGCCTTGCTGGCCGGCACGGTGGTTATTGCGGCGGCCATTGCCGTAATGGCGGTGATGCCATGACACGCCCGGCCAACCAGGGGGTTCGGCGCGCGATGAAGGCCTTCCTCGCTGAAAAAGCGGCAGCTCATGCTGCCTCAAAGCATCCTCTAACTACCACGAGTATCCATGACCACTAAGCGCGCTTTAAAGGCGGCTGCAGAGCCGCTCGCTATTGCCTATTCGCTGATCCCGTTGGGGCTGATCGATGTGCCAGCCGACCGGCTGCGCCAGCCAGATGCGGATTGGGTGCATGTGATCGGCAAGAGCATGGCCGAGAGCGGTCAATTGCAACCGATCCGCGTCACGCCGGCCGAGGATGGCCGCTATGAGCTGGTGTTTGGCCTGGCGCGCCTGCTGGCCGCCCGTGAACTGGGCTGGGCCAGCGTGGATGCCGGCATCGTCGAAGCCGAAGCGCTTGACGATCAGCACAAACGGCTCGCCCATATTTTCGAGAACCTGATCCGTCACGACCTCAAGGCGCTCGACCGCGCGATCGCGCTGGCGGAGATGAAGCGCATCCACGAGGCCCTTTATCCCGAGACGAAAAACGGCGGCGACCGTAAGTCAAAACAATGGCTTAGTGATCAGAATGCCAAGTTGGCAGTCTGGTCTTTCAGCCAGGAAGCAACCGAAAAGACCGGCTTCTCGGAACGTGCCATTTTTCGCGCCGTTGCCATTGCCGAGGGGCTCACCCCGGCGAGCCTAGAACGCCTACGCGGCTCCGCGTTCGATAATGATCAGGCCGGGCTCTCCATTCTCGCCGAGCTGACCCACGGCCTGCAGGCGGCAGTGCTGGATATCGTGCTGGCCGAAAAGCCCCGCGCCAGCTCGATTGCCGATGCGTTGATCCTGGCGCGGGGTGGCAAACTCGCCAGTGCAGCGGAGAAGCGGTTTGCCTCGCTGGCCGATAGCCTGTCGCGCTTCAAGCCGGCCGAGCGGGCGCAGATTTTTGCCCTGCATGAGGATGAAGTTCTGGCCTGGGCCGAGAAGCGCCTGGTGGAGCTTGGTCGGGCATGACCGCACAGTGGCTTTCCCTGGCTGAAATCGCTGACCTGAAGCTGGCCGGCCTTCCCAAGACGCGGCGCGGCATGGCCGCATATGCCGAGCGTGAGGGCTGGGACGGTTACGGCGCGCTTGCACGTATCCGTGCCGGTCGTGAGGGCGGCGGCGGCTGGGAATACCACATCGATCTTCTGCCGATCTGGTCGCGGCTGGACTATCTCAGCCGCGACATCGAGATAGAGGTCACCGAGCAGGCCGTTCCCTTCGAAGATGATGATGATCTGACCCCGCAGGGCCGCACCGCGCGCGATGCACGGCTGGCGCTGGTGGCAGCGGCGGATAAATTTGCCCGTCAAACCGGATTGAAGGTCGGTTCAGCCGACCATTATTTCGCGCTGCGCTATATGGGCGGGCCGGAGGAAAAGGCCGGCGTGCCCGATGCGGTGCGCGCCCAAGTCCGCTCTATCACGGTGCCGAACTGGGTGCGCTTCAACGTTCGCACCCTCAGCGCCCGCAATATTGCCCGCTGGCGTAGCAAGGCCCGCAACCTTGGCACGGAAGCACTGGGCTTCGACCCCGCTCTGAGCCGCAAAGGAACCGGCATCCTCGACCGAGCTCATGGAGGCGAGGTCAAGCACTACATCCTGGCGCTGGTGGTGAAGAACCCGGCCTTCACGGCAGAATCGATCCGCAACACGGTTATCGAGCGCTATTGCGCGGACAAAGACAATCCCGAGCTTGCCGATGCCAATGGTGAACTCAAGACGCTGCCGAACCTGCGCGCTTTCCAGCGCACCCTGTCGATCTGGAAGGAAGAGCACAGCAACGAGCTGATGCGTCTGACCGATCCGGACGGCTATCTCTCGAAGGTCGAATTCGTCGCCACGGGCACCACCACGGCGCAACGACTCAACGAGCGCTGGCAGATCGACGCCAGCCCTCTCGACGCCAAGGTGTTTCCAGAAGGCGCCGTCACCATGGATGGCAAGCGTCCGACGATCTATTCGTGCATCGACATTTTTTGCCGGCGCATGATCATCCTGGTCACCTCGACGCCACGCGCCTCGGCCGTTGGTCTGTTGCTGCGCAAAACCATTATTGCTTGGGGCGTGCCGGAAGAGGTCAAGACCGACAACGGCAGCGATTTCAAAGCGCATTATGTCCAGCGGCTGCTGCGCGATCTGAAGATCGAGATGATCCCGACCAAGGCGTACGATCCGCGCGCCAAGGGTGTGGTCGAGCGCTCCATCCGCACCTTCCAGCACAATTTCGCGGCCCGCCTGCCCGGCTTCGTCGGACATAACCCCGGACAACGCACGGTCCTGGAAAATCGCAAGGCCTTCAGCGAGCGCCTCGGGCTCGACGATGCGCACCTGTTCGGCGTCGAGTTGACCTTTGCCCAGGCGGCCGAAATGGCCGATCATTGGGCCGGTGTGGAGTATGAGCACCGCCCGCACTCGGGCAAGACGATGCGCGGGCGGACGCCGTTCGAGGTCGCTGCCAGCTATCAGGGCGAAATCCGCCGCATCGAGAATATCGCAGCCCTGGACATGTTGCTGGCGCCGGTGGCGGGCAGCAAGGGCGATGGCATCCGCACCGTTGGTCATGAAGGTATCGCGGTCAACAAGGCCCATTACCACCTCGGCACGCTCATGGTCGGCGACAAGGTTTTGTGCCGCCAGGACCCGATGGATTTGGGCCGGCTTCGCGTCTTCAAGCCCGATGGCGAAACTTATCTCGGCGAAGCGATCTGTCCGCAATTGCTAGGCCTAGACCCCGTCGAGACCATCGCCCGCGTGCGCGCGACACAAAAGGCCATGCACGACAAGGTGGTTGCTCCCATCCGCAAGATGGCCAGAAAGATCGGGCCGCTCGAGGTAGCGAACGCACAGCGTGCTGCCGCCGACCGGCGCAAGGGCAATCTCGTCGCCTTCCCGAACCCGACCGCCAAATATGAAACGGCGGCTCTGCGGGCGGCGCTCGATGCCGTCACGCCGGAAAAGCCGCGCGAAGTCGACGCGCGCACCAAGGCCGAGCAGGCAAGGCTGATCAGCAAGGCCAAAACCACGGCCAAGCCCGGCAATGTCGCGGCATTGCCCGAAACGCCCGAGCACCGGTATCGCCGCGCCATGGCGCTGCATGCTCGCATGGATGCCGGCCAGCCGATCCCGGCCGCAGAGGCCAAATGGCTCGAGCGCTACACCAAAAGTTCAGAATTCAGGGGGCTCTCGCGAATGGCTGCGCAACAGCGCGGACGTGCCGAAGAAGCCTGAAAAACGAAAGGCCCGGTGTCGGACCCGGACCTTTCAAAAGGAGCCCGCAGGAGCGGGTCTGTTGCGAAAGGAAGATGTAATGAAAGCTCAATCCCCCGTCAATCGCTACCGCGACCCAATCGCGGCCACGCGCAACGCGGCGACGTTCTCGGTCATGTTGCAGCGCCTCATCGACATGCCGATCACCCGCGATCGGATGGGGGCGTTTTCGGGCACGCCTGGCTTCGGAAAGACCAAGGCGGCAGCGTTCGTTGCCAATACCTATCGCACCCGCTACATCTCCTGCGGCCTCTTGACCACGGCGCGCTCGTTGCTGTCCGACATCCTCATGGAGTTGGGCGAGCATGAAGTTCGCGGCAACAATGTCGACCTGCTCAACCGCGCCATCTACCTGTTGGCGCACGATCCTCAGCGCCCCCTCATCATAGACGAGGCCCATTATGTTGCCGCGCGCCGTTTCGTCGACGTGTTGCGCCATATCCATGATGCTGCTCGGGTCCCGGTGGTTCTGATCGGTGAGCCGACGCTGTTGCGGCGCCTGGAATCCTTTCCCATGGTCCGCAGCCGGGTCGGTCGGGTCGTAGCAGAGGCCCTGCCCTGCGACATGACCGATTTCAGGCTCCTGGCGGAAGAGCACTTCCCTACCCTCGAAATTGCCGAAGACCTTGCCGTCAGCATTCTCGAGAGCGAGAGCGGCAATGCACGCGATATCGTCTCCCGCCTCAGCGATATCCACGAGCAGGCCTTGCTGCTCGGCCGTGATCGCATGACGCTGGCCGACATTGACGAGGCCGCGTAATGAAGCCGGTCAATTTCCTCGATGCCCAGGTCCAGCTGCCGCGCGGCGACGATGGGATCTGGTCGCTGATCCTGCAGTTCGACGAGCGGCAGGGGCTCTGGTCCGCCTCCGACCTCAATGGCGCGGCTAATATGGACGATGGCACAATCCGCGACTTCCTGCGCCGGCTTCTCAAAGCTGGCAGGATCGAACGCGCCGGTGACCGCCCTGCCCGCCCACCATCCCGCAACAAAGTGGTGCTCTACAGACTGGTGGTGCGCTCGCTCGAGGCCCCCAGGCTGCGCCGGGATGGGACGGAGTATCCGGAGCCGGCGACCGAGCGTATGTGGCGCGTCATGCGGATGCTCAAGGCCTTTTCCGCCACCGACATCGCCGAGGCAACGCCGGTCAAAAAGGCCACGGCAGAGCGATATTTGCGGGAACTGGCTGCATGCGAGGAATCGCCGCTGCGCAGTGAGCGGTCAGTTGGCAAAGGCGTCCGTTACTTTGTGGCGCCGGCCGTGGGCCCCAAAGCCCCGAAAGTTCTGCGTGGTCATGTCGTTTTTGACCCTAACACCCGCAGGCTGCTCGGTGCGGTCAAGACCGAAGAGGTGCTGCCATGAAGCGCGGACCTCGTATCGGCAGCAGTGCTGACGGTCGTAGCTATGCCGAGAAGGTGGCACATGCCTGGGGCGACGTGCCCGACTGGGTGGACGTACTCGCGACCTACGCCGACGCGAACAGCGCCAAGGCAGCGGCCGAGGCGGTCGGATATTCTGCCGCTGCCCTCTCGGTAGTGATGAACCGAGCGGAAAGCATCAAGAATTTCGATCTCGGCCGCATCGAGCAGGCCGTTCGTGGCGCCCTGATGGGCCTCACCGTCGATTGCCCGGTCGAGCGCACCATTGGCCGGGAAACCTGCCTCGCCAACCAGAAACTTCCCTTTTCTGCCCATCGCCGTGAGCGGGTGGCGCTTTATCACGCCTGCCGCTCCGGCTGCCCCCATTTTCTCGCCAAAGGAGGCTCCAATGGCACTGAATAGTCAGCCGGTGAGCGCCCGTATGCGCTCGATCCAGCGCATGCTGCGCGATGTCGAATTGGGCCGGGCGATGTCGCCCACCCAGTTGTCCCATGCCATTCGCATGGCGAAGGACTGCGCCGACGATGCCGAGCGCCTGGAGATCGCCGCCGGCACCGCGACGGTCTCGGCCCAGCTCAAGGCCGCCAGGGGCAACCCGGTGATGATGCGCGAAGTGCTGCGCCAGGACGCGCTCCGGAAGGTGGTGCGTCATGGCTAGGGGTTTTGCGATCGTCGATCAGTCGATCATGGCCGATCTCCTGCGCTCGGAGGCCGATTTCCGCACCATCATGGTGCTGACGCGCCGGATGAGCGAAGGCGAATTCGAGATCAACGCGGACACGCTCAGGCTGATCGAGGGCTTTCTGTTTACGGCAGGCGTCGGGCTCACCGCTGCACGGATCAGGGCGGGAGAGCGGCTGGCGCAGTATCGCGAGCTTTGCGAGAGCGCATTCGATGCAGTGGACGGTCTGGACCTGTCGGATAGATTTGCGGTGTCGCCTTTCATCGTCATCACCGGCTCTTATCGGCCGGTACCGGCCAATGATCAGGTCGGAGGCGTGGCATGAGCAGCCCCGACCTGATCAACGCGGTGCTCGTCGCCCATCGCGTGCTTGAAAACCCCAAGAGCTTCCGCGTCTCGATCCATGAAGAACTGGCCATGGCCGATTGCCTGCTCGGGCTTTGCGCCGAGCTGGACGTGGCCGAGGCCCGGCCGGTGATGTCCGCCAGTCTCGCCGCGGCCATCGCCACCTTCATCATCGCCGAGGACGATCTGGAGGCCAGCCGGCTGCCCGACGGATACTTCCCGATGCCGAAATTTGCGGCGCGGCGGCAGGCCTTCAACACTCTTAAAACGCTCTTTGAAACGGAGTTTCCCCATGGCTAAGGCCAAGACCCTCGGCACCAATCTGCCCGTTCCCCAGGACCGCGACGAGGCCGCCGCAACCATCACCACCATCGGCGAATTGCAGCGTGAGCTGACCCGGATCGAAGCCGACATGAATGATCGGCTCGCCGCCATCAAGGAAACGTGGGGCATCAACCAGGCTGACGACAAGGCCAAGATCACGCTGATGAAGCGGCTGGGCTCGCGCATCCGCGCGAAGGGTGAATGCTGATGGCCCATCGCTCCTGGAAGATCAAAGCACCAGCCGAACACGTACAGCGTGTGGCCGCCGCCGTGGTGCCCGATCACGCCGACCGCATGGCTCGAGGCTTCCGCCTTATGGCGTCGTCTGGCCTGTGGCGGACCAAAAACGCAGGCGTCACTGGTCGTTTCGTCTATCGCTTGGCCAGCACGAGCGGTGAATTCGTCGTCACGGTGACCATGCGGGGCCTGCCGCTCTGATGTCCGAGCCGATACTTCCCCCGCTCATGGTCGAGATTGCCGAGGTGGCAGGCATCAGCGCCGCCTGGGCGCTCGTCCGCTCTCGCGGGGGGACCAAGGTCTATATTCCGCATGATGTTCGGCAGGACCATTGGCTGGCCCAATTGGTGGGGCTTGAAGAAGGCCGCCTAATCTGTCAGCGTTTCGGCGGCAATGACATCATCCTGCCCAATGCCAAAGCTCAGCAGGTGCGGCAAGCCATGGTGGACGCGCTCAATGCCGGTGCCACCACCAATGAAGTGGCGCGGCAGACGGGCATGACGACCAGGACCGTGTTTCGCGTTAAAGCCGAATTGAAACGCGATGGCGACCCGCGCCAGGGCAGGCTTTTCGACTAGGCGGTGACGCCTGTCACCCTTCGAACATGCTGGTGACATGGCCACCCTAGACCCGAATTCAAATCGGGTCGTTTCATGTCTCCCTCTCAGAAATTCCTCGACTGCCACAAGGTCACGGCCGGCTGGGAAGGCACCTGGTCGAACCACCCGTCCGATCCCGGTGGCAAGACCATGTATGGCATCACCGAGGCGGTGTTTCATGCCTGGCTGAAAAAACTCGGCCGTCCGCTGCGGCCTGTCCGATCGATCACCAAGACCGAAGCCCTCGAAATCTATTTCTCCGATTATTGGCTGAAGGCCGGCTGCGAAACTCTGTTCGCCGGGGTCGATCTCGCCACCTATGACGCTTCCGTCAACTCCGGGGTGTCGCGCGGGCGGAAATGGCTGGTGGTCGGGCTCGACAAGGCCAATCGCCACGACCAGACCGTGCGCAATATCTGCCGGCAGCGCCTCGGTTTCGTCGAAGGACTGACGAACTGGAAGGTGTTCGGCAAAGGCTGGGGCAATCGCATCGCCGATATCGAAGCCAAGGGAGTGGCCCGCGCGTTGCGCGCCATGGCGATGAACGACAGCCAGGTGCCGGAAGCGCTGATCGACGAAGCCCAAAAGGCCAAACAGACCGCCGCCGCCCAGAACAAGGGGGGCAGTGCCTCGGGCGCGGCCGCTGCCGGCAGTGGCGCCACCATCACCCTCGACCCGGCCGGCGCCGATCTTCTGGCGGGCTTCCTGCTCTCGGGCTTGCTCGTCGGCGGTGTGGCCCTTGCGGTCTGGCTGTTCTTCCGCGCTCGCGTCAATCGCCAGCGCGCCACCGCCTATGAGGATACGGCTCGTCAGGTTGCTGTTGGAGGGGCCGTCTGATGGATTTGTCGTCTGTTCTCATCGGGCTGGCCACCGAAGTCGGTGCGCCCATCGTCAAGCAGGTTTTGGAGCAGAAATTTGGCCGCGCCTCGGGGCAGATCGCCGAGGCCGTGATCAAGTCGATCGCCGACAATTCTGGCGTATCGGTCGAACAGTTGCCCGAGATTATTGAGAGCCGACCCGCTGTCGTGAAGGACGCCATCGCGGTCACCGAAGTAATCGCGCCGGAGCTGGTCAGTCTCTATGCCCGTGGGCTCGATGGGCAGTTCTCTCTCCTTCAGGCCGAAACTGCCGAGGGACCGCTGCAATCGGGCTGGCGCTGGGGCTGGATGTATCTGCTCGGGTTCTTCTGGACCTGGGTGATCGTCATCCTGCCGGTGGTCGACCTGTTCGGTGTCGAGGTGCCAGCGATCGATCTGGGCATCCTGCTCACGCTGACCAGCTGGTTCATCGCGCTCTATATGGGCGGCCACACGGTCAAAGAGCTGGGCAAGTCGGCGCTCGACGCGGTCAAGAGCTGGAAGACCGGCGCATGAGCGGCTTTGGCGAACGGGATTTCGAGACCGCGCAGCTGCGGATCGAGCAGGAGCGCTCGGCTGGCATCGGCTCGGTGCTGGCGGCCATGGGGCGCACAGGTTCGGACACCTGCGATGATTGCGGTGAGATGATCGGTGCCGCCCGGCGCCAGGCCATGCCATCGGCCCGGCGCTGCGTCTCCTGCCAGTCGACTTTCGAGAGGGCATAATGGATTTCGATTCCGCCCGTAACGTTGCGACTTTCGGTGGAACGCTCATCTCGATCGGTACGGCGGTTTACGCCTGGCTCACCAGCCGGTCGAAGATCAACGCCGCCGAAATCCGCGAGTTGCAGGCGCTGGTCAATGCCCAGGCCGCCAAAATCCAGGCGCTGGAAACCACCCTACAGAACATGCCGAGCAAGGACACGGTGCATAAGCTCGACCTCAAGGTCACCACGCTGAACGGCACCATCAATGTCGTGGCCGAAAGCCTGCAGGCCGTGGAGCGCACCGCCCATCGTATTGAAGAATTTCTGCTCAGCCAGGCCAAGAAATGACCGGAACTTTTGCCGACTATCTCGTCCAGGATGCCCGCCTCGTAATCCTGCGGGCGCTCGCCGATCAGGTCGATGGCCGGCTCAATGAGACCATCCTGACCGCCGCCCTGGCGTCGTTCGGGCACAACCGCTCTCGGGACTGGGTGCGCCAGCAGCTCCGCCACCTTGCTGATGTCGGCGCCGTCGCCATCACTGAGGCCGGTTCGATCATGATCGGCGAGCTGACCAGGCTTGGCTATGATCATGTTGGCCGGCGCGTCGTCATCGAGGGCGTGGCACGTCCCTCACCGGGGAAATAGAAGTGAGCGCCCGTCGCGGCCGTGGCCGGCTCAATGCTTTCGATTTGCTCCCGGAAGAATGCGACCCGATCATCGCGCGGGCCGCCGAGGCGCTGCGCGATCGCGAGCGGACCCAGCTCGAGATCTACACCGCGTTTTACGACGCGTGCCAGACGCTCATGGCCGAAAGCCATGGCGAGCTGGTTTTCGACATCCCGTCGAAATCGGCCTTTAACCGCTATTCAATCCGCCTTGCCACCATGACGCGGCGGATCGAGGAAACCCGCGAAATCGCCGCTTCCATCGCCTCGCGCTTCGATCCCGAGGCGTCCGACGATCTCACCCTGATCGCGGCCGAGGCCATCAAGACGCTGGTGTGGGAGGTTCTGACCTCGGCCGGGGAAAGCGGCATCGATCCCAAGGGCGCCATGTCGCTGGCCAATGCCCTGCGCTCGGCCGTCCAGGCGCAGGGGCTTTCCACGCAACGCCGGCTCAAGATCGAGAAGGATTTTGCCGACAAGGCGACGGCAGCAGTGCAGACGGCGGCCAAGGCACGCGGCCTCAGCCAGGAAACGGCCCAGGACATTCTTTCCCAAATCCTCGGTGTCGAGGTGCCGAAGTGAGGCCGATCCGCGCGTGTTCGTGCTGCCAGTGCGGGGCACCGATCCGGCTCACGCCGTTTCTCACCATCGCCGATGTCGTCGATTTGACCGAGGGCCTTTGCAAACACTGCCTTCGGCTCGTCCCTCCAGATCGCCGGGATCTGTTTGGCGCGTGCCGTCTCGAGCAGCGCGTTCAACCGGGCCTTGAGCAGCTTGTCATGTTCCTGCGCGCCTGGGAGGCCGTCAAGATGAGTGTGCGGGAACGCGCGCCGCATATTTGCCGGAGGGTCGCGTGACCGTCCCGATTACAAAGCAACAATGGGAGGAAATGCGGCGCGAGGCCACCAGCGCCTTGCCAGCCGTCATTGCGGAAGTTGGGCTCCCCAAAGCCCTGCTGCCGTATCAGGCGCGCGCGGTAGCGCTGCTGGAATCGGTCTCGACCGAAGTCCTGTTCATCGAGAAGTCCCGTCGCATTGGCCTCACCTGGGCACTCGCGGCAGAAGCGGTGCTCCGAGCCGCCCGGCAAAAACGCGCTCGCGGGATGGACAGCATGTACATCTCGTACAACCGCGAGATGACGCTCGAATTTGTCGATGCATGCGCGATGTGGGCGCGTGCCTACAATCTGGCTGCAATGGAGTCCGAGGAGTTTTTGTTCGACGACAGCGATGAAACCGGCGACCGGTCCATCCAGTCTTTCCGAATCCGATTTGCCTCCGGGTTCGAAATCGTGGCCCTCTCGTCTGCCCCCCGCACGCTGCGCGGTAAGCAGGGTCTGCTGATCATCGACGAAGCCGCCTTCATCGACAGCCTTAAGGAAACCCTCAAAGCCGGCCTCGCCTTCCTGATGTGGGGCGGGCAGGTGGTTGTCTGCTCGACCCACAATGGCACCGACAACGAATTCAACGTCCAGATTCAGGATATTCTGGCCGAGCGGTCGCCCTATGCGCATATGCGGATCGATCTGGACGAGGCGCTGCTCGACGGGCTCTATCAGCGCATCTGTCTTGTTCGTGGCATCGAGTGGACGCCCGAGCTGGAAGCAGAATGGCGCCAGAAGACCATCGATTTCTATCGGGACGCCGCCGACGAAGAGCTTTTCTGCATTCCTACCCAGGGCTCTGGCGCCTGGCTGACGACGCCGCTGATCGAATCCCGCATGACCTCGGACGGCCCGATCCTGCGCCTCGAGCTACCCGAGGACTATCTGCAACTGCCCGAGCAGCGCCAGAAACAGTTGATGGCGCCGTTCCTGGAAGAACTGGACGAGGCTCTGGCCCGCCTCGACAAGCGCAAGAGCCATGCGGCCGGCTTCGACTTCGGCCGCGTGCGCGACCTGTCCGTATTGCCCTTGCTCTCGATCGATAAGGTGCTCAACCGCAAGCTCGAGCTGACAATCGAAATGCGCCGCGTGCCTGGTCATGAACAGAAGCTCATCACCCGTCGCGTTTTGGAGCGCGCGCCGCGCCTGGTCGGCGCTGCCTTCGACGCGGTCGGCATGGGCTGGACGGTGGCCGAAGACATGGGCCGCATTTTTGGCCTGCGGGAAACCGAGGAGGAGACAGGTCTTTGCTGGGCCATCAAGCTCTCGGAGAACTGGTATCGCCTGCATATGCCGCCGGTTAAAGCCGCATTTGAAGACGGCATTCTGGCGATCTCGAAAGACCTCGAGCATCTGACCGACCTGCGCATCGTCAAGGTCGTTCGCGGCACCCCGCGCGTTCCGGACGTTCGCACCGGCGATGAAGGCAAGAAACGCCATGGTGACTTCACCATTGGGCTGGCCCTCGCCTATTTCGCCAGCCGCATGCAGTGGTTCGAATATGGCTATGTCGCGGTGAATGAGCTGGAGCGCCTCGGCCGCCCCTCTCTGTTTGAAGAACCTATGCGCGGCGGCATCGACCCCGATTTTGATGAAGGACTATTCTGATGGCGCGCTCGCCCCAGCTGCTCGATCATCTTGGCATGCCGGTCAATCTGGCCTCCCTACGCAAGCCAGTCGCCGCGCCGGCCGTGGGCGATGTCGTTTCGGTCTGGACGGAATCGGTCGCCTCGGGCCTCACCTCGCGTTCTCTGGCTCAAATCCTGAGCAGTGCCGCCCGAGGCTATCCCGACCGCTTCTTTGGCCTTGCCGAAGACATGGAAGAGCGCGACCTCCATTATGGTTCGGTACTGGCCACCCGCAAGATGGCGGTGACCGGCGTCGAACCCATCGTAGTGCCGGCGTCGAAGGATGCCGAGGATATGAAGCTCGCCGACGCTGTGCGTGAGCTGGTGACCGACCCGGTCTTTGCCGATGACTATGTTGCCGATCTGCTCGATGCGCTGGGCAAGGGCTACGCCCTCGTCGAAACCATCTGGGACCGATCGGGCAAAGAATGGCGGCCGAAGGGGTATGAGCGCAGAGACCAGCGTCATTTCGTGCTCGACCAGGTCGACGGAAGAACTCTGCGGCGCAAGGTGCCTGGAAAGATCGACGGCGAGGACCTGCCGCCCTTTCAGTTCTCGATCCATCACCCCAAGCGTAAATCCGGTCTTTCTGTTCGCGGCGGTCTCGCCCGTCTTGCCGCCTGGGCGTTTGTGTTCAAGTCGTACACGCTCAAGGACTGGATGGCCTTTATCGAGGTCTATGGCATGCCGCTGCGCCTCGGCCGTTTCGGTCGCGATGCCAGCGACGATGACAAGCGCGTGCTGTTACGCGCCGTGCGCGACCTCTCCAGCGATGCTGCCGCCATCGTGCCTCAAGGCATGGATATCGAGTTCATCGAGAGCAAGGGTGCCACCGGTAATGCCGTTTTCGACGGCATGGCGGGCTATCTCGACCGGCAAATCTCGAAGGGCGTCCTCGGCCAGACGATGACCACGGACGATGGCTCGTCGTTGTCTCAGGCCAAAATTCACGAAGGGGTGCGCATCGACATCGCCCGCAGCGACGGGCGCCAGATTGCCACCACGGCCAATCGCGATCTTGTCCGGCCCTTCGTCGATCTCAACTTTGGGCCGCGCGATCGCTACCCCACCGTGGTCTGGCCGATCACCGAAAGCGAGGACATCAACATCCTCTCGGAGGTTGTCGAGCGGTCGGTGCGGATGGGCGTGCAAATTTCGGCCGATGAGTATCGCGAGCGGATCGGGTTCGGGGCTCCCGAGACCGGGGCCGCCGTCCTCGTCGCCGCGCCGCCGGCGTCGATCAGCCGGCCAGGAGAGCCGCCTGTTGATCACGATGCCGAGCTCGAAAATGAAGACGAAGCCCAGGCCCGGTTCTGCGGCCATTGCTGCGGCTATCACACCTCGACGGCGGCCGCCCAGGACGCCCATGGCGAGCTTGATGGGCTGGTTGAAGATGCGTTGAAGGACTGGCAACAGGACCTTGAACCGCTCATCGCGCCGATCCGCGCTTTGTTCGAACGGGCACAATCCTATCAGCAGCTGCTGGCGGGTCTCGAAGACCTCGAGGCAAAGCTCGATAGCGGTCCGCTGGCCGATCGCCTGGCCAAGCTGATGATGAAGGCGCGGGGCCTCGGAGACACCGGCGAGGCCAATTGATGGTCGAGGTTCCGGAAGTCTTCAAAACCGCGCCGGCCGAGGTCAAGCGATACTTCGAGGCCAAGCGCAGCCAGCCCAGCTTCGATTGGCGCGACCTCGCCCCAGAAGAACATGCCTTTTCCTTCACCGTCGCAAAATCGGCGGGCTACGATGTGCTCGACGATATCCGGGCGGCAGTCGATAGCGCCATCACCCATCGCGTGCCCTTCGAGCAATTCCAGCAGAACCTGACGCCGATCCTCCAGGCGAAAGGCTGGTGGGGCAGCACCAAGGCCGTCGACCCGCAGACCGGCGAAACGGTCGACGTGCAGTTGGGCAGTCCTCGCCGGCTGCGCACCATCTATTGGGCCAATACGATGACGGCGCACGCGGCCGGCGAATGGGACCGGACCCAGCGCAACAAACGCTTCCTGCCCTTCCTCGTCTACACGCGCAGCACCGCCGAGAACAAACGGCCAGAGCATGAGGGCTGGGTTGGGATCGTCCTGCCGGTCGATCATCCTTTCTGGGATACGCATTACCCGCCCAATGGCTGGCTCTGCAAATGCGGCGTTCGGCAGATCTCGCGCGCCGAGGCGGAGCGGCTTGGCTATCGACCAGACCAGAAGGTTATCGAGATCAAGACCTGGCGCTGGTACAATAAGCGCACCGGCGAGTGGCACGAGGTGCCGGAAGGCGTCGATCCGGGCTGGGCGAACAATCCGGGCAAGAACCGGGCCGCGAACGCATCGCGGTTCCTCTACGATCAACTGGCGGCGATGCCGACGCATCGTCAGGCTGTTGCCATCGAGGACATCGTCGGCTCGCCCGTACTGAAGGCCATGGCGGATGGCAAAATGGCCAAGGGCAGCTTTGTGCCCATTGCCCAAATGCCGGAGCCGGCAGTCTCGGCCTTCGAGGCATCCACGCCCTTGGTTCGCCTGTCCTCCGACAGCGTCCAGCACATCATCTCCGAATATCCCGAGCGGGCGCTTCATGTCGCCGATTTGCGCCAGGCGCTTTCCGTGGTGCTGCGGCCCGAGGCGATCATCCAGGGCGACCGGGCCGCGGTGATGATGGGCGCGGCGGCCGGCGTCTGGTGGAGGGTGGTGGTAAAGCCCGCAAAGGACGGCGAGCAATGGTGGCTCACCAGCTTCCATCGCAAAAGCGAGAAGGAAGCATTGCGGGCAATTCGGCGTGCCAGGGAAAACGGAAAGCTGTTGGAGTGAAGAGGCGCGGAGGGGCGTCAATCCCTCACGGGTCCGGTAACCGTCCCGGTCGAACTGGCTCGCGCCTGCTATCAATATCGGTCATGGTGCGGCGGAGTGCAAGAAGGGTTGAACAGGACATGAAACGATCAGTGGCGACGGCCGTATTTGTATTGCTTGGTGTGGCGGCTGTTCAGGCAGACGCCCGTACCGACAGCCTCGCTCTGCTCAATGTGTCGATCGAGGCAAGCAACAAGCTGGCCCCCGCCGTGGAGAATTGGGATCAGGTCGCATCAAAAGGCATGGAGGCTGTGCTGCGATCCGATGTGCTTGAGCCGTTGGAAGCCGCCAACAGTGCCTGGTTCGATGCTGGCATGAAGTTCGGCGGCGGCGATGACAACCCGTATCGTCGCTACATGGCCTGCAACCAGGGCGCCGACGCACTTCGCCTGCAGGCCATACAGTTGATCCATTTCCATGCGGGACGGTGGACCGCAGACAAAGTTACCTTTGAGCACGTCGAGCCCGCCATGGCGAAGCTGGACGAGTGCCTGACGGCTTTGAAGGAATAGCGCGCCACAGGCCGCCAGAGAGCCTTTGCGGCCACCAATGTCACGCAGGGGGCGATTCTCGCCTTCTGCCCCGTTTAAAACCCCTTTAATGGCGCGGATAACGTCCGGCGCCGGGGTGCATCCTGACAATGGCGGAAAGTTGCACTGGGTCTGACAAGGGTCAGACGGGATCATATCCCGGTGCGCATCCATGTTGTCGCCCATGACGACGCGCACCGCAACCACCGATTTGTTCACCGATCTTGCCGCCGAAAGCGGACAGGCCCCCGACTGGGTGCAGCTGCTTCCGGCTGGGCCGGAGATTGTTGCACGCGACGGCCGGCGCTGGACGTTCGAGCCGCAGACCATCCTCAACGCCTTCACAGCCAATCGCGGCCCGCTGGTCATCGACTACGAGCATGGCCAGGATCATCTGGCGACGGCGGGCGTCAAGGCGCCGGCCGCTGGCTGGATTACGGCCATGGAAGCCCGCGACGGCGCCATCTGGGGCAAGGTCGAATGGACCGCCACGGCCGCCCGCGAAATCGTCGAGCGCGCCTATCGCTTCCTCTCCCCCTCCATGCGCCACACCAAAAATGGCGTGCTGACCCGTCTCCAGGGCGCCGGCCTCGTCAATCGTCCGGCCCTCGAAATGACGGCTCTCAGCCGTGAAGAACACTCCCACCAAAAGGAACCTTTGATGACCCTCAAGGCCATCGCCACGGCCCTTGGCCTGGCAGACAGCGCCGGCGAGGCTGCAGTTCTTGCGGCCATCGCCGGGCGCGACACCGAGCGCGAGACCCTGTGCTCCGCCCTCGCCATCGATGTGGCGTCGGATACGGCGGCGCTGACCACTGCAGTGACCACATTGGTCAATGACCACAAGACCGCTCTGGCGCGCGCCGAGGACACCTCCGAGCTGGAAACCCTCCGCACCTCGCTCGCCAGCATCCAGGCTGATCGTCTCACCGAGAAGATCGAGAAGGCGCTGGATGACGCGCAGGCTGCCGGCAAGATCACACCGGCCAGCCGTGGCGATTATCTGGCCATGTGCCAGGTCGAGGGTGGACTGGGCCGCTTCGAAAGCCTCGTCAAGACTTTGCCGGTCATTGGTGAGCCGAGCGGCATCGGCAACACAAGCCCCGCCACCGACGATGCTGCCGAGCCAGATTCCGTCGCGCTGGCCGCCGCCGCCCGCAAATACCAGGACGAACAGGCCGCCCTGGGCATCCATATCTCGACCGCCCAGGCGGTCCTGCATGTGAGGGACACGAAGTGACCAGCTACACCCCGACACTCACAAAATCCTATCGCGTTGCCAGCGCCATTGCCGGCTATCTGATCGTGGCCGCTTCTGCCACCGACAAGGTGGTCGAAGTGGCAAACAGCGCCACCGATCCTCTGCTCGGCGCCGCTGGCTCCATGGGTGCCCCCGAGGGCGGCCTTGTCGATGTCGATCTTGCCGGCATTGGCGAGGTCCGGATCGGCGGCGATGTCGATTTCGGCGATCCTCTGACCTCCGACGCCAATGGCAAGGCGGTCAAGGCCGTCCCGGTTGCCGGATCGGTGGTGCGCATCATCGGCTTTGCCCAGGCCGACGGCGCCGATGGCGATATCGCGCCCTATCTCATCGCCCCCGGCGTCCTCGCCACTCCGGCCGCTGGCTGACAGCGACCGCTTCCCCTCATTTTCGAAGGAATTTCTTGATGGCGACCAATCGCCCGTTTCCCATCGACGCGACACTGACTGCGGTCGCCATCGCCTATCGCAATCCCGCGCATGCGCTGATCTATCGCCGTGCGCTGCCGCCCCTGCAGGTGCTGTCCGAACAGTTCAAGTGGAACGAGTTCCCGATCGGCGAGGCCTTCACCGTCCCCGAACTGGAAGTGGGCCGCAAGGGTCGCCCTGGTCAGGTCGAGTTCACAGCCGAAGAGCGCGACAGCTCGGTACCCGCGTCGGTTCGACCGGCGATGTAACGGTCTGCATCTGCAAGCTCAATCCGGCCGGCGCGCCGGATTATGACTCGGTCATTGCCAAGGCCGTAACGCCGCATGCCGATCTGCATGAAGGCTGGGTCAGGCATTTGCTGCCGCCGCACCTGATCGAACAGGGCAATCGCTATGCCTGGTTCGTGGTCACCTCGGGCAATCACCAGATTGCCGCCAACACCGGCGCCAATACCTTCGCCGGGGGCAGCAAGTTCGTTTGCACCGATGGCATCTGGAGCCAGGGCTCAACGACCGACGATTTCTCCTTCCGCTACAACGGCGCCAAGTTCGAAAAGAACCGCACCGTGGTGGAGATGAACGCCGCCGTGCTGCCTGGCGGGTTCACCGAACTGCGCATGGTGTTTCAGGGCTGGGAGCCGGCCGGCACCCAGCGCAGCTGGGAAATCAAACCCTTCGGGGTCGAGGACTGGATTCCCTTCGACGCCCGGCCCGACAATCCCCTGGCCAATTTGCCGGCGCAGGCGAGCCTGCGCATGGTCATGCAGGGGACCGAGGATCTGGCGCCGATGATCATCCTCGACACCCATGCAGTGATGATCACCGGTCGCATGCGCAATGACCTGCGCGGCGTCTCCAAGGACCTGGCCTTCGGCTTTGCCACCGAGACGATCGAAATGATCGTCAACATGGATGCCTTTGACATTGCCCATCATGACCTGGTGCCGCGCCTACGCGTCGGCGCCGCGGTCGTTGATGCGGATTCGGTCACGGCGACGGTCGATCCGACCAAGCCGAGCCGCACCACGTACAAAGCCATTTTTGATTTCGCCGGCGCGCCGATCACCGGTGCTCGCGTCCAGCTCGAAGGGAACACCGACACGGTGGTGAAGGTGCCTTTCGTTCAGGACATCCAGCTCAACGCCTTCTGAGGACGGGACCATGGCCGAACCAATCGAATATGAGGCGGACGCCAGTTTCATCGCTCGCGTCAAACAAATCGTCGAGATCGGGCCGATCAAGTATCTGCCGCGCGACGAAATGAAAGTTAAGGGCCGGCTGCTCAACAAGATCGTCGGCAAGTATGGGGAGAGCGTGATTGACTACGCCAATCCCGCCTGAGGGCTATCAGATCCCGCCCCACAACCCGAGCGGGCGCGCCTGGTGGCAGGCCACGCTCAACAATCTCAACGGGCGTCTGGTCGATATCAAGGCTGAGATCGCGGTCACGCTCGAAGGTCTGGGCGAGAACGCGACCACGACCGTCATCGCCTATGTATAGAATTCAGTGGCGCCCAATATCGCTCAGCTGCAGGCGCAGATTGCCGCCCTGGTCAGCGAGTTGAACCTGGCCGAAGACGTCCTCGCCGCCCTGCAGAATTCAGGCATACCGGCCTCGAACGTGCCGGTCGCCGAGACGGACAGCTTTCCGGAGGGCACCACAGCGCAAGAGGCGCTGGAGCTGCTCGACAGCCTCATTGAGGCGCTGGCCTCCGCGACCGAAACGGCGCTCGGTCAGGTCGAACCGCCGCAATTGGTGCGGACGGTCACCGTCAATACCGAGCTGGCTGCCGGCCGCGCCTATCGCCTGCGCAATACCGGCATCACGTTGACACTGCCGGCCGCGCCTGTCGCCAATGCCACGATCCGGATCACGGATGGCGAGGTGTTGAGCGCAACAGCGACAGTCGCGCTCGCGCGCAATGGCCAGACCATCATGGGCCTACCTGAAAACCTCACCCTCGACCTCGGTGGGGTTGATCTCCTGCTTTGGTTCAACGGCGTCACCTGGAGGCTTTTCTAAGTGAGCAATCTTTCTGATTTTTTGAACAGGCCGCAGCCGCAAAAGGCCGCCCGCATCGGTGCGCCCGGCTCGAATGGCTATTGGCGGCGGGATATTTTTGGGAAGCCTGGCACCTATATCTGGAAAGCGCAAAAGGCCGGGAAGATCAAAATCCAAGGGATTGGTGCGGCTAGCGGCGGCTCGGGCGACGTCGCCGGGGCTTCAGGGGCATTCGGCGAGAAGACGTTGACTGTAGCTGTTGGAGACCAGTTGGCCATCGTGGTGGGCGCGGGTGGGGCGGGCAGTATCAACACCGTTCTCTCAACGCCGGGCGGCTCATCATCTGTAAGCGGCACCCCGGTGGGCGGCACGCCTCTTACGCTCGCTGGTGCGGCTGGTGTTACGGGCAGTCCCGTCTCAGGAACCATCGCGGGGGTTCCGTCTGGCCCTTGGGATCTTTCGTACTCGGGGGCTGTCATGACGGTGAACAACACTGGAAGTCCATCCTCGGCCTCGCCTTTCGGTCCGGGACTAAAATCGACTGGCCAAGGTGGCGCCGGGTGGGGTGGTGGCGCTTCCGGACAGGGGGGTGGATCTACTCATAGGCCAGCTGTAGGCACTAACGGCGCGCGGGGCTTGTTCGCTCTCGGGGGACGCGAAGGCCTCAAGGAAGTAGAACTGCACGGCCAAACCTACGGCGACATATGGGACTTGCGGGACGCCGACAGTGGCGGCGGCGCCTGGGGAAGCTGGACGCGCGATAGCGGCACGGCCGTTACCGCCAACGGCGGCACCGCTGGCCCTGGTGCGGGTGGCGGGGCGTCGGCAGCCATAGCAGGAGCATCTTCATTTGGTGGCGGCACTGGAAAGTCACTCAGTAATGCGGCGGACTTGAAATCTGGTTCAGGTGCCGGAGGCGGAGGCGCGCAGAACGGGTCCGGTGGTATCGGTGGCGATGCAATATTCTTTGTCTTCTGGGATGAGGTCGCGGAATGAAAATCTGGGCACGTATTGAAGACAGCGTCGTGGTCGAAACGCTTCGGCACCCGGAAAGCCCGGCCGCGCTTTTTCCCGCCGAATGGGTTTGGGTCGAGTGTCCCGAAGGCACCAGGCCCAACGCCAGCTATGACGGCGAGGCCTTCACCAATCCCCCCGATCCCGAGCCGCCCGCAGTGCCCGAACCGCCGCCCCCGCCGGAGCCCGTCAACATCCCGGTACCGCATTTCAAGATGCGGTTCACCCCGCAGGAGCGGGTGTCCTTCAAGACCGCCGCCGCAAGCGCAGACCCTCTCGCTCCATACGTCGCCGACTGGCTCGCCCTACTGGACGATCCTCGGCTTGAATATGTGACGATCGGTGACCCAAACCTGACGGCCGCGCTGCAGATGCTGGTCGATGCCGGGCTGCTCACACTGGAGCGCAAGGCCGAAGTGCTGGGCGCATGAAGTGGCGGGGTCGCCATTGCGATCGCGCACCCAGCGCACCATCCTCGCGGCAGAAAATATTGCGGGCTTCACTGCGGCGCTACCAGCGCGGCGACAGTTAACATATGTTCACCCAGCATTTCTTGGAGAATCCGATGCTGCTTTTGGGAACTGTTGTATCTTGGTTGGCCATTATTTTTGGCGCTCTGCGTGTGGGGCTGGGTTTCTTTGTGGCCAGCGGAGCTGATGCCGCAACGCGGGCTGAAATGGCTGCCCGGTATCTGGGCTCAGCAACTTCGGGGCAGGCTATCGACGCCGGCGTCATGACGTTCGTTTTTGGCGTTACCTTGGGTGTCCTCGTCAAAATCGGGCGCTCGCTGAACCGTTAGGTCGACCCTCTAAACGGAGCCGTCATGAGTGCTTTCACCGGCTCCGGCGCTGTCTATCCATTCCGGGCCGCCGATACCGGCAACTGGGAATGGGTGCTGGCCGAAGACCTGATCTGGGAGGTTCGCGGGCCGGAAGCGACCTTCGCCATCATCATCCCGGCTGGCTTCCAAACCGATCTGGGCTCAATCCCCTGGTATGGCCGCTGGCTGGTCAATCCCGCCGATCCCCAGCTCGCCAAGGCCTTTGGTAAGCGCCAAGGCGGCCGCGTCTGACGCTTTGGCTTGATTTGGATTATTTGCACCTCTGATTTTATGACGGTGTGAGTTTCTATGTCTGCTCCTATGGCCAGTGATAGAAGTTTCCAATTGCTGGAGGTGGTGCCGGGCCGGATGGACAGCAGTCCTGCGGTATCGCGGCGGAACTGGCCCGATGAGACCAAGGCTCGGATCCTTGAAGAGGCGCTTGCCCCGGACGCGAACGTGTCGGCCGTAGCGCGCCGATACGGACTGTCGCCCTCGCAATTGTTCGGCTGGCGGCGCAAAGCCTTTGCCAAAGGCCAGGTTGAGCGGCTTGAGACGCTGAGCGAGAAGCATGCTTGCTCGGGCGGGACTGTCGAGATCGAGATCGCAGGTGCCGTGATCCGGGTTGGCCCGACAATCAGCGAGGATCACCTGCGCCGTGTCGTTCGCGCTGTTCGGTCGGCATGATCCCCTCGGGCGCCAAGGTGTTTTTGGCCAGCCATCCAGTAGACTTTCGGAAAGGACCCGATGGGCTGATCGGCTTGGTGCGCGACGCCGGAGCAGATCCGTTCGACGGCTCGCTCTACGTGTTCCGCGCGAAACGGGCGGACCGGATCAAGATCGTGTGGTGGGATGGCACGGGTTTGTGTCTGTACGCGAAACGGTTGGAAAAGGCGGCGTTTTGCTGGCCGCGGGTCGTCCACAGCCGGATCCACCTGAGCCATGCGCAACTGCTGGCACTGGTGGAGGGCATGGACTGGAAACGGGTGCACGCGGTGACTGAGAGCCGGCCGCAATCGGCTGGGTAAAAGCCTGCGGCAGACTGACTCACTGACGCAAAATCCCAGGCAATCCGGGGTTGTTTTGTGCCATGATGCGCCTATGGCTCCGACCGATCCACAGCAGCTCCCAGACGACATTGACGCGCTCAAGGCGATGATCGCCGCTGCCCATGCCGAGATCGCCGAACTCAAGGTCATCAATGCCACGGCCGACGAGCGTATCGCGCGACTGACCTCGATCGTTGCCATGCTGCAGCGCGCCCAATACGGCACACGCTCTGAACGGCTGCGGCACGACCCGCTCAACGATGAGCAGATGGCTTTCGTGTTCGACGAGATCGAAACCGGCATTGAGCAGATCAAGGCTGGGCTGGAGGCACGCGATAGGAACAGTGCCGCTCCCCGTCCGTCGCGGCCGCGAAAAGGCTTTGCTCCACACCTGGAGCGGATCGAGCAGGTCATCGAGCCGGAGGTGCCGGTTGACTGCATTGGCCTTCAAGCCGTGCGTATTGGCGAAAACGTCTCGGAGCGCCTCGACGTGACCCCGGCCACGTTCCGCGTTATCGTCACCCGTCGTCCAAAATACGCCTACCGCCTGGCTGACGGCGAAGACCGCATCGTGCAGGCGCCGGCGCCCGATCACCTGATAATCGGCGGCATCCCCACCGAGGCGCTGCTGGCTCAGG
>JAHCJW010000180.1 GCA_026126125.1 Devosia sp.
GAATTTGACCCGATAAAGCGCGTCACGATCTTTCGGATCGCTCCATTCGCTTTAACTTTTTGTTTTTACGCATGTCTGCCGAAACCGGTTCCCAACTTTAGGAGCCTCCCCCTTTGCAGGGGGAGGCAGGGTAGCGGTTATTCCGCGATGGTCGCGTTGCGGAAATACGGCACGTTGAGCGAGGAGCGCCAGAAGCCGGAGACGGCGGGGCTCATCATCATGTAGTTGTAGCGGTGATACTGGGGCAGGATGACGTGGTCGTTCATCAAGATTGCCTCAGCCTTGCGCATTTCATCGCGCGAGACGGCCTCGTCGCTGGCGGCCTTGGCGGCGGCGATGGCCGCGTCATAGTCGGCGTTGGACCAGTTGTTGAGGTTATTGGCGCTGCCGGTGACGAAGTTGTCGAGGAAGGTCATCGGGTGCGGATAGTCGGCGCCCCAGCCCATCTGCGCGATCTGGTACTCGACCTTCTGCACTTCGGGGTAATAGACCTGCCACTCGGTGGCCTGGATCTTGACGTCGATATTGAGGTTTTCCTTCCACATCTGCTGGATGGCTTCGAGCAGCTTTTCGATCGGCGGGGAGGAATAGGTGACATAGAGCGTTTCCGGGAAGCCTTCGCCATTGGGATAGCCGGCTTCGGCGAGCTCGGCCTGGGCGCCCTCGACATCGGCCGTTTCCGAGAGACCAAATGTATCACGGCCGGCGGTATAGTCTTCGCCGCCCAGACTCATGCCCGGAGGCACGAGGCCAAGGGCCGTCGTATCGGCAGACTGCAGGACGAACTCGATGATCTCGGAGCGGTCGATGGCCATCGACAGCGCCTTGCGGACATGAAGATTGTCGAGCGGGGCCTGGTTGGGATTGAAGAAGGCATAGGTGGTGCCCAATGCCGGGATCACCATGAAGGCATCGGACTCGACCGAGAGGCGTGGAATTTCCGGCGCGGGAACGGCCTCGATGCCGTCGACATCACCGGCCTCAAAGGCGGCAAGGGCCGTCGCCGGATCGGGGATGAGACGGAAGGTCAGCTTGTCGAGGCTGACCGCATCGGCGTCGTAATAGTTGGGGTTCTTCTCGAACACCACCGACTCGCCCTGATTGAAGGCGGTGACGCGGAAGGGGCCGGTGCCGATAAAGGTGGCCGGATTGCGCGTCCAGCCTTCGGGATCGGCGGAGACGACGTCTTCGCGGACCGGGTAGAAGGTCGGGTAGTTCAGAAGCTGCAGCATATAGGGGACGCGCTGCTTGAGGGTGAAGCTCAGCGTCTTGTCGTCGGGCGCGGTGATGGCGATGGCCGAGGCGTCGCCGCCATTATAGGCCTCTTCGGCGCCGACGATGAAATAGAGCATCTGCGAGTTCATGGCGCCCGAGGCCGGGTCGAGCACGCGCTTCCAGGAATAGACGAAATCGGAAGCCTTGACCGGCTGGCCATCGGACCAGTTGGCGTCGCGCAGATGGAAAGTATAGGTCAGGCCGTCTTCGGAAATCTCCCAGCTTTCAGCAAGGGCGGGAATGACGTCGCCCTCGGGGCTGAAGCGCACGAGGCCTTCGAAAGTGTTGCCGATGATCGGGGCGGCGAAGGTTTCGGCGGTGGTGCCGGGATCGTATTTGGCGCTTTCATTGTTGACGACATAGGTCAACTCGCCGGCGGCGTAAGCGCCCGCGGTCGAGGCGAGCATGGCCGCCGTGAAGAGGGGCAGGATCAGCTTGTTCATTTCTCGTTCTCTCTCCTGTTTTGGGGTCTCTCAGACCCCGGTTGATTGGGTAACGCCCGACCGGGTCATGCCGGCACCTCTTCGGCGAAATGGCAGGCCGCCAGATGGCCGCCGCCGATGTCGCGCAGGGCGGGTTCGGCGCGGGCGCAAAGGTCGGTGGCCAGCGGACAGCGGCTGCGGAAGCGGCAGCCGGAGGGGATGTCGATGGGGCTGGGGATTTCGCCGCGCATGGGTTCGGTGGGACGCGCCGCCTCGGGATCGGGCACCGGAATAGAGGCGAGCAGCGCGCGCGTATAGGGGTGGCTGGGGCGGTGATAGAGATCGGCACTGCTGGCCAGTTCGACGATCTTGCCCAGATACATGACGGCGACGCGGTCGGAAATGTGCCGCACCATCGAGAGATCGTGGGCAATGAAGAGGTAGGTCAGGCCCAGTTCGCGCTGTAAATCCTGCAAGAGGTTGACGATCTGCGCCTGGATGGAGACATCAAGGGCCGAGATCGGCTCGTCGCAGATGATGAAATCAGGGTTGACGGCCAGGGCGCGGGCCACGCCGATGCGCTGGCGCTGGCCGCCCGAAAACTCGTGCGGATAGCGGTTGACAAAATAGGGGTTCAGCCCCACCAACCGCAGCAACTCCTGCACCCTTTCTTGCCGCGCTTTGCCCTTGGCCAGGCCGTGGATGTCGAGCGGTTCGCCGATGATGCTGCCCACCGTCATGCGGGGGTTGAGCGAAGCGTAGGGGTCCTGGAAGATCATCTGCATGCGCCGGCGCTGGCGCCGCAGCGTCTCACCCTTCATGGTCGTCAGTTCCTGGTTGTCGAACTTGACGCTGCCGGCCGTGGGGTGATAGAGCTGCAAAATCGCACGGCCGGTGGTGGATTTGCCACAGCCGGATTCGCCCACCAGACCCAACGTCTCACCGGCCTTGATGTCAAAGGAAATACCATCCACCGCCTTCACATCGGCGACATGGCGCTGAATCAGGATCCCCTTGCGGATGGGGAAATACATCTTCAAATCACGGACTTCGAGCAGTTTGCCGTCTTCAGCCACGTTCGCCTCCGTTCTCGTTTGCACTGATAACGTCTTCCCACCGCCAACAGGCCACACGACGGGTCGATGTCACAAATTCCAGGACCGGCGTTTCCGTCTCGCAGCGATCGACCCGGAAGGTGCAGCGCGGGGCAAAAGAGCAGCCCGGCGGCGGATCGATCAGATCGGGGGGGAAGCCGTCGATGGGGATAAGCCGTTCCTGATGGGCAGCGTCCAGGCGCGGCACAGAGTTCAACAGACCCAACGTATAGGGATGGTGCGGTTTGCCGTACAGGTCATTCACCCGCGCTTCTTCGACGATTCGGCCTCCGTACATCACGATCACCCGGTCGGCCATCCCTGCCACCACCCCCAGGTCGTGCGTGATCCAGATGATGGCCATGCCGATCTTGTCTTTCAGTTCCCGCACCAGGTCCACGATCTGCGCCTGAATGGTCACATCCAGGGCGGTAGTCGGCTCGTCGGCGATGAGAAGCTGGGGGTTGCAGGAAAGCCCCATGGCAATCATCACACGCTGGCGCATACCGCCCGAAAACTGATGGGGATAGTCGTCAAGGCGGCTGCCGGCGCTGGGGATGCCCACCAATTCCAGCAGTTCGGTGGCCCGCTTGCGCGATTGCTCTTTGTCCATGCCCAGGTGCAGTTCCAGCGCCTCGGTGATCTGCCGGCCAACGGTGAGCACCGGGTTGAGCGAGGTCATCGGGTCCTGGAAGATCATGGCGATGCGGTTGCCGCGCACCTGTCTGATCTCATCGTCGCTCAGTTTTGTCAGGTCCCTACCATCGAACCAGACCTCGCCCGCCGTTATCTTCCCCGGTGGCTGCGGGATCAGGCGAATGAGCGTCATCACCCCCACGCTCTTGCCGCTGCCGCTCTCGCCCACAATCGCCAACGTCTCGCCTTCCTCGAGCTTATACGACAACCCATTGACCGCGTGGACAACGCCTTCTTGCGTGAAGAATTTGGTTTCGAGTCCTTTTACCTCGAGCAGTGTGGTCATTCCAACTCCTTGATCATGAGGTACCACAACCACCAGGCGGCTGCGACAAAGCCGCCGGTCTTATGAGGGCCGAAGCGAGCAACGTGGACGACGCACAGGCGACGCGGCCAACGCCTCACAAAATAACCTACGGGACTTCTAAGTGGGCAGGCAGTCTAGCATAACGCCGAAAGTTCTGTCAAACAACTTTGTGAGCGCAGGAGGGCCAAAAAAGCCGACCATATCTACGCTACAATCAGGCCGTGCAGCCAGGAAAGGTGGCTGCGGAGCAAAGCCTGCGCTTCGGCATCGGTGGGCGCCTCCACCACCACATGCAACAGCGCCCGGTCGGGGTCGGGCCGAATGTGCACCCAGCGGCGGTTGTCCAGATGGAACTTGACGCCATCGATGGCGGTGGAGACGTAGCTTTCGGCTCGCTCGTTCACCAGACGCATCACCCGGCCTTTTGCCTCCCACGGGCAGGGCGCCGTCTCGTGCAGCCAGACGAAAGAAGGCAGGCCGCGCACGACCTCGCCCAGTGTCGTGCGTCCCCGGGCTAGATGCTGCAACAGACAGGCGAGCGCAAACATGCCATCGGGGACAGGGTGGAGGATGGGAAAGATGAAGTGGCCGTTGCCATCGACGGCCAGGGTCACGGCCTTCTCGTCGGCGGCCGTCATCAACGCCTGGATATCGACCTTGGTGCGCAACACATGCCCGCCGTGTTTGGCCGCCATCTGCTCGAAGAGGGACGGCATATCGACGGGTACGGCCAACGTTGCCTCGGGTCGCTCGCGCCACACCAGTTCGGCCATCGCCGCCGCCGCCACTTTGTCGTCGATCGGCGCCCCGTTTTCGTCCACAAAGAAAATCTGGCTGCCGCTCACATCCAGCCGCGCCCCCAAAGGCAGACCCATCGCCTGGACGATCTTGCCCAGCATGACCATCGCCCGCTCCCAGTCAGGCTGGCTGAGCGACAGCAGATGCGGATCGACCCGTTCGTTCAGGCCCACGCCTTCGACCCCCAATTCGGCCAACAGTGGCTCCATCAGATCGACGGTGGTGGCATGAGCATAATCGACGGCGATGGTGAAGTCTCCCTGGCGGATGGCCTCGCCATCGAGCGCCTGCAAAAAGGCGCGACTGTATCGTTGCTCGACATCCACCGCATAGTCGATCGCGCCGATGTCATCGACCTGGGCGCGGCGAAAATCCTCGCGGAAGAACAGCCTCTCGATCTCGCGCTCCTTGGCTCGGCTCAGATTGAGGCCATTGCCGTCGAAGAAACGGATATCGACCACGCGCCGGTCGAATGGCGAGATGCGCACGTGGACGCCAGCGGCGGCATCGGTGACGCGGGTGAGATAGCGAACCACCGGCGCCGGTTGCGTGCGCAGATCCCACACCCCCACCCCTGCTGCCGGCAGACCGGAGATGATGGCACGTTTGAGCATACGGGCGCTGGGATGCGTGTCGCGGTTGATGACGACCGAACTGCCCTTGGGCAGGCTGGCGCCAAACGCCACACCCAACTTGGCCGCAAACTCCGGCGTCAGATCGACGTTGACAACGCCGGTGACGCCGAAACGACCGAACAGCGTGCGCCGCCCGCGCGACCCCCAGATGATGCTCTCGCGCACGAGCGCGCCCGAATCCACCTCCTTGCCCGGCCACAACTTGACGTTAGTAAAGATGATGCCGTCTTCACCGACCACGCAGCGGTCGCCGATCACGGCTCCTTCCTGCACCGACGAGCGCGCCTTGAACACACACTGGCGGCTGACCAGGGCGCCGTGGATCTGGGCGTCCTCGCCCACATAGCATCCACGCCAGATCACCGAACGCGAGATGGCGGCCCGCTGGTCGACCACGGTGTCATCCCGGATCACGGCCGGCCCCTGGATGATCGCGCCCGGCTTGATGTGCACGTTATGACCCAGATAGATCGGCCCATAGAGTTGCGCATCGGGGGCGATGGTCACATTCTCGCCCACCCAGATGTCGCCGGCCAGGTGCTTGCCGATGGACTCGTGCTGCATGCGATTGTGGAGAAGGTCGGCGTTGGCCTGCAGATAGGCGGCAGGAGCGCCGATATCGCACCAGTAGCCAGAGATGGGCAGGCCGAAGATCGGGCGGCCATGCGCCAACATGGACGGAAACAAGTCGTTGCTAAAATCGGCGGCGCCGCCGCCTGGAATCAGGTCGAGCACATCGGCTTCGATCACATAGATGCCGGTATTGACCAGATCGCTGACGACCTCCGCCCAATTCGGTTTCTCCACGAACTGGGTGACGCGGCCATCAGCCTCGGTGATCACCATGCCGTATTCCAGGGGGGTGGGGTTGCGATAGAGGGCGACGGTGACATCAGCCTGGCGTTGGCGATGAAAGGCCAGCAGGGGCATCAGTTCGATATCGGCAGCCGCATCGCCACTGACGACCAGCACCGTCTCGTCAGCATGGATGAGGCCGGTGGCTTTGGCCTGCGCCACCGCGCCGGCCGTGCCCAGCGGCATATCTTCGACCTGATATTCGATCGTCAGGCCGGCGCCAGTCGCGCCCGCCAGATAGCTTTGGAACCAATCGAGCTGATGTTGCAGGGTGATGACGATCTCATCGACGCCGTTACGCCGCAGCCAATCGACGATGTGGGCGATGATCGGTTTGTTGACCAGAGGCAGCAAGGGTTTGGGCCGGTTGACCGTGAGCGGACGCAGCCGCGAGCCTTGCCCGCCTGCCA
>JAHCJW010000181.1 GCA_026126125.1 Devosia sp.
CCGCTGCCGCCACTGTTTCCTTCAGCCTGATGCTGGCGCCCGCGGCACATGCTTCCGGCTCTTCCATGCCCTGGGAAGCGCCCCTCCAGAGCATCCTTCAGTCGATCGAGGGACCGGTCGCCAAGATCATCGCCGTCATCATCATCATCGCCACCGGCCTGGCGCTGGCTTTCGGCGATACCTCAGGCGGGTTCCGTCGCCTGATCCAGATCGTCTTCGGTCTGTCGATCGCCTTTGCGGCCAGTTCCTTCTTCCTGTCGTTCTTTTCGTTCGGCGGCGGAGCGCTCATCTGATGGCGGGCGGGTTTGAACAGCTCGATGCGGTGCCAGGGTTTTCCATCCCGGTCCACCGGGCGCTGACCGAACATATCCTGCTCGGCGGCGCACCGCGCTCCATCGCAATCATGAACGGGACGCTGGCCGGGGCCGTGGGCCTCGGCCTTCGTCTCTGGCTGGTTGGCCTGGCGATCTGGGCAGTGGGGCACTTCCTCGCGGTCTGGGCAGCAAAACGCGATCCGCTCTTCGTCGAGGTCGGACGCAGGCATCTTCGCATCCCCGGTCATCTGTCGGTGTGAGGGCGCGGCCATGATGAACCTCGCCGAATATCGCCGTACCGCTACCCGCCTCGCGGATTTCCTGCCCTGGGCCGCGCTGGTCGGCTCGGGCGTCGTGCTGAACAAGGACGGCAGTTTCCAGAGGACAGCGAAGTTTCGCGGGCCGGACCTGGATTCCGCTGTCGCCGCGGAACTGGTCGCGGTCGCGGGGCGCATCAACAACGCCATACGCCGTCTCGGCTCCGGCTGGTCGATCTTCGTAGAGGCACAGCGAAGCGAAGCTGCGACCTATCCCGACAGCCAATTCCCTGATCCGGCCTCCGCTCTGGTCGATGCCGAGCGCAAGGCTGCCTTCGAAGAGGCGGGCACGCATTTCGTATCAGGTTATTTCCTCACTTTCCTCTGGCTACCGCCTGCGGAGGACGCGGCTCGTGCCGAGACCTGGCTCTATGAGGGCCGTGAGCAATCCGGCGTCAATCCATGGGAGCTGATGCGCGGCTTCATCGACCGCACCGACCGAATATTGGCGCTGCTCGACGGCTTCATGCCCGAATGCCACTGGATCGATGATGCGGGTACGCTGACCTATCTCCATTCCACGATTTCCACGAACCGCCATCGTGTCCGCGTGCCCGAGGTGCCGATGCACCTCGACGCGCTGCTGGCCGATCAGCCGCTGACCGGCGGGTTGGAGCCATGCTTAGGCGATCAGCATCTTCGCATCCTGACCATCACCGGTTTTCCGACTGCGACGACGCCCGGTCTGCTCGACGAGATGAACCGGCTGGCCTTTCCCTATCGCTGGTCGACCCGCGCGATCCTGATGGACAAGACCGATGCGACGAAGTTGCTGACCAGGATTCGCCGCCAGTGGTTTGCCAAGCGCAAGTCCATCGCCGCAATCCTGAAGGAGGTGATGACCAACGAGCAATCGGCGCTTGTGGATACCGATGCCTCGAACAAGGCGCTCGACGCCGACGCGGCCTTGCAGGAACTCGGCGCTGACGTGGCTGGTATGGCCTATGTCACGGCGACAGTAACTGTCTGGGATGCCGATCCGCGCATCGCTGACGAGAAGCTGCGGCTGGTCGAAAAGATCATTCAGGGCCGCGATTTCACGGCCATGCCGGAAACGGTCAATGCCGTCGATGCCTGGCTCGGCTCGATCCCCGGACATGCCTATGCCAATTTCCGGCAGCCGCCGGTCTCGACGCTCAACCTTGCCCACATGATCCCGCTATCGGCTGTGTGGGCGGGGCCGGAACGGAACGAACATCTCGGAGCGCCCCCCTTGCTTTACGGCAAGACCGAGGGTTCGACGCCGTTCCGGCTTTCCCTTCATGTCGGCGATGTCGGCCATGCGCTTGTGATCGGCCCGACCGGCGCGGGCAAATCTGTGCTGCTGGCGCTGATGGCCCTTCAGTTCCGCCGTTACGACCGTTCCCAGATCTTCGCCTTCGATTTCGGCGGTTCGATCCGCGCCGCCGCACTCGCCATGGGCGGGGACTGGCACGATCTGGGCGGCGGGTTGACCGAGGGATCGGAGGTTTCCGTTTCTCTGCAACCACTGGCGGGGATCGATGATGCCTATGAGCGGTCATGGGCCGCCGACTGGATCGCCGCCATCCTGATGCGTGAGGGCGTGACTATCACGCCGGAGGTGAAGGAACACATCTGGACGGCTCTGACTTCGCTGGCATCCGCCCCGGCGGGGGAACGGACCATCACCGGTCTTGCCGTGCTGCTGCAATCCAACGACCTGAAGCAGGCATTGCGACCTTACTGCGTTGGCGGGGCCTATGGCCGGTTGCTCGATGCCGAGGCCGAGCATCTCGGCCATGCCGATGTGCAGGCATTCGAGATCGAGGGATTGGTGGGTACAGGTGCCGCGCCCGCCGTGCTGGCCTATCTCTTCCACCGCATCGGAGACCGGCTCGACGGACGGCCAACGCTGCTTATCATCGACGAAGGCTGGCTGGCACTGGATGACGAAGGTTTCGCCAATCAGCTCCGCGAATGGCTGAAGACGCTCAGGAAGAAGAACGCCAGCGTCATCTTTGCAACGCAGTCGCTCTCGGACATCGACGGCAGCAACATCGCCCCGGCCATCATTGAAAGCTGCCCGACCCGGCTGCTTCTCCCAAACGAACGCGCCATCGAACCGCAGATCACGGCCATCTATCGCCGTTTCGGCCTCAATGACCGGCAGATCGAGATCCTCGCACGGGCCGCGCCCAAGCGGGACTATTACTGCCAGTCACGACGCGGCAATCGCCTGTTCGAGCTGGGCCTCAGCGAAGTCGGCCTCGCGCTCTGCGCCGCATCATCCAAAACCGATCAGACCAGCATTGCTGAACTCGTCGCCGGGCATGGGCAGGACGGCTTCCTCGTCGCCTGGCTGCGTCATCGCGGCGTCGAATGGGCTGCCGATCTGATCCCGAACCTCACCAATCTTGCCGAACGGTCCGAGCCCACTCTGCCGGTCGCGCCAGATCACATCCCCCCAGACGACAGTGAAGAGGAGACCTTGCCATGACCCGTATTTCCATTTCCCGATGTGCCAGTGCATCCATGCTGGCACTGACGCTCGCCATGCCGGTCGCGTTGTCTCCGGTACTGACAACCCCGGCACAGGCCTTCGGTTTTGGTCGCATCGTCTATGATCCAACCAATTATGCGCAGAATCTGCTGACTGCTGCGCGCACGCTGGAGCAGATCAACAACCAGATCACCTCGCTTCAGAATGAAGCGCAAATGCTCATCAATCAGGCGCGGAACCTCGCGAGCCTGCCATATTCGTCGCTCCAGACCTTGCAGCAGAACGTGCAGCGCACGCAGCAGCTTCTGGCGCAGGCACAGAACATCGCCTTCGACGTGCAGAACGTCGATCAGATGTTCAGCCAAAAATACGGCAATGTTTCGCTGTCCGCGACCGACGCCCAGCTCGTCGCCGATGCGCGGTCCCGCTGGCAGAATACGGTCGGCGGTTTGCAGGACGCCATGCGCGTGCAGGCCGGTGTCGTCGGAAATATCGACACCAACCGCGCTGAAATGTCCGCCCTTGTCGGACAGAGCCAGAATGCGACAGGCGCGTTGCAGGCGACACAGGCCGGCAATCAGCTTCTCGCGCTCCAGTCGCAGCAGCTTTCCGACCTGATCGCGCTGATGTCAGCCAATGGTCGCTCCGAAGCCCTGATCGAGGCCGAGCGCGCCACCGCCGCCGAACAGGGCCGCATCCAGCGCGAGCGCTTCCTGACGCCGGGATCGGGCTATCAGCCCGGCAATGCCCGGATGTTCGGCAACGGCAACAACTGACCGGACAGGAGCGGCGCGACATGGACGGCAAGATGCTGGCCCGGCTGGGCGCGATCATATTCGTGGCGATTGCCATCACCGCCACGGTGATCGAAATGACCCGCGAGGACGAACCGGCGCAGTCCCGCCCCGCCCCGGCGCTTCAGGCGCCTGCCGATCCGCTCCGCCAGAGCCTGCGCCACTGCCAGCAATTGGGCGAGGCGGCCGTGAACGATCCCGGCTGCCTCGCCACCTGGGCCGAGAACCGCGACCGGTTCCTCGGCCGGACGCCGGTGCCCGCCGCTCCGCATCAAAACGGGGGGCAGTGAACCATGGGCGGCACCGGCGTCATCGACAATTTCCTGGGCGTCTTCACCAGCTATATTGACAGCGGCTTCGGCCTGCTTGGTGGCGAAGTCGCCTTCATCGCCACTACCCTGATCGTCATCGACGTAACGCTTGCCGCCCTCTTCTGGTCCTGGGGTGCCGATGACGACATCATCGCACGCCTCGTCAAGAAGACGCTGTTCGTCGGTGTCTTCGCCTACCTGATCGGCAACTGGAACAATCTCGCCCAGATCATCTTCGACAGTTTCGCGGGCCTTGGCCTGAAAGGTTCGGGCACCAGCTTTTCCGCCGCTGATCTGCTTCGGCCCGGCCAGGTGGCGCAAACCGGCCTCGATGCCGGTCGCCCGCTGCTCGAAGCCATCTCGGATATGATGGGCTACTGGTCGTTCTTCGAGAATTTCATCCAGATCGCCTGCCTGATGTTCGCCTGGATGCTGGTGCTGCTGGCCTTCTTTATCCTCGCCGTGCAGCTTTTTGTCACCCTGATCGAGTTCAAGCTAACAACGCTTGCAGGCTTCGTCCTCATCCCCTTCGGCCTCTTCGGCAAGACCGCCTTCATGGCCGAGCGCGTGCTCGGCAATGTTGTCTCCTCCGGCATCAAGGTTCTCGTGCTGGCCGTTATCATCGGCATCGGCTCGACGCTGTTCTCCCAGTTCACCGCGGGTTTTGGCGGTGCGACGCCGACCATCGACGACGCCATGGCGATCGTGCTGGCCGCTCTGTCGCTGCTCGGGCTCGGCATTTTTGGACCGGGCATCGCCTCCGGTCTTGTCTCCGGCGGCCCGCAGCTTGGTGCCGGTGCGGCTGTTGGAACTGGCCTTGCCGCAGGCGGTATGATGCTCGCCGGCGGCGCTGCCGCAGGCATGGCCGTGAAGGGAGGGGCAGCGGCGCTGTCGGGCGGAGCCGCTGCTGTCCGTGGCGGTGCTGCTGCCGCAGGTGCGGCGAGTGCCGCCTATAGTGTCGGATCGTTTGGCCAGTCCGGCGCGGCTGGTATTGCCTCCGGCCTGGGCGGCGTTGCCCGCGCTGCGGGGTCCGCCGCCGCATCGCCCCTGAAACGGGCTGCCTCGAAAGCAGCGGAAAGCGTCAAATCCAGCTTCTCCGATGGCGCGCGCGCCGGGCTCGGCGTCACCGGCGGATCGTCCTCGCAGGGAACCATTGGCGGTGCGGGCGCGGCCGCTTCTGCCGCACCCGCTGCCGCCACGGCGGGCGGCCCGCCTGCATGGGCGCAGCAGATGCACCGCCGCCAGGCGCTCAATCACGGCACGACCATGGCCGCCCATGCCGTCCGCTCCGGTGACAGTCACGGCGGCGGCTCTTCCGTCAACATTTCCGAAAGTGACCGCTCATGAACATCTTCAGACGTCCAGCGACCCATTATGGCAAATCGCCTGAGCCCGAGACGCCTTACCAGAAAGCCGCACAGGTCTGGGACGAGCGCATCGGCTCGGCTCGCGTGCAGGCAAAGAACTGGCGCTATATGGCCTTTGGCTCGTTGATCCTCTCGGCGGGCTTCGCTGCCGCGCTTGTGCTGCAATCGGCACGAGGGACCGTCGTGCCCTGGGTGGTGCAGGTCGACAATCTCGGCCAGGCTCAGACTGTCGCCGCAGCCACGGCCGATTACCGCCCGACCGATCCGCAGATCGCCTTTCATCTGGGCCGCTTCATCGAGCAGACGCGCTCTATCCCGGCGGATGCCATCATCGTGCGCCAGAACTGGCTGCGCGCTTATGAGTTCACCACGGATCGGGGAGCGGCCGCGCTCAACGACTATGCCCGCGCCAACGATCCGTTCACCCGTGTCGGGCGACAGCAGATCGCAGTCGAAGTTTCCAGCGTCATCCGCGCCTCGAACGACAGTTTCCGCGTCGCCTGGACTGAACGACACTACGAGAACGGGCAGCTTTCCACGACAGAGCGCTGGACGGCGATCCTGACCATCGTGATCCAGACGCCGCGTGATGCCGAGCGGCTGCGTGCCAATCCACTCGGCATCTATGTCAATGCAATCTCATGGTCGCGGGAGATGAGCCAATGACCAGCGCTCTTTCCCGCAATTCCGCTTTGCCGGGTTTCCGTAGACATGGCGTTGTGGCCTTCCTGCTCTCGGCCACGATGCTGGCAGGCTGCGCCACCAACAGGACGCCGCAGTT
>JAHCJW010000182.1 GCA_026126125.1 Devosia sp.
GCCCTCTATTTTGTCGCAGGTCTTTATCCCGAAACCGGGGCCACTTTCGGCAGACACGCTCTACGCCCGCAGCGGCAGCGGCTCGGCATCGTCCCAGTCCATGCGGCCGGGGCGCCCCAGAAGAAAACCCTGCGCCTCGGTGCATCCTTCGAAACGCAGCACTTCGAGCTGCTGCGGGGTTTCCACGCCCTCGGCGAGAACCGACACCGACAGGCTGCGCCCCAGCGCCAGAATGGCCCGGACGATGGCCTTGGCCTGATCGCTGCCCTCCACTTCACTCATGAAGGAGCGATCGAGTTTGATCTTGTCGAAGGGGAAGCTTCGCAACGTGTCGAGCGAGGAATATCCCGTGCCAAAATCATCAATGGCGATCGACACGCCCAGGGCTTTTATCTGCTTGAGGATCGACATGGCGCGTTTCTTGTCGGCGATAATCGCCGTTTCGGTCACTTCCAGCTCCAGCCGCTCGGGGTCGAGGCCGGACTGGAAAAGCACCATCTTGACCATATCGACCAGTTCGAGCTGGCCCAGTTGTACGCCGGAAATGTTCACGGCGATCTTATAGGGCTCGGGCCAGAGCGCGGCCTGGCAACAGGCTTCCTTCAGCACCCAGCTGCCCAGAGGGATGATGGCGCCACATTCTTCGGCAATGGGAATGAATTCGGCAGGCGAAACCGGGCCATGACCCGGACGATTCCAGCGCAGCAGCACCTCATAGCCGGTGATCGTCTCGGTCGCGACCGACTTCTGCACCTGATAGACCAGGCTGAAGCCGCCATGCTCCACTCCATGCCAGATGTCGCGCGCCATGGCGCGGCGCTGGCGCGCCAGTTCGTCCATTTCGCTTTCATAATAGCAGACATGCTGGTCGATCTCGGCCTTGGCGCGATACATGGCAAGGTCGGCATTGCTCAAAAGCTTCGACCGTTCGGTGCCGTCGGCCGGATAGATGGCAACGCCGATGCTGCCCGATGTGTCGACCACCACATCCTGATACTGCACAGCCCCGAACAGCCCGCGCTCCAGGCGCGTGAGGAATTCGCGCAGATTGTCCATGGAGGTGAACGGTTTGATGGCGGCGAATTCGTCGCCACCCAGCCGCGCCACGATTTCCCCCGGCTTTAGCGCTTCGGTCAGCTTCTCGGCCAGCGCACAAAGGACACGGTCGCCCGCCGCATGGCCATAGCTGTCATTGACGTCCTTGAACCGATCGAGATCGATGGCAACCACAACCAGCTTCTGCTCATCGGCTTCGGCTTGCGCCAGCGCTGTATCGAACAATTCCTCGAAGCGGTTTCGATTCGGCAGGCCGGTCAGCGGATCGTGCTGAGCCAGGTGGGAAATGGCTGCCTCGCTGCGCTTGCTGTCGGAAATGTCCTCGAGCATGGTCACCCAACCCCCGTTTCCAGTGGGGGTATGCTGGATCCGCAAAAAGATATCACCGGCAAAATTATGCACGATCTCACCACCGTTCTGGGCGAGATTCAGGTGCTGCCGCAACACATGTCTGGCCAATTCGTCCGGCGACTGGCCTTCGGCAAGCTGCGCTCTCAAAACCGCCGCCATGCAGACATCAGCCAGGGTTTGACCGCTCAAATCGCTGCCCTCCGGCAGGTGGAGCAACTCAACCAACCGCTGATTGTGCAGCAGAATGCCGCCATCGGCGTCGAAAAGCGCCAGCCCCTGCCCCATATGGGTGAGGGCCAGCTCCAGCCGCTGGCGCATCTCGGCCAGTCGTCCGGCATCGGCTATTTGCCGGGCGTGCTCCCGGGCGGTGCGCCGGCGATCGGCCTCGTCGAGAACGATGCTGCTGAACACGGCGGCGAGAATGAACAGCGAGAGCAGCGCCACGATGATCGACATTGCGTTGCCATCGATGGTGCCGTCATCCGCCACCAGTGCGAAACATTGGCTGAAATCCGCAGCCCACATGCCGGTGAAATGCATGACGCAAATGGCCAGGGTCAGCAGCGTGGTGGCGACCAGGAGGCTTTTCCAGCCCCGATTCGCAGCGGCGACCAGGGCAAGTCCCGATAGCGCCATGCCGGCCAGGATGGAAAGCCCGACCAGCCCGCCATCCCACCCGATGGCGCCGCCCACCAGCAGCCCCGCAATACCGACATAATGCATCGAGGAAATACCGACGCCGACCACTGCCCCGCCCAAAAAGCGATCGAGCGCCGAATCGGAACGGATCGCCAGGGCGAGCCCCGCGCCACATACGCCAATGGCGATGAGCAATGATGCCACAGTGAGCGGCAACTCATAGGCCAGCGTAAAGCCGGGACGGAAGGCGAGCATGGCGACGAAGTGAGTCGCCCAGATGCCAAAACCGACGGCAAGCGCCGAAACCATGCTCCAGATCAGCCGCAGGCGCCCCCTGGCTCGCTTGGCATGCCGCAACAGGCTGACGCAGGCATAGGCGGACGAAAGACAGATGATGGCAGCGAGAGCCACGAACTGGAAATCGTGAACCTCGACAAAAAAAGCAAAAAGAGCGGACAAATCCAGGACCTTGGCGGTGACCGCCAATCCTTAGCGCGCCGGCCTTACGGAGAGGTTACAAAGCCCCTGAAAATGCGGGCATTCGCAGGGGTCTGGCCAAATCGCCGGTCAACCGCGCCAGAAAGCTCAAACGCATGAGAGGTAGTCCAAAAAGGCGAAGCGTTGGCTGGGGTGCTAGGATTCGAACCTAGGAATGTCGGTACCAAAAACCGATGCCTTACCACTTGGCGACACCCCAACTGGCGCGGTTCCTACACGGTTTGCCATTCCTGCGCAACAACCCTCGGGAAGCAATTAAAAGGTTGTGGGAAGCGCTTGAACACATGGAAAAGCACAGCTATAACGCCGCCACATCGTGACCGACGCATTACCCGAATGTGCCGATCGAAAGTTGCGATTTGACGGAGTATAGCGCAGCCTGGTAGCGCACCTGCTTCGGGAGCAGGGGGTCGCGTGTTCGAATCACGCTACTCCGACCAATCAAGCCGGGCCTCTTCGGAGGTCCGGTTTTTTGTTCCCGACACCGTTCCCGACACCGTTAGCTTTTTCCCAGTCGTTTGCGGGTGCCGGGCCTTCAATAAAATTGCGCCTGCATTCAATGGAAGCTAGTCCCGGCTGCGGCTCTTGTCGCTCATCGCCCGAAGCTCGATGGGCAGTTCGCCATAGCTCTACCCACCCCACATGCCGGACGGCTTTTCCTCAGGCGGCTCGGGTGCGCTGTATTCTTCATCCGCCCAGATCGCCGTGTGTTTCCACCCTTTGAACCTGCGAATGACGGTTCGATTGATCACGTCATCATGGGATGGATAGCGGTATCGCTCGCTCCAGTTGCCGCCGAAATCGCAATAGGGGCAGCGCCCGAAGATTTCGCCCACCACGCGATTGGCGCCGAAACATTTCGCCAGGTCGCTGGCGAGATAGGTGCGCGATTTGCGGCAGCCATAGCACTTGCAATACACAAGCATGCCGGCGTTGCCGAGCTTGCCGAGGAACGGCTGCGCGCCCCAATGGGTGCTGGGCGAGTTGGACATCTACTTGCGAACCGAAGCGCCTTTCTGCCCTGCGGCAAGGGCCTCTTTGACAATGGCCGGGGGATAGCCGGTCAGTTTGATGATGTCGGCCTCATCAAGACCTGTATCGCGAAGGCGCCGAATCTTGACGGCCCGGGGGACTTTGACAGCGATGCTCATTTCCCATTCCTCATGCTTGGCAAACGAGAACAGACAAAGAACAAACGTCAGGCCAGAGTCAATCCGGCACCGCTGAAAGTGATCGAGTTTACCCCCGATCCCGCATCTTGTCGGTCATGGCGCGAAGCTCAATGCGCAACTCGCGCATCTCCCGCGTCCCCTCTTTGACTTCGTCTGCCAAGCGATCGGTGGCCGCCGTATGAGCGCCAGCGGCGACCGTGGCCGCCGTCACCGCAACAGTAAGCCCCGCCACCTCTCCAGCGGCAGCCGTGAGTGCGGTCGGATCGACGATGACAGCCGCAACCTGCGCACCCGAGGCTGGCTTTTGCGCCGCCATCTGCCCTTGCCACAAGCCTAGATGCCGAACGCCAAAGATCAGCGCGAGAACCGCCCCGAAAGGCACCAAAGCCAAGGGCTGATCCTCGATGATGTCAAAGAGGGCTTTCATGCCGCGTCTCTCCCTGGTCATGTGCAGCACGATGGATGTTCACCAGCTCGCCTATCCCGAAGAGCGGATAGATGGCGAGCCAGGTGCTGATGACGCCTGAAGTCGCGAACCCGTAGACGATACCGAACCATATAATACAGCCGACGCCGGCGGATACCTGCCGGATCATGGGCGTGACGTGCTTGCGCGCGCCATTGACGATCAGCCCGCCGATTCTGGCTGCCCCCAGAAGAACCATGAACCACCCAAGCGAGGCCTCCGATGGGAACAGGCTCCTGAAGCCCGCCCATGCCGGTTGGGCGAACAGGTCCGGGGTGATGAGCAACACCACCCCGAACATGGCTGTATGGAAGGCCATGAACCATTCCATCATTCGCGGGCCGAACCTGTGCTGGATCTGTATCCAGAGACCTGGCCCCGCATGCGGCATCTGGTTCATGGTCAAGGCGCCTTGCCGATCAGAACATCGCCATTCGGGCGCTCAAAGCCAGGAATGGGCAAATGCGGCGTGATCAACCGCTCAAGCATGGCCTGCCCGGTGCGGCTGGCCGGATCGATGTTGAAATGCTGAAGAGCATCGGGGACCGAACTGCCGACATAGCTCGATGCCTTGGCGATGAGGTCGGCGGGCAAGGGCGTATTGGGAAGCCAGCCGGCCTTTTGCAGGGCAAAGCGCACGCCATTGAGCAGAGCCGATTGCAATGCATCCCTGTGCCGCGCCTCGATATCGATGCCGGTCCGCTTGTGCAGCTCATTGGCCGCCCAGGTGAGAAGCGCCGTGATGATCAGCCCGAGCGCCGGCAAGGTCATGCCAATAAGCTGCTGAACGATGGTGGGTTCGGCCGAGACGATAACCGCCTCCTGCGCCATGACCATCGCCGGCAGGGTGAGGAAGAAAAGGGCAGCGGCAAGCGCCGCCTGCTTGAGCAGTCGCATGGATAGTCTCCTGTGATGAAAGGGGAAGCTTAGGCAGCGAGCGCGCCGAGCGGGTCGCGGCGCACGTCGAAGGATGGGCATGCCTTGGCGGCATATTCGTTGTGGCCAGAGATCTTGCGCACGCCCTTGTGCTTGGCGGCGAGCTGTCCGACGAGCCAGAGCAACGCGGCGCGCTGGGCAGCCGTACGGGTATCCTTGGCCGTCTTGCCATCGGCCGAGACACCGCCGATGTAGCAAATGCCGATGGTGCCGGTGTTGCGTCCGGCGACATGGGCGCCAATCTGGCCAATGGGACGCCCGAGCATCACCCGGCCATCGCGATAGACGACATAGTGATAGCCGATATCGCTCCATCCGCGTTGCTTGTGCCAGGCCCGGATGTCGTCAACGGTGAAGTCCTTGCCTTCCGGCGTGGCGGCACAGTGAACGATGATCTCCGAGATCGGCCGAACCGTGTCGAGCAGATTGACGGCCGAGACATTGGGCGGGGGCGCAGATGGTGTGCCGAACCACCCTTTTTCATGCGGCGGATTGACATTCATGGCCGACTTGTCCGGCTCCGCCCGGCCCGGCTTCGGCTTTTCCGCCTCGCGCTTGAGCGCCGTCATGGTCTGCGGCCCGGCAATCCCGTCGATGACAAGGCCAAGACGCTGCTGCGCCGCCTTCACGGCCAGTTCGGTTGCAGGGCCGAAATCGCCATCGACCTTGACGGCCGGCGCGCCAACGGCGCGATTGATCAATTCCTGCAAGGCGCGCACGGCAGCACCGCGCGAACCCCGCTTGAGCAGCGTGGACATAAAAGGCTCCTGATGATGTTGGAATGAGATCGCGGAACCCGCCATGGCACCGCACGTTTAACTGGGGGCGAGCAGTCCCATTTGCCCGCTCCTGGCAGCCTCGACCGTACGCCCGGCCGGGGCTGTTTCAGGTTTGAGCGTCAGCCTTCCGCTTCGGTCCGAACCGATAGAGCAACCACCCCGCCGTCGAGACGACAAACAGCGCCGGAAGGGCCAGCCACCACAACCCCGCATCCCAAACGCAATGCGCAAAGGCGACATTGGCCTGGTCGAACACGCTCATGTCGAAGCTGTCGAACAAGGCCTCATCGTGCGCATCGCAGCAGTGGCGGATGGAGATGCCGGCAATCACATCGGGCACTCCGGTGCATCCATCCAGGGCGGAAATCATTCTGGCCACCCGGTCTCAATTGCCGCCTCGGCCGCGTTCATCGCGCCATGATTGCTCGCGTCGAGA
>JAHCJW010000183.1 GCA_026126125.1 Devosia sp.
TTCCCGCAAGATCACCGACGGCGCCGACCGCCGCCGCCTGAAGGAACTCGTCTCCGACCTCGACGTACCGGAAGGCATGGGCGTGATCCTGCGCACGGCCGGTGCCTCGCGCACCAAGGCCGAGGTCAAGCGCGACTTCGAATATCTGATGCGCCTGTGGGAAAGCGTGCGCACACTGACGCTGCAGAGCCAGGCCCCTTGCCTCGTCTACGAGGAAGGCTCGCTGATCAAGCGCACCATTCGCGATCTTTACAACAAGGACATCGACGAAGTTCTGGTGACCGGCGACGCGGCCTATCGCGAAGCCAAGGACTTCATGAAGATGATCATGCCGTCCCACGCCAAGAACGTGAAGCCCTATGGCGAAGAGCAGCCGCTGTTCTCCAAATATGGCATCGAGGCCCAGCTCGACCAGATGTTCTCGCCGGTGGTGACCCTGCCCTCGGGCGGATATATCGTCATCAACCCGACAGAGGCGCTGGTTTCGATCGACGTCAACTCGGGCCGCTCCACCAAGGAGCACAATATCGAGGACACTGCGCTCCAGACCAATCTGGAAGCGGCCGACGAGGTGGCGCGCCAATTGCGGTTGCGCGATCTGGCCGGCCTGATCGTCATCGACTTCATCGACATGATGGAAAACCGCTCCAATCGGGCGGTCGAGCGCAAGCTCAAGGAATGCCTGAAGGACGACCGCGCCCGCATCCAGGTCGGCCGCATCAGCCATTTCGGCCTGATGGAGATGAGCCGCCAGCGCATCCGCTTCGGCGTCGTTGAGAGCTCGACCCACAAATGCCCGGTCTGCGAGGGCACGGGCCTCGTGCGCTCGACCGAAAGCCTGGCATTGATGATCATGCGTCACATCGAAGACCATGTGATGCGCAAGCAGGGCCAGTCGATCAATGTGCGGGTGCCCACCGATGTGGCGCTCTATATTCTGAACTACAAGCGCGACACCCTGACGGCGCTTGAGGCGCGCAACGCGCTCTCGATCACCATCACCGCCGACAGCAAGCTGACCGGCCACCAGTTCTCCATCGAGAAGGGCGAGACGCGCGTTGCTTCTTACGCCGATCAGCGCGCGGCGAGCCATGTGCGCGTCGACAGCGCCATCATCGAGGATGTCGAGGACGAGGTAGAGGAAGAAGAGGTCGAAGCCGAAGAGCCGGCCGCCGCTGCGGACGCGGGCGACGGCGAAGGCAATGGTCGCCGGCGTCGTCGGCGTCGCCGGCGCGGTGGCGGCAATGGTGAGCGCAGTGAAGATCGCGCCCCCCAGCAGGCCGTCGATACGCAGGCCGATGCGGACGAGGAAACCGCCGATGATGACGGCGAGAGCGATGGTGAGGGCGAAGAAAATGGCGCCCTGGCCGCCGAGGGCGATGGCGAGCAGCGCCGCCGCCGCCGCCGCGGTCGTCGCGGGGGCCGCCGCAACCGTCGCGACCAGGACGAAAGCGCCGTGGCCGAGACCAGCAGCGGAGCTGTAGCTGTCGAGGCAGCGCTCGAAGCGGTCGAAACCGCCGAGGTGGCGCCGGCCATCGAGCCGACGGAAACGCCTGTGGAAGCCGCACCGGTCGCCGAAGCATCGACGGATACTGCAGAGGCTGCGCCGATCGCCGAGGAAGCCGCGGCCGAAAAGCCCAAGCGCAAGCCGCGCGCCCGCAAGCCCAAGGTCGAGGCCGAGGCGGTGGCGGTGGAAGCCGCACCGGCGGCATCGGTGAGCGAGCCGGCCGTCGAGGCGCCAGTGGCCGCCGAAGCACCGCTCGAGGCTGCTCCGGCGGCTGAGCCCGAGCCGGAAGTGGTTCCGGAAACGCGCTCGCGGCGCGCCAAGAAGGAGCTTCCACCCGAAGGGGTTGTGGTTTCCTCCAGCTCGGTTCCCGCTCCGGAAGCCGAGGCGCCGAGCGATGACGAGCCCGAGAAGAAGAAAAAGGTCGGCTGGTGGCAGCGCCGCCTGGGCCTTGGCTAAAAATAGGAAAGGCGGCCTGCGGGCCGCCTTTTTCTTTATGCCTGTCGATGAGCGCCAGCGCTTGCCGCAGCTGGCGGCAAATCACCCCCCTGCCCGCACGAACCCCCGCAGCCGCTCCAATGCCGCTTCGATCGTCTGGCGCGTGCCGGCATAGCTGAAACGGACAAAGCCATTGCCATCGGTGCGGTCGAAATCGAGGCCGGGCGTGGCGGCGACCCCGGCCACCTCCAGCATTTGCTCACAGAACGCTCGCGAGTCATTGGAGAACCTCGCTATTCCCGTATAGGCGTAAAAGGCGCCATCACCCGATGTGGGGAGATCGAAGCCCAGTTCGCGCAAGCCGGACGCGAGCAGGTCGCGGTTTTGCGCGTAGCTTGCCTTCTGCACCTCGGCGTAGTCGCGCTCGCCCAAAGCCACGGTGGCGGCGATCTGGCTCAGGGTCGGGGCCGAGATGAACAGGTTCTGCTGCAGGATTTCGGCCCGGCGGATCAGCGCTTCGGGCAGCACCATCCAGCCGATGCGCCAGCCGGTCATGCAGTAATATTTCGAAAAGCTGTTGATGACGATGGCGTCGCGGGTGAGCTCGAGCGCGCTGACCGAAGGGCCGCGATAGTCGAGCCCGTGATAGATTTCATCGGAAATGAAGGTAATCCCCAGCCGCGCGCAGGTGGCAACGATATCGGCCAGCCCGCCCCGGTCGACGGACGCCCCGGTGGGATTGGCGGGGCTGGCGAACAGCAGCCCCTCGAAGGGCTTTTCCGCATAGGCGCGGGCGATATCGGCGCCGGTCAAATGCCAGCCATTGGCCGCCGAAACCGGAATTTCCACGACCCCGAAGCCCAGGCCCAACAGCGTATTCACATAGGCGGGATAGCCCGGCCGGGTGATGGCGATGCGCGCCCCGGGCCGGAAGGCGGCGTGAAAGGCGAGAATAAAGCCGGCGGACGAGCCCATGGTCGCCAGAATCAGTTCCGGATCGACGGCGACGCCGTGCTGCTGTTCGTAATATTGCGCCAGGCCCTGGCGCAGTTCGATCATGCCCTTGGCATTGGTATAGCCCTGCGGGTTCGGCAAAGCCCGCGCGACGGCCTCGATGACCCGAGGCGCGGGCGGCTGGCCCGGCTCCCCCACTTCCAGATGGCAGATCGTGCGCCCCTGCCCTTCGAGCGCCCGGGCCTGTTTGAGAATGTCCATGGCCAGAAAGGGCCTCAAGGCGTCGGCGGCGAAATCGGTCATCGTGGAACTCCGGCTCATCCATTGGGGACTACCCAACCCGGCCCCGCTTCTCAACAACAATTGATGGAGAGCGCCGGACGCTGCTATGGGTTGGGTCGCTAAGTCTCGCTCGGGTCTGCTAGAAGGCACGAACGACTATCCTCGGAGCTGCGAACCCATGAACCGCCTTACCCTTGTACTCGTTGCCGCAATCGGTGTTCTTGGGGGAGCGCTGGGCTATTCGGTGCTCAACAAGCCCGAGCCGCAGACGGACGCGGTCGCGGTGCGCGCCATTGTCGAGGAGATGCTGACGGCCCGCGACGCCGTGGCTGCGGCCACGGCGGACGAACAGCCTCAGGCGGTCGCCTCCATCGACCCGGCCATTCTCAATCCGATGATCGAGAGCTATCTGCTGAGCGATCCCAAACTGCTGGAGCGCATGTCGCACGCGCTGGAAGACACGCTGCGCATCGAAGAGCAGAGCAAGGCGCAGACGGCGATTGCCCAGATGCACGACCAGATCTTCAACGGGCCGGGCCAGATCGTGCTCGGCAATCCCGATGGCGACGTGACCCTGGTCGAGTTCTTCGACTATAATTGCGGCTATTGCCGCGCCGCCGTCCCCGACATGGCCAAGCTTCTGGCCGAAGACCCCGATCTCAAGGTCATTCTCAAGGAATTTCCTATCCTGTCCAACGAATCCATCGATGCGGCGCGTGTCGGCGTGCTGGTCGGCGAGACGGATGCGGATTACTGGTCGTTCCACGAAGCGCTGTTCAGCGCTCGCGGCAAGGTCGACAAGGCGACAGCCCTCGCCGCCGCAGAAGATCTCGGGCTCAGCCCGATCAGCCTCGAAATCCAGATGGGCGACGAGCGGGTCGCCAAATCCATCCAGTCCTCCTATGCCATCGCCCAGGCCCTGGGCATTTCCGGCACCCCGACCTATATCATCGGCAATGAGATCATCCCCGGCGCCATCGGCATCGAGGCTTTGCGCCAGCGGATCGCCAATATGCGCGCCTGCGGCCAGACGGTTTGCAGCTAACACACGAACAGGCTCGCAATTTCGGTGCATTTCGTGTAACCGCCCTTGCACCGCCGGAAACAGCCGGTGCACAACGAAAAGACCATGGCAAAGCACGTTCTCGTCCTCAACGGCCCGAACCTCAACATGCTCGGCAAGCGCGAGCCCGCAATTTACGGTGCGCAGACCCTTGCCGATGTCGAGGCGCTCTGCAAAAGCACGGCAGACGAGCTGGGACTGACCGTCGATTGCCGCCAGTCGAACATCGAAGGCGAACTGGTGACCTGGATTCAGCAAGGCCTCGGCACCGCCGACGGCATTCTGATCAATCCGGGCGCCTATTCGCATACCTCGGTCGCCATCCATGACGCCCTCAAGGCCGTGGCGCTGCCGGTGGCCGAAGTTCACATCAGCAATATTCATCAGCGCGAGGCCTTCCGCCATCATTCCTACGTGTCGGCTGTGGCGTTCGGCGTCATTTGCGGCTTCGGCACGCTTGGATATAGACTGGCGCTCCATGCTTTGGCCGAAAAACTCGCATAACGCTTCGATGACGAAGCCGGGAGACCGACAAGAATGACCAAGTCATCACAGGTGGATCAGGACTTGATCCGCGCCATCGCCGAACTCTTGAACAAGGAAAACCTTGCCGAGATCGAAATCGAGCAGGAAGATTTCCGTGTGCGCGTGACGCGCTCCTATCCGGTCGAAGCGCCCGCCTTTGCGCCGCCGATGCAATATATGGCAGCGCCGCAGGCCGCGCCGGCCGCTGCGCCAGCCATATCCAGCATCCCGGCCGCGGCGCCCGCCGCCAAGGAAGACCTGGCCTCCAACCCCGGTACGTTGACCTCGCCCATGGTCGGTACGGCCTATCGCTCGCCCGAGCCGGGCAAGCCCGCCTTCGTGGATGTCGGCACCAAGGTTTCGGAAGGCCAGACCGTCCTCATCATCGAAGCGATGAAGACCATGAACCAGATTCCGGCGCATCGCTCGGGCACCGTCACCCGTATTCTGGTCGAGGATGCCCAGCCGGTCGAATATGGCGAGCCGCTCGTCGTCATCGAATAAGGGGACTTTCCGATGTTCCAGAAGGTCCTGATCGCCAATCGCGGCGAAATCGCCCTGCGCATCCTGCGCGCCTGCAAGGAAATGGGCATTGCCACCGTGGCGGTCCACTCGACCGCCGACGCCAATGCCATGCATGTGCGCCTGGCCGATGAAAGCGTCTGCATCGGCCCCAATGCCGCCAAGGACAGCTATCTCAACATTCCCGCCATCATGGCGGCGTGTGAGATCACCGGCGCCGATGCGGTGCATCCGGGCTATGGTTTCCTGTCGGAAAATGCCCGTTTCGCCAAGATCCTCACCGAGCACAACGTCACCTTTATCGGGCCGTCGGCGCATCATATCGAAATCATGGGTGACAAGATCACCGCCAAGAAGACGGCGGTCGAGTTGGGCATTCCCGTGGTGCCTGGCTCTGCCGGTGCGGTGGAAACCGAGCAGCAGGCGCTCAAGACCGCCAAGGATATCGGCTATCCGGTCCTGATCAAGGCGACCGCCGGTGGCGGTGGCCGCGGCATGAAGGTGGCGCAAAGCGAAAACGAGCTCCTCGTCGCCTGGTCGACGGCGCGTTCCGAAGCCAAGGCGGCGTTCGGCAATGACAGCGTCTATATGGAAAAATATCTCGGCAAGCCGCGCCATATCGAAGTCCAGATCCTGGGCGATGGCCAGGGCAATGCCGTGCATCTGGGCGTGCGCGACTGCTCGCTGCAGCGCCGCCACCAGAAAGTGTGGGAAGAGGCCGGCGGGCCGACCATTTCGCCGCAGGAGCGCGACGAGATCGGCGAAATCTGCGCCGCCGCCATGCGCAAGCTCAAATATTCGGGCGCAGGCACCATCGAGTTCCTGTACGAGAACGGCGAGTTCTATTTCATCGAAATGAACACCCGCCTGCAGGTCGAGCATCCGGTTACCGAACGCATCACCGGCATCGACATCGTCTATGAGCAGAT
>JAHCJW010000184.1 GCA_026126125.1 Devosia sp.
TGTGAAGGATTTTCAAACGGATCCGATCTTTGTCGTCTTCGTCACCACCGGGTTTATCCCGGTGGTCCATGCCAGGGGACAGCTTCCCCTGAGCGCCCCGACAGGCCGGGCAATGACGACGAGAGTGGATAGGGTGTCCGCATGAACCCACACCGATCCAGAGCATATCTGCCGAAAGTGGGAACCGGTTTCGGGAAAGATCGTGACGCGCTTCAAGCGGGCGGGTTGGCCCGCTCGCCCTTTTGCTGACGGGGTTTCACCCCAGCGCAAAGCCTCTCATCCTCCCATTCGGGCGAGCTTCCCCGAGGAGGGAAGGGGATAGGTAACCGTCCATAGCCCCCCGAGCATTCCGCGCTTCAAAACACGAGCCTCGCTCCCCTTCTGCCCTCGGGCTCGACCCAGCGGGCGTCATGGGACGCGCCGCTCCAGCCGATATGCCCGCAAGCGCATCCCGCCCTGACGCACAAGATCAGGCCACAACCATCAAAAATCGGAAGAAAAGCTTTGGTACGCCCAAGGGGAATCGAACCCCTGTTTACGCCGTGAGAGGGCGTCGTCCTGACCGCTAGACGATGGGCGCAAGTCCAAAATAACACTGTGTTGTCTCAACACAGGCCCGGCAAGCGGGGGAAGCGTGGTACGCCCTAGGGGAATCGAACCCCTCTCTGCACCGTGAAAGGGTGCCGTCCTAACCGATAGACGAAGGGCGCGCTCAACGCTGGGTGTCGTATAGAGGGAGCTTTTCGCCATGGCAACCCCCTCGGCGGCGAATTTGTGTATTTTTCAAAAAAGGTCGAGTTATCAACAGCCTGAGAATGTGACCGGGCGATTATAGCCGCGGGGGCGGTCGCGGACGTCCACATGGATGAAGTTGCGACCCGGATAGCATCCAAGGCCGCCGACGCCGGATGTGCGCATGGCAAGCTGGATCAGCTGCCCCTTGTCGACGCCCGGAATATAGAAATCGGCCGCCATGCACTTCTTGTGAAAGGAGTTTTCGGTGCCGCCGGCAGCGGTGTTGTGATTATTGTCCCGATAGCCCGATTGCATCACCACCTTCTTGCCGAAATGCCCTTCGAATTCCCAGATCAGGAAACGCAGCTTGGGACTGAGACAGAAGGCGTTGACGGTGTTGGAAGAGACATAAGTCCCCCAATCGGAGCGCAGGCCCTTGTAGCCGGAGCCGCTGCCATTGGCGAACATGGCCATGGGCACACAGGCTGCGAGGACAAGAACCACACCGAGAGCGGTAACGAAGCGAAGGAGAGGACGGGGCATGGGCGACTTTCCCGATTGGCCGATGTTGCAGGGCCGCAACAGGCAATGGGCCGAACAGTTCAGTCGCTAAAATTAGAACGGTTTCGCTAACCCCACGCTAAGCGAAAGGGTTAGCGGCAGGTTAAGGCATAGCGCTTGCGTGGGGCGCTCTGAAGTGCCTCCCCCCTCCATCTCGCCTGCGCATCGATCACCGGGATAACCCCGGTGATCGATGAAAGAAGGGCGCAGTGCGATGGCCGCGAAAGGCGAGGTGGGACGACACGCGACCAGTAAAAACCATCTGCGATTGCCCTGCCGGGGGCGGCCCGGCGGGGGTGAATTGGCGCATCGGCTCGAACTGGCTATTTTCGCGGGGCTTTCCGCGCTCGGGATCGGTGTTCCGTTACCAGCTGCCGGTATTGGGCATCGAGGCCCAGGGCTCCTGCGGGGGCAGGCGGCCGTCCTGGATCAGTTCGACCGAAATGCCGTCGGGCGAGCGGACAAAGGCCATGTGGCCGTCGCGGGGCGGGCGGTTGATGGTGACGCCCATATCGCTCAGATGCTGGCACAGCGCGTAGATATCCTTCACGCGATAGGCCAGGTGCCCGAAATTGCGGCCGCCGGTATATACTTCCGGGTCCCAGTTATAGGTCAGCTCGACCTCGCCGCCATTGTCGCCGGGCGCGCGCAGGAAGATCAGCGTGAAGCGGCCTTTTTCGTTCTCGGTGCGGCGCACTTCCTCGAGCCCCAGCCCCTGGCAATAGAATCGCAGGCTGTCCTCGACATTGGTTACCCGGACCATGGTGTGCAGATATTGCATGGCGATCTCCCTCAAACGGTGGTGAGAACGAGGCCTAGCAAGACCGGCTGTGTGCGGCAACCGGGCCGATCGCCACGCGCTTCAACTATTTCGCAACACCTTCTTAACTTTTGATCCTGAATCGGCCAGACTGCGTCGGTATTGTCGGCGTACCTCGCTGGGGCGGGGATGAGCAGAAAAAGGCGTTGAGGCATGGGGGCTAAGGGCAGCGGCGATAGCGGAGAAACCGCGAATCCGTCGATGGGAATCGGCTCGGACCGGCACGAGGATCAGTCGTCCCGCGCCGCTCAGCCCTTTGACGTCATCGAGATTTCCGGCGCCATCAAGTGGTTCGATGCCGGCAAGGGTTTCGGCTTCATCATCCCCGACAACGGCATGCCCGATGTGCTGCTGCACGTCACCTGCCTGCGCCGCGACGGCTATCAGACCGCCTATGAGGGTGCACGCATCGTCGTTGAGGCGCTCAATCGCCCCGGCGGTCTGCAGGCGTTCCGCATCGTGTCGATGGACGAAACCACGGCGCGCCATCCGGCGCAGATGCCGGCGCCGCGCACCCATGTGGTGGTCGAGCCCTCCTCGGCCATGGTCCGGCTTGAGGTGAAGTGGTTCAACCGCATTCGCGGCTTCGGCTTTCTTTCGGCCGGTGAGGGCACGCCCGATATTTTTGTGCATATGGAAACCCTCCGCCGCTTCGGCATCACCGAATTGCGCCCCGGCCAGTTTGTGCTGGTCCGCTACGGAAATGGGCCGAAAGGCCTCATGGTCGCCGAAATTCGGCCCGATGGTTGGGGCGATGCGCCATCGTCGCACTAGAGCATGTCTCCCGAAAGTGGCCCCGGATTCGGGACAAAGACATGCGGCAAAACAAAGGGTTAAAGCGCAGGGAGCGAATCTGAAAGAAACGCGACGCGCTTTAATCCGCTCGAAACGGTAAGACCATGCTAACCAACTCGTCATCTCTGCGGCGCAGCTTGCGCGGTCTTGCCGCCGCCGGCACTGTCCTTGCCATCAGCCTGCCGCTCGCGGCCTGCAGCGACGACACCCGGCTCACCATTCACAGCGATGCTGGCGATCATGTCTTTGCTGTCGAGCTTGTCGATACACCGGAAACCCGGGCGCAGGGGTTGATGTATCGCCAGGAACTGGCGCCGGACGCCGGCATGCTGTTCGATTTCCTCGAAGAGCGCCCGGTGTCGTTCTGGATGCGCAACACCTTTATTCCGCTCGACATGCTGTTCATCAGCGCCGACGGCGTGGTGCGCAATATCCACGTCAATGCCCGCCCGCACGATCCCACCTCGATCCCTTCCGAGGGGCCGGTGCAGTTCGTTCTGGAAATCCCCGGCGGCCGCTCCGAGGAGCTGGGCATCGAGCCCGGCGATAGGGTCGAGCACACGCGGATCAAGCCTCATTCTTAGAGCATGTCTGCCGAAAGTGGCCCCGGTTTCGGGACAAAGACATGCGGCAAAAGCGCGGGGAGCTGGTCTGAAGGAAACGCCCCCGCCTTAAAGCCGGGCGATGACCATGCAGTCGAGCACCGCCCACAGGTGCAGGCTGGCGCCGGCAACCACAAAGACGTGCCATAAGGCGTTCTGGAATTTAAGCTTTTCCCACAGGTGGAAGACAATTCCGGTCGAATAGGTGACGCCTCCGGCCAGCAGCAGCCACAGCGTTGTGTCGGGCAGGGCCTGGGCCAGCGTCTGGAACACCACGATGCCGCTCCAGCCGATGGCGAGATAGAGCAGGATCGCCAGGCGCCCGAAGCGCTGCGGCACGATCAGCTTGAGCGCGACCCCGACCAGCGAGGCGCCCCAGACCAGGCTCATCATCACCGCGCCAATGGGCGTGCCCCCGATCGCCGCCAGAAATGGCGTATAGGAGCCGGCAATGAACAGAAAGATCGCCGCCTGGTCGAAGCGCGCGAGATGGCGCTTGATCGGCGAAACCGGCCACAGATTATAGGCCAGCGATATGCCCAGAACCGCGATCAGCGTCGCGATATAGAGCAGCAGCGCCGGAAAGGCCTCGGGCGCGGTGTGCAGCAGCGCCAGCACCAGCAGGATCGAGCCGGCGGCGATGGCCACGACAAGCCCCAATATGTGCACGGCGGCGTCGACGATCAGTTCCGAGGTGGTGAAGGGCCGCTGTTCGCGGCTCCACCAGGAATAATTGGCGGCTTTGGCAAATCCGGGCATTTTTTGTCCTCCCCACGAACCAGCATGGGCGCGGGTCGTCACCAGATTATTGCCGCCATGCGGCTATTCTGTGCCATCGTGAACGGAGCCCCAACTAATCTGGTGAACAACTTCTATGCTGGATTGACGGGTAACGCTGCCGTTACGTACGCCCGGCGCATGAGCAAGAAGACAAAGCCCCCGGTCGCCCTCTATTCGGCGCTTGCCGACGCCACGCGTTGCCGGATTCTCGAAATCCTGCAGGCGGGCCCGATCCCGGTGCACACGCTCGCGGCGGCCTTTGCCATCAGCCGCCCGGCGATTTCCCGCCATTTGCGGGTGCTCAAGACAGCGGGCCTGGTTGCGGAGGTGAAGAAGGGCCGCGAGAACCTTTACGCCTTCAAACCCGCCAAGCTCGACCGTGCCCGGCTATGGCTCGAAACCATTTCCGCGCCTGCGGCCGAACCGCCGGCATCTCGGCCGCCTGCGACCAAGCGGACGAAACAAGCCAAGCCGATTATCGCCTCCGATGCACAAGCCGCGCCGGCCACACCGCCCGCGCGAAAACCCAAACCCGCCCCGGCCATCCCTGCCGATACCATCAACCAGATGGGTTTTGATTTTTAAAGCGTCGGACCGAAAGACGAAGGCGGAAAGATCGGATCCGTTTGAACATCCTCCGCTCCAACTCTTTGTCTTTGGCATGTCTGCCTCAGCGACGCGCCTTGGTGATCAGAGGTCTGTCTTCGAGATGGTCCCGTAAGGGGGAGGGTGCTTACACCGGCGCGTAGGGCAGGGGCGATACCAGCGCCTGGGGGGCGGTGTTGCCGAAGGCGGCGCAAACCGCGCGCTCGAAATCGGCGGCCGACCACATGATATGCGCGCTCTCGGCGCAAATTTCGACCGCCGCCATTGACGCGCGCGCGCCCAGCGCCACCGGCACGATTTTGTGTCCGACGAGGTCGGAGGCGGCCATGGCCGCGTTGATATCCTTGCGCTGGTCGCCGACATACCAGATGACGTCGCGGCCCCGCAGATCGCGGCCGATGCCCTTGAGCGCCGCAACGAGCGGGTCGGGCCAGGGCTTGCCGCGCATCACGTCTTCGCGGAAAACGCAGGCGGAGAAATACTTCTTGAGGTCGAAGGCTTCCAGAACCTCGTGGCCATAGCCACGCCCGAGGCCATTGCTGACCACTCCGAGCACCACGCCATTGGCGCGCAATTGCTCCAGCGTGGCGCGCAGCGTCTCGCATGGCTCGAGCATCTGCTGAACCGTTTTGCGGCGAACCTTATGGATCGCCCGGTGAACCAGCAGCTTCGGCAATTTCGTCCTGATGGCGGCGCGGTGGCGCCGGGCCAGACGAAATCGTGCAACCAGACGGCCGGCCCTGTGCGAACAATCGTCCAGGAATTCCAGCGCCTGCAGCACCCGTGGATTGACGTGATGTACCAGCGTTCCATCGAGATCGAAGAGCACGATGGTCGGTGGCGTCAGTTTGGAATCCAGCGTCAGTACCCCCTGATGAGGGGGGAAACTGGCGCAATTTTGAGGGCGGCACAACCAAAAATCGCCAATTTCACCAGAGCGTGCGTCATAATTTATGGCGGAAACGCGGCGGCGCACGGTGTTGCGCGGTGCTTTTTCGGTAAAAAACTCTTAAAAACAGGGGCTTCGATAGCATGGGCAGCGTCTTTGCAACCTTGCTGCAATCGAGAGCTGCCTGACTGTGGCAAGCGAGCTTTTCGCCCTGCGCATGGCCCTTGCTTTGCAAATTGCCAATGTTCAGTTTAAACTGAATGAAATGAATTTCGTGCAGGTGAATGTTGTGACGCCCTCTGCGGTCGACCGTTTCATCGATGAGATGGGCCTGATCACCCAGCAGGACGGGGGGCCGCGCATTGCGGGACGGATCTTCGGTCTGTTGATTGTCGAGGGGCGCGAATTGAGTCTCAATCAGAT
>JAHCJW010000185.1 GCA_026126125.1 Devosia sp.
TAATTGGCCAGCGTCAGGTCGAATTCAGCGACATCGGCAACGATGCGCTCGCCGGTGTTCGCGCTATCGGGAATGTCCATCGAGAAGCCGGCGAAGGAGAAGCCTTCGAAAGCCGGGATCAGGGCCCGCATATTGGCCTCCACCCAGGCATCGTCCATTGCTGCAGGGGGCGAGGACAGCAGATCGATGATCCCCGAAAGGTCCATCGGCTTGATGGTGAAGTTGTCGAAAGACATCGAGCCGTCGTCGGCCGTCAGGTTGAAGCCGTCGATGGAAAACGCTGGATAGATGCCCGGCGAGATGCCGCCCATGGTTATGCCGGCGATGGAGAAATTGACGAACTCGTCGCCGTCGCTGGTTTCGCACGCGAGGCCGTCAAAGGTGAATTCGGAGCTTTCGAAAGCGGTCAGGATATCGCCATACATCCGCATCACCCGCCCGATCAGTTCGGGATCGGGATTGTCGGAAGTGCTTTCCAGTTCCTGGGCGATCTGCATGATCTCGATGAAGGAGGTATCGAGTGGGCGCCCGCGCATTTCGGCGCCGCTGGTGGCGCCGAACGTGCAGCTGACTTCCTCGGCTTCGAATGTGCCGCCTTCCATCAGGAAGTCGGTATAGAGCGTCTGCATATCCCGGGTCGGGCTGGCCGCCAGCCCGTAAACGCCCAGCACGCCGGCCAGGTTGAAATTGGCGGCGGTGGTCGTGCCGATCTGCGCGGTGCCGTCCGGGGTCTCGAAGGACGAGCCCTCGAGCCGCACCGAAGCGGCGATGCCGTCGACCACGTCTTCAAGCACCAGATTGGTGAAGGTGAGGGTGCCCCGCTCCTTCTGGCCATCGACGGTGATGTCGAGCGTCACGGTGATTTGGGGAACCGTGATGCTGGTGGCGTCGAGTTCGGCCAGGGCGCCGGCATGAGCGGCGACATTGCCGCTTAAAATGTCGGCGATCGCCGCGTCATCGATGCTGGAGTCGACCGCGTCGATGGAGGGAATGTCCACCGAATAATTGACTGCCGGCGCCTCGGCGACCGGCGTCTTGTTCTTCACCTTCTGCGCCATGGCGGGCACGGCGGGCAAAGCCACGCTGGCGAGGCATGCAGCCGCCAGGGCTGCCAATCCGCGTTTCGTGGTCAGGCTCAATGACATCTGTGTCTCCCATTGCTCGATTGGCTGGCTGTATTTCTACCCGCCCGTATAGACCGAGGTCAGCACCTCTATTTCCCGCGACCCGCCGGGCAGAATTTCCACTTCGCGGTTGTAGACCTGCTCGCCCTGCTTGGCGAGCACGGTATAATCGCCCTGCGCCAGCACCGCCGAGGGGAAGGCGCCGCGGTTGCTGAACACTGTCGCGCCCTCCGCCGACAAAATCGTCCATTCCACATCGGCGATCGCTTCGCCGCCGGCTTCGGAAACCAGCTTGAACGAGACCTCGCTGGCGTGGTGGAAGAGCGTCGCATCGGTCAATTCACCTGCTTCGACCCGCAGATCTGCTCGTACCACGGCGTTGATTGTGCCGAAATGCGACACGATGTGATACGTGCCGGCATTGAGGGTGACGATGTCGTTCGGCGGCACTCCTTCGGCGATCAACACGCGATTGGCATCGGTGCCGGCGGTGAAGATGTCGAATTTGAGCTGGGTCGCCGGAATGGGAATATCGCCGGTGACGGCGGAATTGAGCCGCAAGGCCCCGGCCTCGAGATCGATGACCTTGGAATTGCCGCCCGGCGTGATCGATAGCGGTTCGCTCAATTGCGCCCGGCCATAGGCAACGTGCACCACATAGTCGCCCGGCGGCAGGTCCAGCCGCGCGGTGCCGTCTTCGGATTTGGCGACCAGCGCCATTTCGCCGCTGGCATCGGGCATGGCGTCGAACACGCGCCAGATCAGCCCGTCGGGGATCGAGGGGCCGTTCTGGCTGATCCGTGCGGTCAGGGTGACCGATTGCGGGGTGCGGGCAACGGCGGAAATGGCCTCGGTGGCCGGCGTGGCGGCAGCTTGCGGCGCCGCTGGCGCGGGGGCCGGCTCGTTGCGGTCGGGGCGGGGGCGGGGCAGGGGTGGCATTTCGACCGCCTCCTGCCCGAGGGCGATTGGCGTGGACACCGGAGCGAAAAGAGCGGCCGTCAGCGCGACACCGACGATCAGGCGTTTGAATGAGAGCATCAAATTCCCGGGTCCAATAAAAGTTGACGACAGAACGCGCCGCCTCCGAACAGGCTAGCGCGTGAATAGGGAGAAGCTGTGTCACAGACGAGACGGCTTGAAAACCGCTGCGCGTTACGCTCAAAGCATTTTCCTTAAAGGCCCACCCGCCGAACCGCTCAAGCAAGGACCGAAAATCATGCCCGCCATTCCAGCGCTGCGCGACTATCTTCTCACCCGCCGCTCCGTGGGTCAGGCTTTCCTTGCCGAACCCGCGCCCAGCGGCGAGGAGCTGGAAACCCTTCTGACCATCGCCACCCGAGTCCCCGATCACGGCAAGCTCGCGCCGTGGCGTCTGGTGCTCTATTCGGGCGAGGCTCGCGTGGCGGCCGGCGAGGCGCTGGCCGCGCTGGCGCAGAAGAAGCGCCCCGATATCGATGCCGCCAGCCTTGAAGCGGAGCGGCGCCAGTTTCTCCCCGCCCCGCTGGTCGTTGGTATTCTCTCCGCGCCCAGGGCGCATCCGAAAGTGCCCGAGTTCGAGCAGTTGATTTCGGCCGGCAATGTCGCCTTCAATCTGGTGCACGGCGCCTATGCCCTGGGCTATGCGGCGCAATGGGTGACGCGCTGGTACGCGTTCGACGCGGATGCCGCCGCGCTTCTGGGGGCGCGCCCGGATGAAAAATTCGTCGGCTTCGTTCATATCGGCACGCCGACGGCGGTGATCGAGGATCGGCCGCGGCCGGACCTTTCCCAGATCGTTAGCGTCTGGCAGCCCTGAGCCGCGCTCAAGGTTAACAGTCTGTTAGCGAACTTGGGGCAAAGGTTAACGAATTCTGATTCCACGCGAATAGGTCGCAGATGGGCGTGCAGTCGATTTCCGTTCCGCAGAACCTTGCCTCCGCCCTGACCGTGGCGGGCAATCGCAGCGGCGTGGATTTTTCCTATCTGCTGCAGACCGCCATGCGCGAAAGCAGTCTCAACCCCAGCGCCAAGGCCTCGACATCCTCCGCTGTCGGGTTGTTCCAGTTTCTCGAAGGCACTTGGCTGCAGGTGATGAAACAGGAAGGCCCGCGCCTCGGCTATGGGCAATATGCGGCCGATATCGAGGTGACCGGCGGCGGCAACTATGTCGTCAGCGATCCGGAAAAGCGTAGGGAAATCCTGGCTTTACGCGAAAATCCGCAAATCGCCTCCGATCTCGCCGCCGCCTTCACCCGCTCCAATGGCGAATATCTGCGCGAGCGCTTCGGCCGCAATCCGAGCGCCGGCGAACTTTATATCGCCCATTTCCTGGGCGCCCAGGGGGCCGAGCGCATGTTTCGCGCCGGCCTTGAAAATCCTGACCAGCTTGCCGTCGATCTCTTTCCGCGTCAGGCTCAGGCCAATCAGGCGATTTTTTACGCCAACGGCCAGCCGCGCACCATTCGTGACGTTTATCGCGTGCTGGTTTCCAAGCACGAAGCCATTGGAAACGCTGGGTTTTCCGCTCAGCAGATGACCGGTCAGGGGGGCGCACCCGCTGCACCGCTGCCGGTCGTTCCCTCGCGCTTCTCGGGTGAAAACCTGTCGTTCACCGGCCTGTTCAAGACCGCGCCCGACAGCGCCAGCGGGCAGGGCGGCTCGGCTTTCTTCACCCAGCTCTACAGCCAATAGTGAATTTCGTCTTGCCGGTTATGGTGAACCGTTCCTTAAGCACTGAGCGCTAAAGTTTCTTCGCCTCGGTGCGGAGTAAGGTAATGGTCGAGTATAGCGAGTTCGTGCGGCTCTCCCGGTCCAAAGACAGCGATGAGCGCGGCCACGCCGCCCACCTGGCCGCACTCGCCTATCTCGATCACGACGGCCCCGCCGATGAACACGCGGCCCTCTATGCGGCACTGATCGGTTTTCTCGATGATCCCTCGGTCAAGGTCCGGGCGGCGCTGGCCTATGGCCTGTTGCATTCGCCCCAGGCGCCGCGTCCGATCATGATGGCGCTGCTCCGCGACAGCGCGGTTATCTCCCGGGCAATCCTGCAATATTCGCCCCTCCTCCTTGATGCCGACCTGATCGGCATGGTCCCAAGCGGCGACCCCTCGACCCTGGTGGCGATCGCCCAGCGCGAAAAACTTTCCCCGCGCATCGCTGCCGCCCTGATCGCGCGCGAGGACATGGCGTTGACCCAGCGTCTCGTGCGCCGGGCCGATGTCGCGCTGGACGAGGCCCTGCTGCTCGATCTGGCCCGGCGGCTGGGCGATGACGCAACGCTGCGCGGGGCCTTGCTGGCCCGCAAGGATCTGCCGGCCCCGGCGCGGCTGATCCTGGTGCAGCGGGTCACCGAGAGCCTCAGACAGGCGCGGATCGTCTGCGGCGCGCTGGCGCCGGAGCGGCTGGCGCGGCTTTTGCGCGACGGCGCCGATACCGCGCTCTCCGCCATCGGCGAAACCGAGGCCGTACAGGCGCGGCGTGATTTCGTCGAGGGGCTGGTAGGCTCCAACCAATTGAATACCCGTATTCTTTTGCACGCCATCGTCACCGGCCACGTGATGTTCTTCGCTGCCTGCGTCGCCGAATTGGCGGCATTGTCGCGCGAAAAAGTCTTCACCCTGCTCGAGAACGGCAGCCGCGCGTCGCTTGTCGCGCTGTTCTCCCGCGCCGGGCTCGATGCGGAAAGCGGACGCTTGTTGGTCCGGCTGGTGCTGCATGCGCGCCTTGCCGATCTCGCCGACGATTTTGCCGCCCGGCACTATGTGGTGACGGCACTGACCGAGGAACTGATCGCTGAATATGACGGGATCATTCCCCCGGCGCTCGAAGAAGCCTTCGCCTATCTGAGCGAACAGAATATCGCCCTGGCCCGCAAGGCGGCGCGCGGGGTGATGTCGGCCTTTGCCGGGTCGGCGACCATGCCGATGGCCTTGCCGCCAGCCGAAACGGCGGAGCATTTTCAGCTCCCGGCCGCCTGATCAGAAGCGGAACTGCTCGCTCAAAACCCGCTCTTCGAGGCTCGTGCCGGGGTCGAAAAGCAGCGTTACCCCATGGGTGCGGTCTTCGCGCACCGTGACTTCCCGCACATTCTGGATTTCGACATTGTCGGCAACGGCGCTGACCGGGCGCTTCTCGGCCTCGCGCATGGTGAATTTCACTACCGCCCGGTTGGACAGAATAGCCCCGCGCCAGCGGCGCGGGCGGAAGGGCGAAATCGGCGTCAAAGCCAGCAATTGTGCCTCGATGGGCAGGATCGGCCCATGCGCGGAAAGATTATAGGCGGTCGATCCCGCCGGGGTGGCGAGGAGAACGCCGTCGCAGATCAACTCTTCGAGCCGCACTTCGCCATCGACCGAAATCTGCACTTTTGCTGCCTGATGGGTCGAGCGAAACAGTGAGACTTCATTGAGCGCCAGGGCCGTCTGCCGCCGGCCCGAGGCATCGATGGCGTCCATGGAAAGCGGATAGATGCTGGTGCGTTGCGCCGCCCGCAGGCGGGCGCTGAGATCGTCTTCGGAAAAGTCGTTCATCATGAAACCGACCGAGCCGAAATTCATGCCGTAGACGGGTGTCCCGATTTTCATAACCCGGTGAAGGGTTTGCAGCATCAGCCCGTCGCCGCCGAGTGCGACGATGGCGTCGGCGCTTTCGGGGGGCAGGTCGCCGTAGCGGGCGACCAGGGCGGCGCGGGCGGCCTCGGCCTTCGGCGTGGCGCTGGCCAGGAAGGCAAGGCGCACCGCGTTGGCCTCTAGGCCAGCACCCGATGCTCCAGCACGGGCATGTCGCGCCGCACGCGTTGCGTCACCGCGTGGTCCACGCGGGCGGTGGTAAAGCCGATACCGTCGGAGACTTTTGCCACCGTGTGGCCCCAGGGGTCGGCGACCAGGCTGTGGCCGTAGCTCATGCGCACGCCGCCGGTGGCATCCTGGTGCGGCCCCCAGCAGGCCGGCGCGGCGAACCAGCACTGGGTCTCGATCGCGCGGGCGCGGATCAGCGTCTCCCAATGGTCCTTGCCGGTCTGCAGCGTGAAGGCCGCCGGCAGGAAGATCAGTTCCGCGCCGGCCTGCCGCAGTTTCAGGAACAGTTCGGGGAAGCGCACGT
>JAHCJW010000186.1 GCA_026126125.1 Devosia sp.
TTCATCGCGGGCGAGCCGACAAAGGCGGCGACGAAGCGCGTCGCGGGGCGGGAATAGACCTCCATCGGCGTACCGATCTGCTCGATGCGGCGATTGTTCATCACCACGATGCGACTGGCCAGGGTCATCGCCTCGGTCTGGTCATGGGTGACGAAAATCATCGTCGTGCCGATGCGCCGGTGCAATTGCGCCAGCTCCACCCGCGTGCGCACCCTCAGGCCCGCATCGAGATTGGAGAGCGGCTCGTCGAGCAGGAACGCCTTGGGCTCGCGCACGATGGCCCGGCCGATGGCGACGCGTTGGCGTTGACCGCCCGAAAGCTGGCTTGGCCGCCGCTCGAGCAGCGCGCCGATCTCCAGCATCCGCGCCGCATCCTCGACCCTGCGGGCGATTTCGGCCTTGGCGGTGCCGATATTTTGCAGGCCGAAGCTCATATTGTCGCGCACGCTCATATGCGGATAGAGCGCGTAGTTCTGGAACACCATGGCGACGCCGCGCTGATTGGGCGGCAATTGGTCGACGCGCTTGTCGCCGATATGGATCTGCCCCGAATTGACCGCCTCGAGCCCGGCGATCATGCGCAGCAGCGTCGATTTCCCGCAGCCCGATGGCCCGAGAAAAACGATGAACTCGCCCGAGCGGATATGCATCGAGACATTCTCGAGCACGTTGACGCCGCCATAGGATTTGCTGACCTCGTCAAGGACGATATCGGCCATGGTTTCCTCCTTCAAAGCGCGGCGGATTTTTCCGTCTCGCGCCTTTCATGTTGGCGGGAGCTTCCCACCCTGTTTCACCCCTCATCCGCCCTTTCGGGGCACCCTCTCCCGCAAGGGGAGAAGGCCAGGATTTTTGCGTCCGGCAAAAATCCAGGGTGAGGGGTTCTCTCCTCCGCACAGATGCTTGAGAGAGCACCGCACCATTCGAGCCTGGCTCGCAGGGTTTTCTCGTCTCCGATCGCTCCACCGGAGCGATCGGCCCTGCGGAGCGGCTCGAAACCCTACCGATCCACCTTCAACTCCATCGTCGCCGCCACCAGCGCGTCGAACAAAGCCGCTGCCACCGGGTCGGCGCCCGGCGCCTCGCGGGTGAGGCGGAAGGTCGTTGCCACCACGCCGCCGCGCCCGACGCGCTTTTCGCCGATGATCGCCGCCGGCTTGTGCACCCAGCCCACCACGGTGCCGGCATGGACATTGTTGCCGAATTCCCAGGGCCGGAAACCGGTGAGCAGATGGTGCGGCACCACCCCCGAAAAGCTGAGATCGAAGATCGGCCCGCCGGGAAGCTTGGCGAAGGGCCCCTCGCGGCGAATGAAGGAGAAGCCGGCGATCCAGTCGCCGCGCCAGATCGTGCCATCGCGCTCGACGAGGCTGATGCCCGGCAGGTGCTGATCGAGACTGGGGCGGAACTGCTTGCCATCGGCGACGATGCTGCGATGGGGCAATTCGCCATCCGGCATATCGGTGCGCAAATTCTTGTTGGTCTCGACCGTGCCATCGGCGAGGATCAGGAAACGCCCTCCCGCCTTCATGCGCTCGACATCTTCCCCGTCGACCGCGTGGCAAAGCACGATATCGGCCGCGTCGGGCGAGACGACAGTATAGCCCAGGCCACGAGCATAATCGGCAAGCTGCGCATCGGCGGCGGCAATGGTGGGCCGGCTCGAAACGTCGCGCCGGGCATAAAGCGCGATCTCGCAGCTGTTGCGGGCAAGCTCCGAGCCACCGGCCTCGAGCACAAAATCAAGTCTGGCCATGCGGCTGTCGCCGCCGGCAGGGAGGTCGATCTTGATCGTGCCCGGGCCGGTGACCGAGACCGGGCCGGCGGCGGCCACGGAAACCGAGCCGGTGGCCGCGCCACTCCAGTGCAGCACGGCACCCTCCGGCACAGCCCTGCCGCCCGTCGCCACGGTAAGTTCGACGTCGAGCGTGTCCCCCAGATAGGCCGAATAGCGCGCCGGACGCGGCACGATGACCGTGTCGGCGTTGATTTCGTGGAACACATCGTGGAAGACGCGCGGATTGCGCTCGATATCGAGAAGGCCATTGGCCTCCCAATGGACGTCGGTCAATTCAGTGATCACATAGCCCATGATCGAGGGATAGCGCCGCATCTCCTCGATCTGGTAGCGCAGGTTCATGAACTGATACCACTGCACATTCTCGATGAAGGCATCGAAACTGCCAAAACTGCGGTGAAGATCGAGCGCGGCGAACCGCTCCTCGATGCCATGCGGCAGCGCCACCCCGTCGCCCCAGATCGCGCCGGTTTCGAACCAGTCCGGCTCGCTGCCGTCTTCGCGCCGCAGCTTTTTCGGATCGGGCAGGCCCCAGACGCCGAATTCGGAAACGATCAGCGGCTCGTCGCCGCGCCGCTCGGCATCGCCCAAAGGCGAGAAGGTCCAATCGGCTCCGGCCGCGAACTGGGCCGTGATATCGTCCCACTCCTGCCGGCGCTCGGGCACCGAGCGATAATAGTGAAAGTCGTTGAGGTCGGTCTTGACGTGGAAATTGGGGAAGCAGGCGGAATTGTCGACCACCAGCCGGGTCGGGTCTTCTTGCTTGAGCCAGTCATAGCTGTCTTTCAGCCATTGCCGGTGTTCGGCGTTTTCGACCAGCCGCGTGCCCCAATCCTCGTTGATCAGCGTCCAGGCGATGATCGAGGGATGGTTGCGGTCACGCTTCAGGATGCCTTCCATGGTCTGGCGCATGCGCGCCGCCGATTGCGTGGTGAAATTGGCCACGTTGGGCACTTCGGTCCACACCAAAAGGCCCAGCCGATCGGCCACCTCGTAATAGCGCGGGTCCGGCACCTTGATATGGCAGCGCAACAGGTTGAGCCCCAGATGCTTGGCCTTCCTCGCCTGATCTTCGAGAAATTCCAGCGAAGGCGGAGTATAGATGCCATCGGGATAATAATCCTGGTCGAGCGCGCCGCGCATATAGATCGGCTGGCCATTGAGCAGGATTTTTCCGTCGCGTGTTTCGACGGTGCGGAAGCCGAAGGTCTCGGTCACCCGGTCGGTGCCAAGATCGACGACCAGCTCATAAAGATTGGGCGCGTCCGGAGACCAGAGGCGGGCATTAGCCACCTCGAAATGCGCTGAAACCTGCGCATCGGCGCTCACCTCGCCTTCGGCGACGATGGCGCCGTCGGCATCGAGCACCGAGAGCTTGGCCGTCATGCCCTTGGCAGGAGCGGAAAAGCCGAGATCGAGCGAAAGCCTGCCGTCCATGCCGGCTTCGACGATCACTTCGGTGACATGGGCCGGGTCGCGCGCTTCGAGCGCCACCGACTGCCACAGCCCGCCAATGCGGCCATACCAGCTGATCTTGCCATGCGGCACTTCGCCAAACGGGAATTCGGGATAGGCGCGATGATCGGCCGAAGGCATGGTCACCCGCACTTCGAGCGTGTTCTGGCTCTTGAGCGCCGACGCGGGCAAGACGATCTCGAACGGCAGGAAGGCGCCCTCATGGCTGCCGACCATTTCCCCGTTCAACAGCACTTCACAAAAATAGCTCACCGCCCCGAATTGCAGCGCCAGCTCACTGGAGCCCCAGCCCTCGGGCAGGGTGAACACCCGCGTGTAGACGGCGCGACCGCTGGTATCCACCAGATCGGAAAACTCCGCCTGCCAGGGACCGGGCACATGCGCCTCGCGCCATGGCCCGTCCTCGTGCCGGAATTGCCAGACCCCATCCAGCGACAGGCGGCGCCGCGCGCCCGCTTCCCGATCCGCCACTTGCGCAGTGCTTGCCCGCTCCATCCCCGATATTCCTCAAGCAATATTAGTTATATATTTATCACCATGGACCAGAGCACGCGGCTTGGCAATAGGGGTTCTGCGTGGCGCGAAAGGCTAACAGTCTGCTAACACAGGCGGCACGAAGCAGCCGGGAGCGTGAACGGGTGGAAAAGCGAGCGACCATGGTCGAGGTGGCCGAGCTGGCCGGGGTGTCGCAGGCCACCGTGTCGCTGGTTCTCAACGGCGTGCCCAATGCCCGCATCTCCAAGGCGACGCGCCGCCGCGTGCTCGAAGCGGCCGAAACGCTCTCCTATCGCCGGGGCAAGGCGCATCCGCTGCCCGAGGGCCGCAAGCGGGTCATCGGCCTGATGCTCGACGAGGTATCCACCACCCCCTTCGCCGCCCAGTTCATCGAAGGGGCCCGCGACGAGGCGGCCCTGCAGGAGGTGACCGTCGCCATGTTCTGCACCCGCATGGACCCGGCGCTGGAGCAGGCCGCCATCGACCTGCTGGTGTCGCAAAAAACCATCGGCATCATCTACGCCACGCTGATGACGCGGCAAGTTACTGTTCCAGAAGCCTTTTCCGAGCTGCCCGTCGTCCTGCTCAACTGCTACGAACGCAAGCTGCGCTATCCCTCCGTTGTGCCCGGCGACATTGTCGGCGGCTATACCGCCACCCAGGCCCTGCTGCGCGCCGGCCACCGCCGCATCGCCCATATGGCCGGCGAAGCGCTGGTCGAAGCCGCCATCGACCGCGAAAACGGCTTCCGCCAGGCCATGGCCGAATGGAACGTTTCGGTCGATGAAAGTCTCGTCGCCGAGGCCGGCTGGACCATCAGGGCCGGGCGCGAACGGGCGCTGGCGCTGATGTCGCAACCCAATCCGCCCACCGCCATTTTCTGCTTCAACGACCGCATGGCCATCGGCTGCTACGAGGGCGGCGCGCATGCTCGGCCTCTCGGTGCCGCGCGACATCTCCATCATCGGCTTCGATGACGAAGACCTCGCCGCCAACATGGACCCGCCGCTCTCCACCATGGTGCTGCCGCACGACGAAATGGCCCGCTGGGCCGTGGCCGAACTGCTCGACAGCTACAACGCCGCCGACCAGGACGAGCGACTGCAAAAGATCAAGATCGAGTGCGAATTCATCGAGCGCCATTCGATCGCGGCGCCGAAAGGAAGGGGTGAAGAGGGGTAAAAGGGGCGCCGGGCCACGGACAGGCGCCAGGGATTTTCGCCTCCCCGCCCCCGATCATTGCCCGGACAATCCACAAGGCTGATGCCGCCTATCCCCTTGGCCTTGCAACCGAATCCCGCTCGACCAACGGACATTCCAGCTTCACCAGCGGATAGCGCCCCTGCCCCGGAACGAATTCCCCCATCTGCTCGACCACCCATTGCCCCATGGCCCGATGCGGCAGGATCGAGGTGGTGAGCCGGGGATGGAGGTGGCGCGAAATTTCCTCGTCGTCATACCCCACCACCGCCATGTCGGCGGGAATGGCATAGCCCTCTTCCTTGAGCGCTTCATAGCAGCCGATGGCGGAACGGTCGTTCTGGCAGAAGATCGCGGTCGGCGGATCAGCAAGGGCCAGCAGTTTGCGGGTCGCCTCATAGCCCGAGCTGGGCGACCAGTCGCCCTCGACCACCAGCGCCGGATCGAAGGGGATATCGGCCGTCGCCAGGGCCCGCCGATAGCCCTTGAGCCGGTCCTGCGCCGCCTCCATCCAGATTTCTCCGGTGATGGTGGCGATGCGCCGATGCCCGTTCTCGATCAGGTGTCGCGTGCTGCGCTGCCCGCCTGCGATTTCGCTCGGCACCACCGCCGGATGGATCTGCCCGGGCGTGTAGCAATTAAGCAGAAATACCGGAATTTCCAGGCCGATCAAGGATTTGGAAAGCTCGACCTCGCGGGTGAAGATGGTCATGTAGACAAGGGCCGAAACGCCCTGCTCGACAAAGGCGCGCACCAGCTCGGCCTCCATCTCCTCATCGTTCTGCGCCTGCGACACCAGCACGATGTCGCCATTGGCCCGCGCCGCCTGCATCAGCCCCTCGATGGCCACCATGGCTTCGGGGCTGGTCGCCAGCTGGTCGGCGATGAAGCCGATACGCCGCGCCCGCGCCGCCGCCACCGGCGCGCCTTGCACCGGCGACACCATATAGCCCAGCCGCCGCGCCGCCTCGAACACGCGCTGCCGCGTCTCCGCCGAAAGCTTGATGCCCGGCGAATGGTTGAGCACGAAGGACACCGTCGCCTGCGAACACCCCGCCTCCCGCGCCACGTCGGTCATCGTCACCCGCCGCCGCCCCGCGCGCTTCCCCCGCCCAGTCTGCGCCTCAAAGGTGTTGGCTGAACCTGACATTTTTCAATCCGTGGAGCCGAA
>JAHCJW010000187.1 GCA_026126125.1 Devosia sp.
CTCGATATCCAGCGCTTCCGGCCGCACCGCCAAAGTCGCGGGGCCATCCACCACCGGCATGTCGACCCTGAACCCGCCATGCTCGAAGACCCCGTTCGAGACTGTGCCCTCGATCAGGTGCATCGTGCCGATAAAGCCGGCCACGAAAGGCGTTGTGGGCTCGCGATAGACGACATCGGGGCGATCGATCTGTTCGGTGCGTCCATTGCGCATGACCACGATGCGGTCGGCCATGGACAGGGCCTCGTCCTGTCCGTGGGTCACGAACAGGGTGGTGATCCCCAGCCGCTGCTGGATATCGCGCACTTCCTCGCGCAGCCGTTCGCGCAAATGCTGGTCGAGGCTGGCAAAGGGTTCGTCGAGCAGCAGGATTTTCGGTTCCAGCACCAGCGACCGCGCCAGCGCCACGCGCTGCTGCTGCCCGCCCGAGAGCTGCGAAACATGGCGATTGCCATAGCCGCCAAGCCCCACCAGTTCGAGCACGGCATCGACTTTGTTCTTGATTTCGTCGGGCGGCAGGCGGCGCAGCTTCAGCCCAAAGGCCAGGTTCTTGAACACATTCATATGCGTCCACAGCGCATGGCTCTGGAACACCATGCCGGTCGGTCGCTTTTCCGGCGGCAGGTGCGTGATATCCTCGCCATCGATCTGGATCAGCCCACCTGTCGGCCGCTCGAACCCGCCCACCATGCGCAGCAGCGTGGATTTGCCCGAGCCGGATGGCCCGAGCAGGCAGACCAGTTCGCCGTCTGCGACATCGAGGGAGAACGTATCGACGGCGACCACATTGCCGGCGGGGAAGATCTTGGTGACGTCTTTGATCGTGAGTACGGACATTTCCGTTCCTGTCAGCTAGCCAATGCGGACAGGTCCGCAAATAGGTTCAACTCGAGCGCGGTGTTGGAGGTGCAGTGCCTCATCATCCCCCGAACCCCCGCGCAAAGGCCCCGCCGCCGATGACCCGGCGCGCAAACATCAGGGCGATGAAGCTCGGCACCCAGAGCATGACAGAGAGCACGGCGCCGAACTGGATGACCATCTGGTTGTTGATGAAGGAAATCATCAGCACCGGCATGGTGCGGATGCCCGGCGCGCCGATGAGCCAGGCGCCTTCGGTTTCATAAAAAGTGCCGACAAAGCTCAGCAGAACCGCGGCCGCGATGGTCGGGCCGGCCTGGGGCAGGGTGATCGACCAGAAGACACGCAACGGGCCGGCGCCGACATCGCGCGCTGCTTCTTCCATGCGGCGGTCGACCGACTGGAAGGCGGCGACCGGAATCCAGATCATGAACAACAGCGTGCCCACCAGCTGGATCAGCACCACGCCCCAGAAGGTGCCGATGAGATTGAGCTGGAGGAAAATGGCGGCGATGGCGATGAGCAGGCCGAATTTGGGGAAGGCGTGGCCGGCCAAGAAGGAGAAGAACAAAATGTTCCGCCCCGGAAAGTTCAGCCGGGCAAAGGCATAGGCAGCCGGCAGGCAGATGGCGGCGGAGAGCAGCGTGACCACGGTGGACAGCTGCAGGCTCAGCATCAGCGCGCCCCAGACATCGGGGCGGCTCAGGGTCTGGCCCCAGAAGCGCAGGCCGAATTGCTGCGGGATGACGTTGGGATAGCGCCAGACCTCGGTGAAGGCCCATGTGCCCACCACCAGAAGCGGGAAGATGATGCAGGCGGAAAGCAGCGCGGCGAAGGCGATGCCGATCCAGTCGATCGGGGCGCGGTTGGGCTCGACCTTGGGCGGCCCAAAAATGGCGGGGATGAAGCGCTCCATCTTACTTGCCCTGATTGCGTGCGACCGAGCGCACATAGAAGAGGCCGAAGGCGATGCAGAAGCCGAAGGTGATGACGGCCTGCGTGATGGCGTTGAGCGGGTCGTTCACTTCGCGGAAGGTGCGGTTCATGAACGGGCCCATCATTTCGGGCGCGGCGGGGCCGAGCAGATAGGGCAGGGTGAAGGACGAGAAAATGCCCAGCACGGCGAAGGAAATCGCCACCAGCACTGAATTGGAAATGCGCGGCAGGATGATGTGCCAGAACACCTGCAGGCGATTGGCGCCGACATCGCGCGCCGCCTCGATGGCGTGATTGGCGACATTGCCGAGGCCCGAGAGCAGGATCAGCACGGTGAGCGGAATATTGTCCCAGACCAGGCCGATCACCGGACCCCAGGGGGTGAGATAGGGTGTGCGGATCTTGGGCAGGCCCACCGCGTTGAGCAGGATATCGACCATGCCATTGGGGCCGAGCACGCGAATGAAGGCATAGGCCAGGATGATCGAGGGCACGAACATCGGGAAGATCGCCAGCGCCTGCACATAGGCGGGGATGCGGCCCGAGGAAAAGCGCAGATAGATGGCGATGGGCAGGCAGATCACCAGCAGCAGGATGGCGCACATCAGCGTCGTCCACAGGGTGATCCAGAGATTGTTCAGACTATATTGGTCGGAAAAGAAAAAGACGTAGCTGGACAGAGAAAACCCGACATTGCCCTCGGCATCGGGCCGCCAGATGGTGCGGCCAATCGCGCTGATGATCGGCCAGATGATCAGCCAGGTCATGAGCAGAACGGGAATGGCGACGAGCAAGAGGCCATGAGGCCTCTTGCTGTCGGTGTTGTCGATGAGCGGACGGGCCGCTCCCTCCACGGCGTCCGTCACGAGTTGCGATCGACGTTGGGAGCGACGTTGCGATACCAGCCATCATTGATGGCCGCTTCCCAGGCGCCGCTGGGGAAGGTCGGGATGGTCAAGGGAACGATGTCGGCAAAGCGCTCGCGCAGCTCGGCCGAGATATAGTCCCAGGAAACGCCCGGGAAACCGCCCAGCTCGGTGAGGATGGCACTCTGGATTTCCTCGGAGAGCATGAAATCGGCCAGCTTGAGCGCGGCGTCGCGATTGGCGCCGGTCTCGAGCACGACCGAGCGGGTGAAGCCGCCGACCAGCGCCAGATCCTGCAATTGCACGAGGCCGGTTTCGGGCGGCAGCACACCCTGGTCGATGGCCTGCAGCACCTGGTCGGACCAGACCGGGGCCATGGTCACCACGCCCTGGGAGAGCAGTTGGATCGACTGGGTATTGCCCGAAGAATAGGCGCCATTGTCATACAGCGAAGGGGCGATGTCCTTGAGCAGTTCCCAGGCCTTGCCCAGGGCTTCGTCGCCGAACTCCTGGGTGTAGTTGCTCACGGTGAATTTGGAGGGGTCGAGGCCATTGGCCTGGTGAATGGCGCGGCGGACGAAATTGCCGCCCGAGCCGCCCTTATCGGGACGGTTATAGACGAACTGGCCGGGATTGGCCTTGATCCAGGCGACCAGATCGTCCCAGGTCTTGGGCGCGTCGGCGGGATCGAGCTTGGAGGTGTCATAGGCCAGGAGCACCTGGGAGCCGCGATAGGGCAGCGAGTAATCGGACTGGATGCCGGCCGGATTGACCTTGGAATAATTGGACAGGCCGGCCTGCTTGATGTTGGCGAAAATGCCGGCTTCGATGGCGCCATTGGGAAGCAGGGGATCGGCGGCCTCGAAGTAATCGGCCTGCGGATCGGTATTGGTCTGCTTGGCGGCGAGGGCGCGCTCGCTGATGGCGATAATGCCGGCGCTGTCACCGGCGTCCACCAGGTTGAGCGAGAGGCCGGGATGGGCCGCCTCGAAGGCCGGCTTCACCGTGTTGGTCCAGAAGTCGAGGATATTGCTGTCCGAGCTGGTGTACCAGTCGATCACGCCTTCGGCGGCGAAGGACATGCGAGGCAGCATTGCAACGCCGGCGGCAGCACCGGCGGCGAGCATAAAATCACGCCGTTTCATGAAAGTTCTCCCTTTTCGAACGGACATTCCAGCTGGTGTCACAATGCACTCTGGATTTCATCGATCTTGCGCCGACCTTTCCGTTAACCCGAGACTAAGCTCCGCTTGAATTTGAATGCAAGAGGAAACACGGGCGGAAACGCGGAAAGCGCGGCACGGAGTGGACAAACCATATCGACATGACGGTCTTGCGACAGTGCGGTGATGGTTTTGTTACGGGGAAGGTTTTAGTTAATATGTTGAAATATATGAATATTTTATAAAAACCCCCTCCGCTTTCCGGCGAAGCGCAAAAATGGCGGAAAAGCTTTGGGGCAGCGCTTGTCCGGCCCATGGGCGCTGGATGGGGCTGTGCGGCAGGGGGCGGCGCAGGCGGCAAGAAGGGGCCGGAAAGGCCCCTTGCTGCTGGTCGGGTAGGCGTGGAACGATTTGGTTTCAGACCTGCATAAAAGAATATATGTTCTATTTATGGGGCTCGGAAATGCCGCGCCACCTCGGCGAAGAGGTTGAGATCGGCGAGGGAATCCTCGAGCGTGGTCTTGTTCGGCGTGCCGTTCACAACACTGTCGAGGAAGGCCCCAAGCTCGATGCGGAAGGGGTCTTCGTAAATCGGGCCGATGATTTCGGTGCCGGTCTCGGTGGCGCTCGAGGTGGTGATTTCGAGGCGGGTGGGCAGGTTGCGGATATAGGGCGTGTCGTAATTGAGCTTGAACTGCTGGGTCTGGGTGAGGATTTCGATGCCGGCGTCGAAGCGGGAGACGTCGTCGATCACCGCTTCGTAGAGCGCGGTGAAGTGGCCGTAATCGAACAGCGCCACCACGGTTTCGCCGCCATGCTGGAGGGCGTAGCGGCAGGATCTGGGGGAACCCAGCAGATCGCGCATGGCCGAAAAACTGTGTGAGGAGAGGCCGGTGAGCACCTGATAGGCGCGCAGGGCCTCGGGCGGGCAATCCTCGCCCATCACGGATCTGAGCATGGCCTGGGTGCGGGCGCGGCCATCGGCGATGAGGGCGGCGGGGATGTCGGCGGGTTTAAAGACATGGCGCGTCTGGGCGACGAAGAAAGGCGCCTCGCGGATGATATCGCGGATGCGGACATGGCGAATGGCGTCGAGGGCCGGTCGGCGCTTTTTGAGTTCGAGAAAGGCGCGCGAGAACCGGCGCATATAGCCCACGAACACCACCTGGCCCTCGCGGCGCGGCAAAGCGAGGATGGGTTCGAGCTGGGCGGCGGTGAGGCAGGCGGGCTTTTCGATGAAGACGTGCTTGCCCGACAGGATCGCCTTCTGCAACAGCTCGGCGTGCAGGTGGTCGGGCGTGAGGATGAAGACGGCGTCGAGATCGGGGTCGGCGATCAGCGCGTCGGCGTCTTCGTGGCGCGTCGGGACGCCGTAACGGGTGGCGATGTGCTCGACCAGCGATGGCGATACATCGGTGATGGCGGCGATGGCGAAGCGCGTGTCGTCGGCGAGCAGCGGCAGATGCATGAGCTGGGCGACTTCGCCCAGGCCGATAAGGCCGGTCCTGAGGGGCTGGGTCATGCGGAAATTCCGTTCATAAAAGCGAGGTTGCGGGCGGCGAGCTCAAGCGGGGTTTCGCGGGCATTTTCGGCCACGTCCTGCTCGACCACGATGGGGCCGGCAAAATTGCGGGCGGCGAGAAGGCGCATCACGGCCTGGATATCGACCGCGCCATCGGGAAGTGGGCACATGATGCCGGCGCCGTAGGAGGCGGCGATGGACAGCTCGCCGGAAAGGACGCGGGCGCGCACGGCCGGATCGACATTCTTGAGGTGCATATAGGCGATGCGGGGAAAGACGCGCTCCATATAGGCCAGCGGGTCCTGGTCCCAGAAGGCGTGGTGGCCGGTGTCGAAACACAGGTCGATATCGGTTTCGGCGAGGAGGCGGTCGATCTGGGCTTCCTTTTCGACGGCGGTGCCGACATGGGGATGGAAGCTGAGTTTTAATCCATATTCGCCTTCGATGAGGTTCTGCGCGTCGCGGACCATGGTGGTGAGAGCCTGCCAGCCGGGCTCGTCGAGCACGCCCGGCGCTTCGGCGGGATAGGCATTGCTTTCGTCCATGATGACGAGGTGGCGGGCGCCGAGGGATTTCAGCAGGGAGGCGAGGTCGCGCAGCGTCGTGAGAAAGGCGGGACCGCTCCCGGCGTCGCTGAAGGTGTGGACATGGGTGGCGCCGATCAGCGTCAGCTCGCGGCGGGCGAGTTCGTCGCCCAGCAGCGCCGCGTCCTTGGGCAGGAAGCCGAAGGGGCCGAGCTCGGTGCCGCGATAGCCGGCGGCGGCGACTTCATCG
>JAHCJW010000188.1 GCA_026126125.1 Devosia sp.
TTCATCATCATGGCAAAGCTCGCCTCGGTGCCGGCGATGCCTTCGGCAAGGACGATCGCGGCGTCGTTGCCCGATTGGATGATCACGGAGCGAACGAGATCTTCCACGCGGATCAAGGAGTTAAGCTCGGCGAACATGGTTGAGCCGCCCGATGCCGCGCCGCCGGTGCGCCAGGCGTTTTCGGAGACGAAGAACTGGTCGTCGAGGCTGATGCGGCCGGCGCGCAGCTCATTGAAGACGACGGCGATCGTCATCAGCTTGGTCATGCTGGCCGGCTCGAGCCGGGCATCGGCGTCTTTCTGGAAGATCACCGTGCCGGACTCATGGTCCATCAGCACGGCGAATTTGGCATTGGTTTCGAACTGGGCCTGGGAAAAGGCCGGCAGGGTGGCGAGGACAACAGCGATGATGGCGAGCAGCAGTCTCACGGGGCAATCCCTTGCTTTCTCGGCCTTGCGGCCAGATTTGGCACGTTCGCAGACAGCTCCGACTAATAGAGAATTATGTCGTTCAGGCCAAGTTCCCGTGCGAGATCAACGACGTCCTGCCGTCCGACGCCGGGCTTCAGATAGGTGAGCGTGAGCTGGGTGGCGGGCTTGCCGCCGACGCTGACCGGATCTTCGGCGATGGCGCCGAGCACGGCAAAGCGTTCGGCAAGAGCTACTGCATTGTCTTGATTGGAGAAAATACCGAGGCCGATCTTGAACTGACGGGAGTCGGCGTCGATGCTCTGCGCCCAGGCCTGCAGGTCCGGCGCCTGGGTGGCCATGGCATTGACGGCGGCGTGGGCAGTGCCGATACCGGCATCGACCTGCTCAGGCGTCGTATCAGCATAAGAGAATAAGCCACTGAAAAAATTGGTGGTCATGCCGACAAGGCTGCGGTCGCTCTCGGCATAGGCGATCTGCACATTGCTGCCGCGACCGCCGAAATCGGATGGGCCATTATAGCTGGCGACCAGCATGCGGGTGTCGTCGCCTTCGAGCGGGGCCTGGCCGACATATTCGACCTGAACGCTGGCCGAGCCGTTATTGACATAGCCCAGCATGTCGGCCGCGCGGTGCGACAGGTCGATGATGCGACCGGCGACATAGGGGCCGCGATCGTTGACGCGGACGACGACCGAGCGGCCATTGTCCTTGTTGGTCACCCGGACATAGGAGGGCAGCGGCAGGGTCGGATGGGCGGCGGTGATGGCGTTGGCGGAGAAAATCTCGCCATTGGCGGTGCGGCGACCGTGGAAATCGGAGCCGTACCAGGAGGCGGTGCCGGAGGCCACATAGCTCGGATCATGTTGCGGCACATAGGTTTTTCCGCGCACCGTATAGGGCTGGCCAACCTGATAGCGGCCGCCGCCCTTGGGGGGATTGGGATTGGCGGTGACGCGCGGCGAAACGGCGACACCATATTCCTTGGAGGTGAAGGCACCGCGTTTTACGGTTGCGCCGAGGCCACCTCCTCCACCCATGCAGGCGGAGATCATTGGGGCAATCAAGGCAGCAAGGGCCATGGTTCGGACAGCGTTGCGCCAAGGGAACGTCACGGTACTCTATACTCAACTCGCGAGAATTATCGGCAGCGCATGGTAGACCCAATGCGTGCAATTTTCCGTAAGTTGTCATTTTGTTGGTTTAGGCGGTCTTAACGCCAACACACTGTTAGCACCGAGCATGGCATTTTGCGCAAAGGGTGACGAAAACAGCCCACGCCACCTTGGCGCTTGACTGATATAAAGATATCTTTATGTGATGCGTGAAAGCGTTGTTCGCGCTGGCCTAACACTGAAAGTGAGGATGGCATGAGCCCCTCGTCCGACCGGATCGACCCCACCCAAGCCCTGCCCGACTGGACCGAGGTGCGCACTGCGCTGGCCAAGGCGATGGGTGAGCGCATCCTGATCCTCGACGGCGCCATGGGTACCATGATCCAGCGGCTCGGCCTGAGCGAGGATAACTTTCGCGGCGAGCGGTTCAAGGACTGGGCCCACCCGCTCAAGGGCAATAACGATCTTCTGGTGATCACCGAGCCGAAGATGATCGAGGATATCCACTACGCCTATTTCATGGCGGGAGCGGATATCGTCGAGACCAACACCTTTTCGGCGACCTCGGTGGCGCAGGCCGATTATGGCTGCGAAAGCGCGGTCTACGACATCAACTATCAGGGCGTTCTCGTGGCGCGCCGCGCCGCGCTGCGGGCGGAAGCCGAGGACGGACGGCGGCGCTTCGTTGCCGGCGCGATCGGACCGACGACCAAGACCTCGTCGATGTCGACCGATGTGACCAGCCCCGGCTATCGCTCGATCACCTTCGATCAGTTGCGCGACGCCTATGCCGAGGCCATTCGGGGCCTCCTGGATGCGGGCGCGGATTTGTTGCTGTTCGAGACGATCACCGACACGCTCAATACCAAGGCCGGTATCTTCGCGGCGCGGCAATTGTTCGAGGAGCGCGGCATCGACGTGCCGATCATGATCTCGGGCACGATCACCGACCTTTCGGGCCGGACGCTGTCCGGGCAGACGCCGACCGCCTTCTGGTATTCGGTGCGCCACGCCAATCCCCTGACCATCGGGCTCAACTGCGCGCTGGGCGCCAATGCGATGCGCGCGCATCTGGCCGAATTGTCGGACACCGCCAATACGTTCATCTGCGCCTATCCCAATGCCGGCCTGCCCAATGCCTTCGGGCAATATGACGAAAGCCCCGAATTCATGGCCCAGCAGATCGAGGATTTCGCCGCCTCGGGCTATGTCAACATCGTCGGCGGCTGTTGCGGCTCGACGCCGGACCATATCCGGGCCATCGCCGAGGCCGTGTCCCGGCACCAGCCGCGCGCGGTTCCCGAAGCGGAAAAGCTGCTGCGCCTGTCGGGGCTCGAGCCGTTCACGCTGACCAAGGACATTCCCTTCGTCAATGTCGGCGAGCGCACCAACGTCACCGGCTCGGCCCGGTTTCGCAAACTGATCACCGCCGGCGACTACACCGCCGCGCTGGAGGTGGCGCGCGACCAGGTGGTCAATGGCGCCCAGGTCATCGACATCAACATGGATGAGGGCCTGATCGACTCCAAACAGGTGATGATCGACTTCCTCAACCTGCTGGCGGCCGAACCCGACATCGCCAAGGTGCCGCTGATGATCGACAGCTCCAAATGGGAGGTGATCGAGGCCGGCCTCAAATGCGTGCAGGGCAAGGCGCTGGTCAATTCCATCTCGCTCAAGGAAGGCGAGGAACAGTTTATCCATCACGCCAAGCTGGTCAGGGCCTATGGCGCCGCCGTGGTGGTGATGGCGTTCGATGAAACCGGACAGGCCGACACCAAGCAGCGCAAGGTGGAAATCTGCACGCGCGCCTACAAGATCCTGACCGAAGTGGTCGGCCTGCCGGCGGAAGACATCATCTTCGATCCCAATGTGTTCGCCGTGGCGACGGGCATCGAAGAGCACAATAATTACGGCGTCGATTTCATCGAGGCGACCAAAGAGATCACCGACACCCTGCCCCATGTGCATATTTCGGGCGGGATTTCCAACCTGTCGTTCTCGTTCCGCGGCAATGAGCCGGTGCGCGAAGCGATGCACGCCGTGTTCCTCTACTATGCCATTCAGAACGGCATGGACATGGGCATCGTCAATGCCGGGCAGCTGGCGGTGTATGAGACGATCGACAAAGATTTGCGCGACGCCTGCGAGGACGTGATCCTCAATCGCCGCACCGACTCGACCGACCGCATGCTGGAAATCGCCGAACGCTACAAGGGCCAGGGCGGCGGGGCCGGCAAGGCCAAGGACATGAGCTGGCGCGAGCTGGCGGTCAATGAGCGCATCACCCATGCGCTGGTCAATGGCGTGACCGAGTTCATCGAGGCGGATACCGAGCTGGCGCGCCAGCAGGCCGAACGGCCGCTGCACGTCATCGAGGGCCCGCTGATGGCGGGGATGAACGTGGTCGGCGATCTGTTCGGCTCGGGCAAGATGTTCCTGCCGCAGGTGGTGAAATCGGCCCGGGTGATGAAGCAGGCCGTGGCCTATCTCCTGCCCTTCATGGAAGAAGAAAAGGCCGCCAATGGCGATGTCGGCGGCCGCCAGAGCGCCGGCAAGGTGCTGATGGCGACGGTCAAGGGCGATGTGCACGACATCGGCAAGAACATCGTCGGCGTCGTGCTGGCCTGCAACAATTACGAAATCGTCGATCTGGGCGTCATGGTGCCGACGCAGAAAATTCTCGAGACGGCGCGCGCGGAACAGGTCGATATCATCGGGCTTTCGGGCCTGATCACGCCATCGCTGGACGAAATGGTGCATGTGGCGGCCGAAATGGAGCGCGAGGGGTTCGACATTCCGCTGCTGATCGGCGGGGCGACCACCAGCCGCGTGCATACGGCGGTGAAGATCCATCCGCGCTATGCGCGCGGCCAGGCCGTGCATGTCAACGATGCGAGCCGCGCCGTGGGCGTGGTGTCGAACCTGCTTTCGGACGAGACCCGGCCCGGCTTTATCGAGCAGATCCGCGCCGAATACGCCAAGGCGGCGGCGGCGCATGAGCGGGCGGAAGCCGAAAAGAAGCGCCTGCCGCTGGCAGCGGCCCGAGCCAATGCCTTCAAGCCCGACTGGGCCGGCTATGAGCCACCCAGGCCGAGCTTTACCGGTACGCGCGTCTTTACCGATTTCGACCTCGGCGAATTGGCGGACTATATCGACTGGACGCCCTTCTTCCAGACCTGGGAACTCAGGGGGCGCTATCCGGCCATTCTCGAAGACGAGAAGCAGGGCGAAGCGGCGCGGGCGCTGTGGGCCGATGCGCAGAAAATGCTCCGGCAGATCATCGACGAGAAATGGTTCGTGCCCAAGGCCGTGGTCGGGTTCTGGCCGGCCAATGCGGTGGGCGACGATGTGCGCCTGTTCACCGGCGATGACCGCAGCGAGGAATTGGCGACATTGTTCACGCTGCGCCAGCAGCTGAGCAAGCGCGACGGCAAGGCGAATATGGCGCTGGCCGATTTCGTGGCGCCGCTCGATACCGGCAAGCCGGACTATCTGGGGGGCTTCGTGGTTACTGCCGGCATCGAGGAAGTGGCCATCGCCGAGCGGTTCGAGCGCGCCAATGACGATTATTCCTCCATTCTGGTCAAGGCCCTGGCCGACCGCTATGCCGAAACGCTGGCCGAATTCATGCATTTGAAAGTGCGGCGCGAGCTTTGGGGTTATGCGGCCGACGAAACGCTGACGCCTGACCAGATCATCATGGAAGAATATCGCGGCATCCGCCCGGCGCCGGGCTATCCGGCCCAGCCCGACCACACCGAAAAGACCACGCTGTTCCGCCTGCTCGACGCCAAGAATACGGTCGGGGTGGAACTGACCGAGAGCTATGCCATGTGGCCCGGCTCGTCGGTATCGGGGCTCTATTTCGCCCACCCGGACGCCTATTATTTCGGCGTCGCCAAGGTGGAGCGCGACCAGGTGCACGACTATGCCCAGCGCAAGGGCATGGCGGTCGAAGAGGTCGAGCGCTGGCTGGGGCCGATCCTGAACTATATGCCGGGCAAGGTGGCGGCGGAGTAAGGTTCCGGCGCGGGGGAGCCCTCCCCCTTGCGGGGCGGAACAGGGAGGGGGTTCTGCCCCAAGAAAAGATGACCCCTATCGAGCCTATTCCCGTCACATTGGTCACCGAGCCCGGACGCTTTGCGGGGCTCGATCCCGATACGGCGCTGATCCGCCTCGCCGCCAATTCGGGGCATGGCCATGCCGACGGACAGACCTGCGTTGCCTGCGCGGCGCAGACGGATGTGCGGGCGCTGCTGTTCAATCTGCTCGAAGCGGCCCGGCAGGGGCTGCGGCCGCCGTTCTCACGCGTGGTGGTGGACGCCAGCGCCGTGGCCGACACGGAGCGGGTGGTGGCGGCGCTGACGGGAAAGCTGCCGGCGCAGGCGCTGCGCGACCATATCGTGGCGCGGCGGTTTTATTTTTTGCGGTGAGAGGTCGAGGACACTCACATCTCAAATGCCGCGGCTAAAGCGCGTTTAGATTAGCTCTGCGCTTTAACCGTTTGTTTTATCGCATGTCTTTATCCCGAAACCGGG
>JAHCJW010000189.1 GCA_026126125.1 Devosia sp.
TCGACCCGCGGCGGCGCCTCGGCCCGGGCGGGCGGGCGCTCGAAGCTGAACGGCAGCGGCCGCGCCTCGGCGGCGGGCGATGGCGCCTGGCCCGGTATCCGCACCGGCGGCGGGGAAGCGGCCGGCCCATCCTGGGCGGGCGCGAAATCGAAGCGGGGCACCGAAGCCGGCTGAGCGGCGGCGGCAACGGGCTGGGCCAGCGGCCCCGGCTCACCCGGAATGCGGACGGGTTTCGTCTCGACCTTGGGCTTGTCCGACTGGGCGTCTTCCGCCATCAGTCGTGCCAGTTCTGCAATGAGATCGTCCGCGGTGTCGGTCTGTCCGGCCATAGGTTTCGGTTTCGCTGTCGTCATCGGGCAGCGCCCCTATATTGCTGCAAGCCCTCCGCTAAGGAGTTTGCCGCGAGTTTTCACACTAATACGCCCGAATTATGAAAGCTCCTCAGGAGCCGAGACGCCCAGAATCCCCAGGCCGTTCCGAATAACTTGGCGTACGGCATCGACGAGCGCGAGTCGAGCCAAAGTCAGCTTTGGATCGGTTGCGTTAACAAACCGCAAACCGACATCATCCTTGCCCTTGGCCCAGAAACTATGAAAAGCCGCCGCCAGATCATGGACATAGAAGGCGATGCGGTGCGGTTCATGGGCAATGGCCGCCGCCGAAACCGTGCGCGGCCAGGCCGCCAACAGCCGGATCAGCTCGAGATCGGCCGCCGAACTGAGCTGCTCCACCTCGGCTGCTGCCAGCGCCGCCGGGGAAATATCGAGCTCGGGCACATCGCGTTGCGCGGTGCGGAAAATCGAGCAGGCCCGCGCATGGGCATATTGCACATAGAAAACCGGATTATCGCGCGTCTGTTCCTTGACCAGCGCGAAGTCGAAATCCATCGCCGCGTCGTTGCGCCGGAACAACAGCATGAAACGCGTGGCGTCCGAGCCGACCTCCTCGACCACATCGGCCAGCGTCACCAGATCGCCCGAGCGCTTGCTCATCTTGAACGGCTCGCCGTTCTTCAAGAGCCGCACCAACTGGCAGATGCGCACATCCATGTCCGCTTCGCCCTGCGACACGGCCTTCACCGCCGCCTGCAGGCGTTTGACATAGCCCGAATGGTCGGCGCCGAGCACATTGATCATATGCTTGAAGCCGCGCAGATATTTATTGCGGTGATAGGCGATGTCGGCGGCGAAATAGGTGTAGGAGCCATCCGACTTGACCAGGGCCCGGTCGGTATCGTCGCCATAATCGGTGGCCCGGAACAGGGTCTGCTCGCGATCTTCCCAATCCTCGGGCGCCTTGCCCTTGGGCGCTTCGAGCCGGCCTTCATAGACCATGCCCTCGCCGCGCAGCCAGTCGAGCGTGGTCTGGATATCCCCGCCCTGCCCGTGCAGCGTGCGCTCGGAAAAGAACACGTCGTGATGGATGTTGAGCAGGGCCAGATCGGCCTTGATCAGGTCCATCATCACCTTCAGGGCCGCCTCGCGGGCGATCAGCACCGCCTCCTGCTCCGGCTTGTCGAGCAGGTCCGAACCATATTCGGCCTTCAGCGCCTCGCCCACCGCGATCAGATAGTCGCCCGGATAATAGCCGGCGGGAATTTCGATCGTCTCGCCCAGCGCCTGGCGATAACGCAGCAGCGCCGACTGACCCAGAATGATGGTCTGCCCGCCCGTATCGTTGATGTAATATTCGCGCGTCACGTCATAGCCGGTATAGGCCATCAGCGAGGCCAGCGCGTCGCCGAACACGGCGCCGCGCGTATGGCCCACATGCATCGGCCCCGTCGGGTTGGCCGAAACATATTCGACGTTCACCCGCTCGCTTCTGCCCAGATCCGACTTGCCATAGCCATCCTTCTGCGCCCCGATCGAGCGCAGCACCTGGTGCCAGATCGGATTGGCCAGCCGGAAATTGATGAAGCCCGGCCCCGCCACCTCGACCGCGGTCACATCGCTGTCGGCCTTGAACCGCTCGACCAGCCCTGCGGCGATCTCGCGCGGATTTTTGCCCAGCGGCTTGGCCACGACCATGGCGGCATTGGTCGAAAGATCGCCATGGGCGGCATCGCGCGGGGGCTCCACCACAACGCGCGACAACAGATCGGCGTTGAGCTCCGGGTAATCGGCCAGAAGCGCCTCGGTGACCCGAGTGGTGAAGAGGGCGAAAATATCCATGACAAACTCGTGGGAAAACCTGGAAGCCGGTTAACGGAATTCCGGTCGAGCGTCAAACAAACGCTGATATTCGTCGAGCGCGTATGGGTCGGTCATCCCGGCGATGAAGTCTGCTGCCACCCGCGCCCGCTGCTTGTCGTCTGCCGCCGCGCTTATCGCCTCGCCCCAGCGTCCCGGCATCTGCGCCCCGCCCATATAGGCGGCGAACAGCGCCTCCACCACCGCCTCGCTCTCGCGCACCGGCGCCATAACCGTTTCATGCCGATAGACCCGCTCGAACAGGAAGCGTTTTAGCCCCTTTTCCGCTACCGCCACCTGGTGCGAAAACGTAACCAGCGTCTTACCGAAAACCCGCACGGCTTCGGCGCTCTTCACCCCGGAAGCCTCGATCGCCGCCGCGCTCGTCACGATCACATCCTCGACCGCCCGCGTGATCATCCGCCGCTGCACCTCATGCGTCTGCCGGTTTGCCGCGACCCCGGGATAGAGCCCCAGCACTTCCTCCACGATCGGTCCGGCCATGGGCACGCCGACGAAATCCTCCAGCACCACCAGCCCCGCCCGCAGCGCGTCGTCGATGTCATGCGCGTTATAGGCGATGTCGTCGGCAATCGCCGCCGCCTGCGCCTCGAGACTGGCATGGGTCGAGAGCCGCAGATCGGCAACCGCCGCGATCTCGTCCAGCCCCGCCGGCAGTCCCTCCTCCACATAGCGCCCCGCCGGCGCGCCCTCCGGCGTCGTCAGCGGCCCGTTATGTTTGACAATTCCCTCCAGCATTTCCCAGGTGAGGTTGAGCCCGTCATGTTCGGCATAGCGGTTTTCGAGGCGCGTCACCACGCGCAGCGCCTGCACATTGTGATCGAACCCGCCATAAGGCGCCATGGCCCGATGCAGCGCCCGCTCCCCCGCGTGCCCGAACGGGGTGTGCCCCAGATCGTGGCTGAGCGCCAAAGCCTCCGCCAGATCCTCGTTGAGCCGCAGCGCCCGCGCGATGGAGCGGGCGATCTGGCTGACCTCCAGCGTATGGGTCAGCCGGTTGCGAAAATGCCGCCCTTCATGATGGAGAAAAACCTGCGTCTTGTGCTGCAACCGCCGAAACGCCGTCGAATGAATGATCCGGTCGCGGTCGCGCTGGAATTCCGAGCGCGTCGGGCTGGGCCCGGTGCCATAAAGACGCCCCGGCGAATCCTCGGGCTTGCTGGCATAGGGTGCGGTATCGCTCATCTGTTTTCGTCCGGCTCTTTGCAACGGCGTCGGCAACGCCTATCTTAGGCCCAGCGTTATGACATTACGACCGCTTCGGAAACTCCCCGGAAGACCAAGATGACCGCCGCCCTTGCCGACACCCCCGCCGTCACCCTGTCCGACCGCGCCGCCCGGCGCGTCTCGCGCATTCTCGCCAAGGAGCCGGCCGGCACGGTTTTGCGCATTTCGGTGGCCGGCGGCGGCTGCTCCGGTTTCCAGTACGAATATAATCTCGTGCAGGAAGGCCCCACTGCGGACGATCTGGTTCTCGCCAAGGGCGACGCCACCGTGCTGATCGATTCGCTCAGCCTCGAATTCATGGGCGGCGCCGAGATCGACTTCGTCGACGATCTGATCGGCCAGTCCTTCCAGATTAAGAACCCCAACGCCGTCGCCTCGTGCGGCTGCGGCACCAGTTTCGCGGTCTGACGCCACAATCACAATCAGGATCGAGGGGGGATTGCATGAGCGCGCATGTCGACGCCGTGATGGATGATGCCATTGCCGGCAACACGATCGTCGGAGCCGAGCTGATCGTCTTTCGCGACGGCGAGCAGGTCATCCGCCGCACCGCCGGCTGGTTCGACCGCGAAGCCGGCATCCCGATGGCGCAAAACGCCATCTACCGCCTGGCCTCGGTGACCAAGCCCATCGTCGCCGCCACCGCCCTGGCGATGATCGACAAGGGCCTGCTGCGCCTCGACGATCCGGTGGCGCGCCACCTGCCCTATTTCACCCCGCGCCTTGCCGATGGCGCGGTTGCCGCCATCACCATCCACCACCTCCTCACCCACACGGCCGGCCTCGCCTACGCCTATTCCGATCCGGAAATCTCCACGGGCCTTGGCCCGAGCGAGAAGGATTTCGAGAGCAATTTCAGCCGCGTCGCCGCAGCGCCGCTGCTGTTCGCTCCCGGCACGGGCTGGACCTATTCAATAGCCATCGACGTGCTCGGCGCTGCCCTCGCCGCCATCCATGGCGGCACGCTCGAAGACGCGGTGCGCACCCATGTCACCGGCCCGCTCGGCATGAGCAAAACCGGGTTTTTCGTCGCCGACCGCGCCCGCCTCGCCCAGCCCTATGCCGATGGCGCGCCGCCGTCGCCCATGCGCGATCCGCAGATGGTGCCCAACGAAACCGGCGAAGGCCCGACCTTTTCGCCGTCGCGCATTTTCAGCGACACGGCCTTCCAGTCGGGCGGCGCCGGCATGGCCGGCACCCCGCAGGACATCGCGCGCTTCCTCGAGGCCATGCGCACCGGCACGCCCGCCATCATCACCCCGCCAACCCTGGCGCTGGCCTTTTCCAACCGCATCGGCTCTTTGCCCCGCGAGGAGGCCGGCCAGCGCTTCGGCTATCTCGGCGCGGTGATCGACGATCCGCGCGCCGCCAAGTCGCCCTCGGCGGCCGGAACGGTCAATTGGGGTGGGGTTTATGGCCATTCCTGGCTTGTCGATCCGCTCAACAAGCTTACGATAGTATCGATGAGCAACACCGCGCTCGAAGGCTGCAACGGGCAATATCCCAAGCAGCTCATTCGTGCCGTCTACGCCGATCTTGGCTGAGGAGCCCGCACATGGCCCTGCGCATTGCCACCTGGAACATCAACGGCATCAAGGCGCGCATCGAGCTTTTGCTGCGCTGGCTGGAGGAAGAAAAGCCCGACATTGTCGGCCTGCAGGAAATCAAGACCATCGACGAGGGGTTTCCCCGCGCCGAGATCGAAGCGCTCGGCTACAATATCGAGACGCATGGGCAAAAGAGCTGGAACGGCGTCGCGCTGCTGTCCAGGGTCAAGTTCGACGAGGTTCATCGCGGCCTGCCCGGCGAGCCTGAAGACGAGCAGTCGCGGCTGATCGAAGGCGTGTTTTCCGTCGAAAGCGGCGTCATCCGCGTCTGCAACATCTATTTGCCCAACGGTAACCCCGTCGATACGGAAAAATTCCCCTACAAGCTGCGCTGGATGGACCGGCTGCATCGCTTCGTCGAACAGCGACTGGAATGGGAGGAGCCCTTCGTGCTGATGGGCGATTTCAACCTCATCCCCGCCCCCATCGACGCGCACGATCCCCAAGCCTGGTGGGGCGACGCCCTCTACCGGCCCGAAAGCCTCGAAAAATTCCGCGCCTTGCGCAATCTCGGCCTGACCGATGCCCTGCGCGCCACCACGGGCGCCGAGGCCTTTACCTTTTGGGATTTCCAGGCCGGCGCCTGGCGCCGCAATGCCGGCATCCGCATCGACCATTTGCTGCTCTCGCCTCAGGCCGCCGACCGTCTCGACGACGTCAGCGTCCACAAGGACGTCCGCGGCTGGGACAAGCCCAGCGACCACGTTCCGGTCGAGGGCAGTTTCAGTTTTTAAAGCATGTGTCCCGAAAGGGGGAACCGGTTTCGGCGAGACATGCGCCAAAACAAAGAGCTGAAGCGCACGGCGCGGCCTCGGTCTCCTCAAACGGATTGCCCGGCCTGACCCGGCAATCCATCTCGCCGGGGCTGTAACTGAGGAAACGGCGCAATGCCCCCGATCAAAAATCGGCGAATTGCGGCGCGATGCTTTCGGCCAGCGCCGCAGCGCTGATCCGGTCCTCCGGCCGCGCCACCGATGACGCCCGGCTGAACAGTTCATCGACCTG
>JAHCJW010000019.1 GCA_026126125.1 Devosia sp.
CCGCACCTTCATCGAGCCGACCCAGCAGATCCGCGCCTTCGGGGTAAAACTCAAACATTCGGCCAACCGCACCGAAATCGCCGGCAAGCGCGTGGTGCTGATCGACGATTCCATCGTGCGCGGCACCACCTCGGTGAAGATCGTGCAGATGATGCGCGAGGCGGGAGCGACCGAGGTGCATATCCGCGTCGCCAGCCCGATGATCTTCCACTCGGATTATTACGGCATCGACACGCCCGACCCGGACAAGCTCTTGGCCAATCAATATGCCGATCTCGAAGCGATGTGCCGCTTCATCGGCGCGGACTCCCTGCAGTTCCTCTCCATAGACGGGCTCTATCGCGCCGTGGGCGGGGAAGCGCGCAATCCGCGAACGCCGCAATTTACCGACCACTATTTCACCGGCGACTATCCGACGCAGTTGACCGATCTGGGGGGAAGGACAATGAACGACCCCAAACAGATTTCGCTGCTCAAGGAAGCCGGCTGATGACGGACAACAAGGAACTCGCAGGCAAGGTCGTTCTGGTCACCGGCGCCTCGCGCGGCATCGGCTATCAGGCGGCGGTGGAAGCGGCGCGCCGGGGCGCCCATATCGTCGCCGTCGCCCGCACCGTGGGCGGGCTTGAGGAGCTGGACGACGAAATCCAGGAGGCAGGGTCCTCCTCGACGCTGGTGCCGCTCGATCTGCGCGACGGCGACGCCATCGACCGGCTGGGCGCGGCGATCTTCGAGCGCTGGGGACACCTCGATGGCCTGGTGGCCAATGCGGGCCTTTTGGGCGTGCTGAGCCCGGTGCCCCATATCAAGCCGGACGAGTTCGACAAGGTGATGGCGGTCAATGTCACCGCCAATTTCCGCCTGTTGCGCTCGCTCGACCTCTTGCTGCGCCAGTCCGAGGCGGGACGCGCCGTGTTCGTGTCGTCGTCCTCGGCCCGTTCGGCCCGGCCGTTCTGGGGGCTCTACGCGGCCAGCAAGGCGGCGCTTGACGCCATGATCAAGTCCTATGCGGGCGAATTGAGCCAGTCCAATGTGAAGGCCAATATCTTCTATCCCGGCTCGGTGCGCACGGCGATGCGCGCCAAGGCCATGCCGGGGGAAGATCCCAACACCCTGCCCCAGCCCAGCGCCATCGCGCCGCAGCTGATCGACCTGCTGAGCCCGAAACTAGCCGAAAACGGCAAGCTCTATAATGTCGAAACCGGCAAGTTCAGCGACCTTTAAGCCATGGTGACGCTTCGCCCCTACCGCAGCAGCGATCTCGAGGCACTCTATCATATCTGCCTCGTGACCGGCGACGCCGGCAGGGATGCGAGCGCGCTGCACAAGGACCCGCAGCTGATCGGGCATCTTTATGCGGCGCCCTATGGCGTGCTCGAACCGGACAGGGTGCTGGTGGCCGAGGACGCGGCGGGCGTTGCCGGCTATATCGTGGGCACATATGACACCGAGCGCTTTGCGGCGCGGCTGGAGGCGGAATGGTGGCCGGCGCTGCGGCAGCGTTATGCCGACACCAGCGGCCTCACCGAAGCCGACCGCGGGCGGGTCGCCGCCATCCTCCGCCCACATGTCTCACCGGCCGATCTCGTCGCCGCCTATCCGGCGCATATCCACATGAATCTTCTCGAGCGCCTGCGCGGGCAGCGGGTTGGATCGCGCCTGCTGCAAGCCTGGCGGGATCAGGCGAAGGCCGATGGCGTCGGCGGCATTCATCTGGGCGCCAGCGCCGGCAATAGCGGGGGCGTCGCTTTCTGGACCCGCAGCGGTTTCGTGCCGCAGCGCCAGGTGGGAAGCACGGTGTGGTTCGGAATGGACCTGGCATAGGCGGCTGGCGCGCCCTGCCGGTTTAAAGCGCGGCGCGATCTGGCGACGGCAGGCCGCCCGGGGGCGACCTGCCAGAAAGTGTCAGCTGGGCACGACAGCCGGCGCCATCAGCACCTTGTCGATGCGATGGCCGTCAAGATCGACCACCTCGAAACGCCAGCCATCGCTTTCGAACACCTCGCCGGTGCGCGGCAAATGGTTGAGACAGGCGAGGACATAGCCGGCCACCGTTTCGTAACGCGCATCCTTGGGCACGGCGATGCGGAAGCGCTCGCCGAAATCGTCCACCGACATCCAGCCGGCGACCAGCCAGGAGCCATCCTCGCGCTGCACCAGGGCCGGGTCATCGCCCGCTTCCTCATGATAGACGCCGGTGATGACCTCAAGCACGTCGCCGAAGGTGACGATGCCTTCGAAATGGCCGTATTCGTCCACCACCAGCACCATCTGCACCTTGGACTGACGAATGGCTTCGACGACGTCGAGCGCGTCGGCATGTTCCATGATGACCGGCACGGGCTTGGCCAGCTTGCGCAGATCGGGCTGCTGGCCACTGGCAAGGGCCGGCAGGAGATCGGCGAGATTGAGCACGCCGAGAATGGAATCGGCATCGCCTTCCTGCACCAGCACCCGCGTGTGGGTGGAGGAGATCAGCGTCTGCAGATTTTCCTCGTAGCTGTCCTCGAGATCGACCACGACCACGTCGAGACGCGGCGTCATCAGGCCCCGGGCCGAGCGATCGGCCAGACGCATGACGCCCGAGATCATCGAGTGTTCCTCGGTTTCCAGCACGCCGGCGGAGGTCGCCTCGGCGATGATGGTGCGCACCTCTTCCTCGGTCACCGATTCCTCGGCCTGACCGCCCTGCCCCAGCAGGCGCAGCACGGTGCGGCCCGAAATATCGAGCAGCCAGACGATGGGCGTGCCCACCAGGGCCAGGAACGTCATCGGCGGGGCGACGCGCGAGGCGACGCCTTCGGGATTGCGCAGGGCCACCTGCTTGGGCACCAGCTCGCCCAGGATCAGCGTGCCATAGGTGATCAGCACGACGACGACACCGGTGCCGCCGATATCGGCGATATTGGCCGGCACGCCGATCTCACGCAGCCATTCGCTGAGGCGCAGGCCCAGCGTGGCGCCGGAAAAGGCGCCGGACAGCACGCCGACCAACGTGATGCCGATCTGAACGGAGGAAAGGAACCGGCCCGGATTGTCGGCCAGTTTGATGGCCATGGCAGCGCCCTTGTTGCCCTGATCGGCCAGGACCTTGAGGCGGGCGGGACGGGATGAGACAACGGCCAGCTCGGACATGGCCAGGGCGCCGTTCACCAGAACCAGAACGACGACGATGAGGATTTCTGTAAGCAACAAAGTGCAATGTTGGCACGCCGCGACCAATGGCGGGGTGCTACGACGCGGCGCACTATAGGGCAAAGCTGGCCGGAATGAATAGACCGTTCGGCGAAATCATTCGCGGATGGGGATAAGGCGGGTTTGGCCCCACCCCAACCCGCCCTGCCTCATCCGGAGGGTAATGCTCCTGCCAGGGGCCATGAGCCCGAGGTGATCAGCGCTTGGATTTGTCGTCGTAGGGGTTGGACTTGCTGCCGGCGCGGACCCAGAGGCGGATCGGGGTTCCGGGCAGATCGAAAGTGTCGCGCAGGCCGTTGACCAGATAGCGCTGATAGGACATCGGCAACGCGTCGGGGCGCGAGGCGAAGAGAATGAAGCTGGGCGGGCGCGTCTTGGCCTGCGTCATGTAGCGCAGCTTGAGCCGGCGCCCGGAAACGGCCGGCGGCGGATGCCCCTCGACCATGCCGGCCAGCCAGCGATTGAGCCGCGCCGTCGAAATATGCGAATTCCACGTGCGCTCGACGGCGAAGATCGCGTCCATCAGCTTGTCGATATTGCGCCCGGTGAGGCCCGACAGCGTGACCAGCGGAATGCCGCGCAATTGCGGCAGGAGCCGCTCGCAGGCCTCGCGCAGCGCGACCAGCGCGGCGTTCTTGTCCTCGATCAGATCCCATTTGTTGAGCGCGATGACCATGGCGCGGCCCTCGCGTTCGACGAGGTCGGCCAGCGCCAGATCCTGCTTTTCGAACGGAATGGTGGCGTCGAGCAGCAGCACCACCACTTCGGCATATTGCAGCGAGCGCAGGCTGTCGCCCACCGCGAGCTTTTCGAGCTTTTCGGTGACGCGGGAGCGGCGGCGAATGCCGGCCGTATCCACCAGATTGATGGTGCGCCCTTCCCATTCCCAGGGCACGAGAATGCTGTCGCGGGTGATGCCGGCCTCGGGGCCGACCAGAACGCGATCCTCGCCCACCATGCGGTTGACCAGGGTCGACTTGCCGGCATTGGGGCGGCCGACAATGGCGACGTTGAGATAACGGCGCGGGTTCCAGCGCAGGGTCGCCTCGTCGCCCTCGCCCTCGAGCATGTCGGGGGTGATGTCGACATCGACTTCGGGCAACAGGTCGAGATCGGCGGCGGCTTCCGCATCCGATGCCGCCTTGGCGGCCGCCGCCTTGTCGATGGCGGCCGAGACGATGGAATAGAGCTCGGAAAGACCGAGGCCATGTTCAGCCGACAGCGCGATGGGCTCGCCGAAGCCGAGCTTGAAGGCTTCCACCAGACCCGCCTCGGCGGCGCTGCTTTCCGCCTTGTTGCCGACCAGATGCACATCCTTGCCGGCCTTGCGCAGCACCTGGGCAAAGCGCTGATCGAGCGGCACGACGCCGGCACGGGCGTCGATCATGAACAGGATGACATCGGCTTCCCCAATGGCCAGCTCGGTCTGCTGGCGCATGCGATCCTCGAGGCTGCCGTCCTTGACGTCCTCGTAACCCGCCGTATCGAGAATACGGAAAGTGAGGTCGGCGATGCGGCCTTCGGCCTCGCGGCGGTCGCGGGTGACGCCGGGCGTATCGTCCACCAGGGCGATCTTGCGCCCGACCAGGCGATTGAACAGGGTCGACTTGCCGACATTGGGGCGACCGACAATAGCTACGGTGACCGTCATGGCCCCTCCTTGTTGACAGGCCACCCATGCCTTGCGGCAGGGGTGGCAGGCTGCCCTTATTGGGCGGCAGGCGCCGCTTCATCGCCCTCAACCGGGGCATCGGCGGCGATGGTGCCTTCGCTCAGCATCTGCGCCAGATAATAGGCCATGCGGTTGCGGATCTGGCCCTGGGCCAGGGGATCGTTGAGCACGGTTTCGAAACTGGCCTCGGCGGCGGCGGTGTCGCCGGCCTTGTACTGGGCAAGACCGATCAATTCGCGCGCAACGCGGCGCATCGGATTGTCGTCGCTGGCCAGGGTGCCGATGCGCGCCTCGACATCGGCCAGGGTGCCGCTATCGACCAGAATCTGCGCCGCCTGCAGCAGCGCCAGCTCGCGCAGGCGAACATTGGACTGGCTATTGGCCAAAGCGTCATAGGCGGCCACGGCCCCTGCCGCATCGCCGGCCTCGGCCAGCAGCGACGCCTTGCGGAATTCGGCGAGAACGGGATAGCCGCCCGAGCCATTGGCGGCCAGCTCATCGAGGTGGGCCCGGGCCGCGGCAAGATCGTCACCGGCATTGATCGCGGCATAAAGCTCTTCGGACGAGCGGGAAGCCTGGCTGTTGGTGTACCAGCTCCAGCCCTCATTGAGGGCGACCAGCGCGACGACGGCGATGGCGGCGCCGATGACGAAGGGCGCGACGCGGCGCCACAAGGTGCGCATGCGCTCGGAACGGAGTTCCTCATCGACTTCGCGGAAGATATTGTCTTCGGCCATAACGGTCTCTTGGTCTTTCGAAATTGGCGGCACCTGTACCACGCCGCCCCTCGAATGCAAATTGGAAGGGTGCGGAAACGTGCCGGACCGAGCCAGCTTCGCGGTGTCAAAGCGCGGCGCGTTTCTTTCAGATCGGTTCCCGGCGCTTCAGCTCTTTGTTTTGCCGCATGTCTTTATCCCCAAACCGGGGCTGGGAGGTCGGGGTGCGCAGGGCCAAGGATTTGCTCAAAAGCAGCGGCGAGCCGCTGTCGGGCATCGCCCTCATGCTCGGATTTTCCGATCAAAGCCACTTCAACCGCGTCTTCCGCCGCCATACCGGGTTCACCCCCGCCGCGTTCCGCCGGCTCGCACGCTGAAAGCTTCACCCGAAGAGTTTGACGAGACGTCAATGCCAGACGCAGGCTCGGAAAGCCCGAGATTTATCATATGCGCGAAATGCTTTGCGGCCAGACCGATCCTATCGGCTATTGCGGATGGATCGGAATTTTCCTCTGCAAGATTTCCAACTATTTCCGCAACGGAATAGGCTGATATCTGGGCCTGAAAAAATCCAAACAACGGCATGAGCTGGTTTTCGACCATCGACGCATGGCGTCGGCTGCTGCCTGAAGCACCCAGCAATACGGGCTTCCCTGCCATCATGCTGCGGTCGAGAAAATCGACCAAGTGCTTGAAAAGCCCCGGATAAGAACCGTTGTGAACCGGCGTCACCACGACAAGGGCGTCGGCATTTTCCAGCTCCCAAATGACGTTTTTCGCTTTGGTGGGCAGTTCACCCCTTTTGAGGACCGAACCGAAGCTCTTGCCGGCGTCGACCAGATCGAGGGCGAGCATATCGGCATCAAGATGAGCCGATATGGCCTCGCCCAAAGTCGCAGCAAGCCGGCGGGAGCCGGATGGCCTCGCCGTGTTCCCCGAGAAAAGGACAAGGCGCGGACGTTTGACAATCGGCAAATTTGCCGGAGGCTCAGCCGGCATGATGCGCAAAATCCGACAGTTTGGTATAAAAATCGGTCATGACCGCGTTCCGGTCAATCTGCCGGACATAGCGCATCAAGGGCCGTCTTGCGTCGGTGCTCCAGGTGGCGTTGTCGGTCAAAATCGGGGTGGGCACAAGGATGCTGGGGCACCAGTCAGGCTCGATAAGCCAGGCGATGGCGGCCATGTCCCAGATGACCTTGCTCCAGCCCGGGGCCCGGCCGGCGCCATATTCGTTGAAGCGTTGCGACAAAAATGCGCCGATTTCTCCGGCGGGGGCAACATAGCGATCGAATTCGGGAATGGTGGCCACCAGATGGGACGCGACGCCGCGGCAAGGAACCAGAACCAGGGGAACTGCGCAGTCGAACAGCACCTGCGCGCCGCCCACATCCTGGATCAGGTTGAATTCCTGCAGGTCCGGCCATTCGAGGGCATGCCCGCCGAGCCAGACCACAACCACGCGGTCGATAATGTCCGGGGCTTTGAGCAAAGCCGAGGCGATTGTGCTGATGGCGGCTATGGCGATGATATAGAGCGGGTCTTGCGGGCTGGACGCACGCGCGCGACGGATGAGATCGTCAACGGCCTCGGCATCGCGGGCCTGTTTGTGCGGCCCCACGAATTCGGTGACGCCGCGATAGACAAACCCCTCCGCGCTGCGGCCAAGACGGTCCAGCAGGCGCAGGATTTCGGCATAGCTCAGTTCCATCCCATGCCCGGCACTATCGGAGCGCGCATTGTGGAACGGCGCGGCGTAGATCGCTTCGGTGGTAATCCGGTCGCTGGAAAGCAGAAGCTGTGTCAGGGCGAACTGATCATCGATCTCATTGAATGTATCGGTATCGAGAACGGCCCTTATGCGACCTTTGGGTGGCTGCAACAGAGTTGCTCGCGCGGCATCGGACAGTGCGGATTGCATGATCGTCTCCAATAGAACGGGAAAACTAGAGCGGCGCGTTTACGCATCGGATGATCCGAAAACCGGGAGGACAGTTTTCGGATCATCCGATGCTTCAGCTCTTGATTTTGGCATCTTCCCCCCCCCCGAAACCGGTTCCCCCTTTCGGAAGACATGATCTCAAGCGCGTCGCGTTTCTTTCAGATCCGCTCCCTGCGCTTTAGCTCTTTGTTTTGCCGCATGTCTTGATCCCGAAACCTGGGGCCACTTCGGGAGACATGCTTAGTGATCGCGCATATCGCGATAGGCGGCCTGCAAGCGGGAAAAGCTTTGGAAACGCCGGGCATGGGCGGCCCGATCCGGTTCGGAGGGGCTGACGATTTCATCGACGCGGGACATCGTCTTCATCGCCACTTGCAGGCTCGGCGCATGTCCCGAGGCCATGGCACCAAGCATGGCGGCGCCGAGCAGAACCGGCTCATCGGTTCTGACCGTGCCGATGTCGATATTGGCCGCATCGGCCAGAAGCCTGCGCACCAGCCGGCTCCGCGCGGCGCCACCGCTGATCACCACGCTGTCGATGGTTACACCCTTGCCGGCCAGTGCCTCCAGAATTTGCCGCAGTCCGTAGCCGATGGACAGAACGCCCGCGATGTAAAGGCGGACCAGGCTTGCCTCATCTGCTTCCATTCCAAGCCCAGCCATGATCGCTCTGGCGGAAGGATCGGCAAAGGGGGCACGGTTGCCGATGAATTCAGGGACAATATGCATGCCCCTGACCCATTCAGCCGACGAAATTTCGGCAAGCACGCCCTGCGCGCGGCTTTCCAGCCATTGGGTCAGGCTCAGGCCCGCCTCGGCGGACATAAGTTGGGCCGCCGGGGCGAAGGGATGACAGAGAACGAGGTGATCGATGGCCGCGCCGGCAGCGGACTGGCCACCTTCATTCAGCCACAGACCGGGCAGGAGCGCCTCAAAATAGGGGCCCCAGACACCGGGGACGAAGGCCGGCTCGGCGGTGACATTGAGCGTACACGCCGAGGTGCCGAACACATAGGCAAGCCGCGCTCCGATATCGCCGGCAAGGCCCTCTGCCCCAAGTGTACCAATGGCGCCCGCATGCGCATCGATCATGCCGACACCGACCGCCGTGCCCGGGATGAGCCCGAGTTCCGCCGCCGCCGCTTCGGTCAGGCCATTTGCCAGTGGGGTTCCGGGAGCGGTCACGCTGGAGCCGATCCTCGCAAAGTCGTTTCCGGCCAGCACACCCAGGCCGATCGTTTCGAAATAGTCGCGGTCCCACCGCTTCTCATGGGCCAGATAGGTCCATTTGCAGGTTAGCGTGCATGTGGACCGCGTGAGACTGCCGGTGGCCCGGAAGGTCAAGAAATCCGCCAGATCAAGAAAATGGCGCGCCCGGTCGAGAGTTTGAGGAAGGTGACGGGACAGCCAGAGGATCTTTGGCGTCTCCATTTCCGGAGAAATTCTCCCTCCCACGTAATCAAGCACACCGGACCCGGATCCATTGATCTCTTCGGCCTCGTCCTGCGCCCGCTGATCCATCCACAGAATGATGTTGCGATCATCATCGCCATCGCTGTTCACCGCGACGGGGCGCCCCTCTCCATCGAGAACCACAAGCGAACAGGTTGCGTCAAACCCGATGCCGGCAATGGCTTCGGCCGCGAGGCCGGCAATCTGAAGGCTCTCCTTCACAGCCTCACAGACCGCCTGCCAGATATCGCGGCTCGATTGCTCGGCATGCAGGGGTTCGGGCCGCCAGGTTCGGATTGGCCGGCTCGCGGCTGCGAGGCTGTTGCCATGGGCGTCGAAAATGCCGGCGCGGGCAGAGCCGGTGCCGACGTCTATGCCGATGAAGCAGGGCATCATGAGCTGTCCTATAGATCGAGGCTGCGCGGCACGATGACGAGGTCACGAATGGTGACCATCGGGTTGCGCGTGAGCATGAACATCACAGCTTCGGCGACTTCATCGGCCTGCATCAGACTGCCAGTGGCCAGCGCCTCTTCCAGCTTGGCCTTGGGCCAGTCATCGATCAGCGGGGTCACGACCGGGCCGGGCAGCACCGCGCCAACCCGGATGCCTTTTTCGGCAACCTGCCGGCGAACGGTGTGAACAAAGGCCTGAACAGCGTGTTTCGAGGCCGTGTAGATCGGCTCCCACAGCACCGGCACCACGCCGGCCACCGAAGAGGTGACGACGATATCGCCGGAACCGCGCTCCGCCATGTGGCCGATCACCGCGTGAACGGAACGAAACACCGCATTGATATTGAGGTTGAGCATCCGATCCCAGGCATCGGGATCGCCCTCGACGATTGGGCCGCCCACATAGGCCCCCGCATTGGCGTGGAAGATATCGAGCGTGTCGGTGTGTTGCAGAATACGGGGCAGCATGCTCGCCACACTCTGAGGCTGCAGCAGATCGACCTCGAGGGGAATAGCCAGCTCGCCCAGTTCGGCGGCCGAGCGTTTCAGGGCCTCGCCATTGCGGTCCACCAGAAAAGTCCGGACCCCGGCAGCGACGAGATGCCTGGCGCATTCAAGGCCAATACCCGATCCCGCGCCAGTGATTGCCGCGCTCTTGCCCGCCAGATTTTGTGCCATTGTCGTTATTGTTCCTAGTTTTTGGTGTCGGCGGGGAAAAGATGAATGTCTTCCGCGGCAAAGAAGAGCGTGACGCTCTGGTCCAAGCGCAGATCCGCATTGCCGGGCAGTACGGCGATAAGGGTCTTGCCGCCGGGCAGAAGCAGATTGATGACCGTCTCCGGCCCCATGCGTTCGATGAGCGAAACCTGACCGCTGAAGCTGAAAGGTCCGGCATTGAGCGAGAGGGCCTGTGGGCGGAGGCCGAAAATAGCAGCGCCGGGAGCTGAGACGCGTCTTGCCGGAACCGAAACCGGCACTCCAAGAAGATCGAGCGTGGCCATTGCGCCGTCGAGCGCGGTCACACGCGTCTCGAACAGGTTCATCTTGGGCGAACCGATGAACCCGGCAACGAACGGATTGCACGGGTTCTCGTAAAGCTCCATCGGCGCGCCGACCTGCTGCACAAGGCCGCCATTGAGCACGACGATCTTGTCGGCCAGCGTCATCGCCTCGACCTGATCGTGGGTGACGTAGATCATGGTGGCGGCAAAATCGCGGTGGAGCTTGGCGATTTCGGCTCGTGTGTCCATGCGCAGGGCGGCATCCAGATTGGACAGCGGCTCGTCGAACAGGAAGATCGAGGGCTGCCGGACGATGGCGCGGCCAATGGCGACACGCTGGCGCTGTCCACCGGAAAGCTGACTGGGCTTGCGCTCCAGCAGGTGATCGAGCTGCAGGATTTTTGCCGCCTGATTCACCTTCTCCTCGATCTCGGCCTTAGGGGTTTTGCGCAGAGAAAGGCTGAAGCCCATATTCTGGGCGACGGTGAGGTGCGGATAGAGCGCATAGCTCTGGAACACCATGGCAATGCCACGATCGCGGGAGGGCACGTCATTGCTGACCTTGCCATTGAGTTCGAGCGTGCCGACGCTGATCTCGTCCAGCCCGGCGATCAGCCGCAGAAGGGTGGACTTGCCGCATCCGGAGGGCCCCACGAACACGACGAATTCGCCATCCTCAATGTCCAGATCGACGCCTTTGATGACGTCCACCCCAGCAAAATTCTTCTTGATGCCGCTCAGCTTCAAACGAGCCATGGCTTATCTCCTGTCGCAACACGCAAAACCGGGGGCCGGAGCCCCCGGTATGGGCCATCAGGCCGGAACGGATACGTGTTCGGTCTCGGGCGTCAGGCGCTCGCCCTCCAGCCCGCGCAGATAGGCGCCCTTTTCAAGCAATTGCCGGCGCAATTGGTGGGCATCGACCTCGGCCGGCCGAATGTCCTGGCTGACCGCAATGGCAGCGGCGCGGCCGGCGGCTTCACCCATCGCCATGCAGGTGGCCATGACGCGGATGGCGCCCATGGCTTCGTGGGTTGCCGAGATGGAGCGCCCGGCCACGATGAGGTTGTCGATATTCTGGGGCAGCAGCGAGCGGTAGGGAATGTCGTAACAGTCGCCGCACCAGATCAGGGTGCAGCCTTCATCGCCAGGGCGATGGATATCGATCGGATAGGAGGCCACGGCGATGGCGTCGGGGAAGTGGCGGCAACCCAGAACGTCCTGCTCGTTCATCGTGTAGAGCCCCACGATGCGCCTTGTCTCGCGAATGCCCAGGAACGGGGCGGTTCGGGCGAAATGGGCATCTTCAAAGCCGGGCACGTAATTGATCAGATATTCGATGATGTCATCAATCTGACGGCGACCGATGATTTCGCCCTCGGTCAGCGACCGCGCATCCGTGCCGTCCGTGCCGGCAACGCGGGTCATGTTGATCCAGACCTCACCCTTTTTGAGGCCGGTGATGATGATGGTGCGCTCGTTCGGAATGTCGAGATTGCGCTCGGCCCGCGCCTTGGCGATCAGCTCGCGCAGGCCGACCACGATGAACTGGTTGTTCTGGCCGAAATATTCGGCGGGAATGAAATCGGTGAGATAGGTGCGCTTTTCCACGGCGATGGAGGTGCGCAGCTTTTCGGTATCGACATTGGCCAGGCAGAACATCAGCGTCGGCGGCTGCATACCGCCGTTCTCATTGCCCTTTTCAGTGCCGACGCCGGCACGGTAGGCCACATCGGCATCGCCGGTGCAGTCGATGACGATCTTGCCGACAACAGCGCTGCGGCCGCTCTTGCTCTCGGTGACGACGCCGCGAATGGTGCGTTCGTCATCGCTCATGATGACGCCGGCCACGAAGGTGTAGAACTGCACGTCCACCCCGGCTTCGGTCAGCATCTCGAGGCCGACGGTCTTGACTGCTTCGGGCTCGACCAAAGTGATGCCCATATGCAGCGGACATGGACGATGCTCGGAGGCCGCGTCACGCTCCTTGAGGCGGTCGATGAATTTCTGCGGCAGGCCGTAAATGACCTGGTTGCCCTTCTGCCCCAGAAAGCCCAGAACCGGCAGGCCGATGGTCATGTTTCCACCCACAAAGCTGCGGCTTTCGAGCAGGCCCACCTTCATGCCGTCTTCGGCAGCAGCCAGCGCCGCGGTGAGGCCGGATGGGCCACCCCCCACGACGAGAACATCATATTCGGCTGCAACAGGGATTTCGCGCGCGGGTTCGGTAAAGCTGAGGGGCGTGGACATGATCAAATCCTGAAATCGGGGAGCGTCAGAAGTGCGCTGGAGACGGAATTCCGCCTCCAGCGATTAGCGTCAGGCCGGCAGAAGCGGCTGAATGCGCGACTGGATCGCGGCCACCGCATCGGCGGGAGACTTGCGGCCCAGAACCGTGAGCTGAACCTCTTCGAGGAACAATTGCTGCGCGCGCGCGGCCTCGCCAAAGGGCGGGAACGCGCCACGCGCATTGGCCAGAACCTCGGATTCAATGTGGGCGAAATCGTTCTTGCTGGTCAGTTCGGGATCAAGGAAGGTCGAGACACGCGCCGGCCCGTTGCCATTCAGCGCCATGCCCAACGTATTCTTCCTTGAGGAAACCTCCTTGATATAGCTCCAGGCCAGCTCCTTATCGACCGCATTGGCCGGGATGGTCATGGCCCAGGCTTCGACGACCGAGGACATCGCGGTGTCGGCCGCAAGGGTTTCCGAACCGGGGAAAGCCGTGACCTTGATCTTGCCGGCATATTCGGTCAGCGCGGGATCTGCGAGCTGGCCCATGCGGGCGAAGGGCAGCACGGAATAGGCGGCGCGGCCCTGCTGCATCCAGGTGAGGAGCTCTTCGCCCTTGTTGGTCGCATAGCTGCGCGGCAGCGCGCCACGCGAGAACATGTCGGCCAGCACCGTCAGGGCCTTTTCCATCGCCGCCGGATCGGGCAGCAGGGTGAAATCCTGGCTGATATAATCCCCGCCAAAGGCACGCGCGAACATCACCGGGAACACGGCAAGATCGGAGGCGAGAATCATGCCGGTCGCCCTGCCCTTTGCCGAGATGGCAACGCATTGCTCGACCAGTTCTTCCAGCGTCTTGGCCGGGCCATCGAACCCGGCATCGGCCAGCAATTCTTCGTTGTAGAACAGACCCTGGGTTGCCGTGCGGACCGGGATGCCAATCAACCGGCCATCAATGGTCATGCCCTGAACGAGGCCCGGCGCGATATCGTCGAAATCTTCGATCGGATCGGCATCCTGATAGGCCCGCAAGTCCTCGAACAAGGTCGCGTTCTCGCTGGTCGGACGATTATCGACCATATAGCCGACGGAGAAATCGGTCTGGGCCAGGCTGGCTTCCCGGAACAGGCGATCCATCAGGGGATTGGAGTCGAGCGTGGTGAACATCACGTCGGCATTGTTTTCGGCTTTCCAGGCCGCCAGCATATCTGCGTCACCTTCGCCCAGCGAGGTCTGGTGAACGCGGTGGCTCAGCACCTGCAAGGTCTTGCCCTGGGCGAAGGCCGGTCCGGCTGCCATCAAGGCGAGGCCGCTGACGGCGCCTCCAAGGAACGTGCGGCGGTTCAGGCGGAATGCGGTTTCATACGACATGATAGTCCTCCCATTTACAGACTTTGGATTTTGCCGACCGGGCAGACCCGGCCGGACAGGCTCATCCCTTGGTGGCGCCCGAAGTCAGGCCCGCCACCAGGTAGCGGTTCATGGCCATGACGAAGAGCAACACGGGAAGCAGTTGGACGGTGGAGGCGGCGAACAGAACGCCCCAATCCACGCCCTCGATGGAGCCGATCATCTCCGAGATCACCAGGGGCGCGGTCTTGGCCCGGGTGCTGGTGAAGATGAAGGCGAAAAGAAACTCGTTCCAGGCGAACACAACCACGAACACCGCCACCGCCAGAATGCCGGGCGCAGCCAGCGGCGTGATGACCTTCCACAGGATCACCGGCATGGTGGCGCCATCCATGGAGGCGGCTTCGTCCAGTTCACGCGGGATCTGATCGATGAAGGTGCGCATCAGCACCGTGCCCAGCGACACGAAGAACGTGGCGTAGAGCACCGACAGGACGAAATGGGTATCGGCAAGACCCAGATTGTTGACGATCGGGAACAGCGGCAGCGTGACCACGATCGGAGGAATGAGCCGCACCGCGATCAGGAACACCAGCGAGGCATTGAGAAAGCGGCTTGAGGTGCGCGAATAGACATAGCCGGCACAGGTTGAGGCTATCACCGCGATAGAGGCGGCGCCGATGGTGACGATGGTCGAATTAAACAGGCCCTGAAAGAAGATGCTCCAGCGCTGCCACAGCGTCACATAGTGATCGAATGTCGGGGCGAACAGCCATTGCGGCGGCACCGCGAAAATCTCCCGTCCCGGCTTGAAGGACGAGCTGATGATGAAAATGATCGGGAACAGCGACCAGAGCAGGATCATGACCACTGCCAGCGTCTTCCCCGCGTTTACGAGAAACCGTTCAAGCCGCATTTTTTACCTGCCTGCGAAGAAGAAGGATGTAGCCGGAAGCGAGCAGCATGGAGACGGCCACCATGATCCAGGCCGTTGCCGAGGCAGGACCAAAGGCGCTGTAGGTGAAGGCTTCCTGATAGAGATAGACCGCGACGACTTCGGTGGTGCGCGCCGGGCCACCGCCGGTGAGCAGCCAGACCTCGGAAAACATGCGAAAAGCGAAGATGTAGCGAAAGAGCAGCGCCACAAGGATCGCCGGCCCCAGCAGTGGCATGGTTACCCGGCGAAAGCTTTGCAGGCGGGTCGCGCCATCAATACGCGCCGCCTCGTAGAGATCGGACGGCAGGGCCAGCCGCGCGGCGTAGAGGATGACGAAGGTGAAGGGCAAGTGCATCCAGATCGTCAGCACGGCGATCATGATCATGGCGTGGCTTGGCTCATATGACCATTCCAGCGCCGGAAGGCCGAGGGCGTTGAGAAGCACGGTGATCGGCCCCACCCCCTGGTCGAACAGGAACCGCCACATGGCCACGGCAACCACTTCGGACACCGCGTAAGGCGCGAGAACCGCAACGAGCAGAAAGCGCCGTCCCCACAGACCCGAGTTGAACAGCAGGGCCATGCCGAGCGCGATCAACAGCTCGAGATGGACCGCGACCACAACCAGAACGACCGTGTTCCACAAGGCGCTGTGAAAGCCCGGATCGCCGAGAACGCGGATATAGTTCTCGATGCCGACAAAGGTGGCCGCCTGGCCGTAGGTGGAGGCGTGAAAGCTGAGCCAGACCACATAGATCGAGGGAATGACGATAACGCTGATCAGCAGCAATTGGGTCGGTGCCAGTAACGGCATCATGCGCCAAAGAGACGAGGTTTTCATGTAATTCTCCCACCGCCCGCATGGCAGGCGGCACCGAGAGCGGGGTGCGTTCTGTCGAACGCAAATTGCCGCTCCAATCCCTTGTTCACGCGTCGGATGACCCGAAACCGCGAATACACTTTTCGGTCTGATCCTCTGGACATGTTCAGCCCAGACGCGCGACCGAGCTGCGCACCTGAAGGCTGGCTGGCAGCACGATGTTTTCCATCCCGATTGCTTCGCCCTGGATGCGCGAAAACAGATGGCCCCACGCCCGGTCGGCGATCTCTTCGATGGGTTGCCGCACCGCCGTCAGCGGCACTTTTCGCGCCGTCATCCAGGCATAATCGTCAAAACCGATCAGCGAGACGGCATCGGGAATGTCGAGCCCGCGCCGCGCCAGCGCAGACAAGGCGGCCAGGGTGGTGACGTTGGTCATGGCCACCAGAGCCGTGGGATTGGGATTTGTCTCGAGCCAGTCACACAGAATATCGGCGCCGCGCTCGTGATCGATGCCCACCTCGATGATCTGAGGGGCCGCTGCGCCGCGACGGCGGCAGCTATCGGCCACCCCAGCGATACGTTCGCGGATCGGGCGGAAGGCGCTGACCGAGGAGGCAATGGCAATGGATGTGTGGCCGTGATCGAGCAGGTGTTCGGCCGCCATGCACCCCGCCGCGTGGTTGTCCACGGTGACCGTATCGAAACCAAGACCATCCTGACCGACACGGTCGACCAGCATGATGGGGAGCTTTCCCACTTCTCGGCACAGCAAGGCGGGAGGCGTATTGGTCGCGGGCACGGCAATGATGCCCGAAGGGCGCCACCCCATCAGCGCTTCCAGACGCGCCGCCTCGATATCGGGATCGTCCTGCGCCGACACGACAACGACCTGATAATCCTCTGCGGCGGCTAGGCTCTCAATGCGCGACACGAGAGAGGTGAAAAACGTGTCGTTGAAATTGGGGACGAGCACACCGATGACCTGGGTGCGGCCGGATCGCAATTGCGAGGCGGCGCGGTCCACCTGATAGTTCAGCTCGCGGGCAGCCTCATTGACGCGCGTCGCAAGATCGGCGGTGACCGCCTTTCGGCCGGTCAGAACATTGGACACCGTTGCAATGGAGACGCCTGCGCGCTCCGCAACCTCCCTGATCGTCACTTTCGACATTTATCTTGCCGTTAAACGTTTTTCTTCTTCTGTTAAACGTTTATCGTTTTGGTTCTATGGAGTCAACCGGCCTGCAGAGAAAACCATGATGATGCTAAAAAGCCCTGAGAGCGGCGTGCGCTCGCACCGATAGACTATCGTCTCTTGTCGTCATTGCCCGGCTTGTCCGGGCCAGCCGGCGTCAGAGCGGCGTGCGTTCTGTCGAACGCAAATTGCCGCTCTAATCCCTTGTTTACGCATCGGATTGCCCGAAAACCGTGAGTGCAGTTTTCGGTCCGATGCTCGCATGCCAGAAACACGGCGGGCGCTGCCCCGTTCGGAGGATCAGGTTTTATCGGCAGATCAAAGCGGTGGGCGCGCATTGCCGACGGAGCGCGCCTAAAGCGCGTCGCGATCTTTCAGATCTGCTCCCTGCGCTTTAACTCCTTTTGTTTTTTCCGCATGTCTTTGTCCCGAAACCGGGGCCACTTTCGGGAGACATGCTCTAAAACAGCGCTCTTCCCTCGACCGCTTCATCGCGATCGGCCTCGCAAAGGGTCGATGGGATGGAGCAATTTGAGGCGAAAGGCGGGGGGAGTATTTGAAACGCTGGGCCTTTACCCCTCTCCCCTGAAGGGGTGAGGGGGTGATGGAGCCAGTTCAGGCTTTTAAGGGAGCAGTCACCAGAAGGTCGGAGGCCGGGTGGCGGCATCCGGTCAGGCGTGGGTCATTCCCACTCAATTGTTTTTAGCCCATTTAGGTCATTGACCTAACTGGGTTTTTTCTTATCTGCAGCATCGAAAGCCGACGCTCGGACCGTCAAAATCCTACGGTGTTGATTTTAAAAGGAAATTCCCTTGCAAATTTTTTTGCGTGGTTTCGGCATCTATCGCTGCCGATTGGGTTCCCAAGGGTCGCCGCAGACCAAGCCGTGCTCCACTCGCAACCTTCGGAAAGTACCGTCACTTCAATAGCAGAGTCTTCTCTCATACGCGAACATAACGGCCCCGGTCCGCGGCGTCGTCAACGAGGTCTGTCTAATCGGAACTCTTCAGCCGGGATATCCACACGCCATGCTGAGCTCGGATGGGCTATACAGTCGTGGTCGTAGTGGTCCAAGCAGCAATAGATTTCGCTGACCGAGATGGTGGTGACGTAAACCGCATAATCGGGGAGATCGTAGTACGAGGCGTGATGAGCAGCATACCAGATCGCCTTATCGAGAGAGGAGGTCCACGACATTCCTAGTGTGTGGACGGGCCCTGCGCATCCTCGAAACAGCGTCGCGCGGTCGCCGGTGATCTGCGTTATAGGCTTGAGCGTGCGCAGCCGCTGCCGATCACAAGCATCGAAGATCGCCTTGATCGTCTCGATCCCATAGGCGCTGAAGTGCGACGAGTGGACATAGCAATCGAGCCATGCCGGCTCCAAAACCTGCAACCGGCCAAGCGCCTGATAATTGCGCACAATGAAATGGAGCGCCTCCGAAGGGATGTAGCCATGGAAGTTGTCGCCACGCTGGATCGCGGCTCGAACATGCCGAGCGTCAGCCTCCTCAATGCCGGCAAAGTCGAGCAGGTCCAGGCTCATGCAGGCACTGCCGCGGGGTCAGCCGGCAAGGCGACAACGTTGTCGGCCCCGAACCAAGCTGTGAGCCGCGCCATCGCGTCTGCACTGAGCAGCTGCGTAAACAAGATCGCTAGGCGGACCTTCGGCCGCGAGCATGCCACATAGAACAGATTGCGGTTGTTCTCGAAGGACTCAATCTTGTCGGCGGGCGGACCAGGCTCGATCCATTCGAGCATCTGGCCGAAATTATACTTGTTCCACCCACGACCGACGATCACCAACACATTTTCGAACTCCGCGCCCTTCACGCCGTGCTTGGTGGCGAAGGGTGTGTGTCCGTCGATGAACTGGTCGAGGGCGATCAGCTCCGTGTAGGGGACCGCACGCAACTTCCGAAGCCGGGTGACGCGGCGGGACTCCCCTTCCATCGGCTCAGGGCCGGCGTCGGCCAGTCGTCGTTCCGCTTCTTCCACAGGCTCGGGTAGGCGCATGTGCGGCTGAGCGGCGATGAAATCGACAACCTCGCCGATCGTCCCCGATGTTCGCAGCGCGATCAGTGCGGTCATAGCCTCCGTCCATGACACCTTGTCCGCGTGCTTGTGGATTTTGGGCGTCCCGGTTCCGAAGCATCCAAACATTTCGCCGTAACGCTTCGCCTCGAAGGCGGCGCAAGCCGGCTCCAAATGGTCGGCCAGAAATTTGATGTGGGGATCGTCCTTCTTCAGCCAGGGATCATTAAACTGGCCATAGATCGGCGGGATGCTCGCATAGCCCTGCTCGCGCGCAAGGACGCTGTGGCTGAGCATGAGAATCTTGGTTTTCCCGACCCCGAGGTCCCAGCCGTCGGCGGCAAGTCTATGCTTGATGTGCGCGAAATACGCCTTGGCCGCCTCGGGGCTTGTATCACCGGTCCAGTGCCCGCCGCCTTGCCCGGTTCGCCTGACGCCAGGCCAGAGATTGGTGTGAAACACGCGCGCTTCGCCCGGCATCGCAGGATCACGCACCATTTGCGGCAGCGCCGGCCGCATTCGATTGAGAACTTGGACGATTGGATCGGTGGATCGGAAATTCGCGTTCTTGTCGATCACTTCCAGCGCTACGTGCTCGACCAGGCCGCAGCCCTCGCCATAGATCTTCTGCCAGTGATCGCCGAACAGGCCGAGCTGCGGACCTTGGCCCGTGTCCAGAAACCAGACCTTGATCGCATCGACGAAACCGGCGTCGGTATCCTGATATTCGTCGATGAGCAGGATGGGATAACGCGCCGTCAGGACCGATCGGAACTTCGGATAGTCAAGCGCCTGCATCATCAGCGTCAGAACGTCTTCATGCCGAAGCGTCACCTGCTGGTCGCCGACGCTGGGGTATCCCAGCTCGTAATGGACGCGGCGCGCTCCAATGCCGCCAACAGGTTCGAGACGCTCGGCCCAGCCCTCAAGAGCTGGCACAAGTGTGCGGAGCATCGATTGAAAGTCCTGAAGGGTGGACCAGCAGAAGCCGTGGATCGTCTCGGGACGCACCGCCGGATGAGCCTGGATGCGGGAGATGATCTCGTCCTTGGCGACGTTGGTGTAGGTGATGCAGCCGACTTGCTGGCCGCGACGAAGAAGCTCGGCGCCCCGGCGGTCGATCAGGCGACGAAGCGCCTTGTCGAGGGAGTAGGTCTTTCCAGCGCCAGCGCCTGCCTCCAGACGAAAGCTGCGCCCCTCATCGAGACAGGCAAACATTCGCTCAAGGGCGACGCGTCCGGCGGCGTCTGCGGGACTTTCCGCTTCCTCAGCCATTGTCGCCAACCTCGGCCACGTTCACCGCGACGCCCGCGGCGTCAGCAACAATCTCTACCGCGACTGGCGGAGCCGGCTCCGCGGGGGCGGGATTGCCTTCCGCCAGCCAGCGCAGTCCCTCGGCAATATATCGGGGAACATTCCATTCGATGTGCTCGATCGCGTGCTCTAGCGCGAACGTAGATTTCTTCTGATCACCGGCGAACGCATAGGCCGCAAGCGCGCGATCGCCATCGCCAAGGGGAAAGCGCGCAGGGTTGGCCAGGATGAAGGCGTCCTCGAAGCTGCGGCCACACGGTCCGTCCTGGGCCTCTGGAATCTGAAAGGCGATGCGCCGAATGCCAGTTGTCTTTTCGGCCGCAGTCTTTCCCAACAGAGCCTCCGGCGAAACGTCGTCGCCGAACAAGGCCTTCAAGCACCCGTTGCTGGTGAACGCGCCCTCCGCAACAGGCACGGCGACACGCTTCCCGCCATCGTTCGGCTTCACCGCGTCGATGTCGGTGATGATGAGGGTACGCAATTCGAGGAAGGACAGAAGATCGAAGAAGCGGTGGGCATAGGCGCCGCCGACCTCCATCACCGTGAGATACTGGCTGCCGAGCTGTGGTTGACCAGTGGCGGCGCTGTCCGTCTTGCGGATCATTGCGGGAAGCAGAATCCGCTCTGCCGTGCCCTCGATAAGGACCGCCTTGTCGGCGAAGAACAGATCACATCGCGTCAGCGTCAAATACTGATGCAGAAATTCACGATCGGGCTCGGTCGCGCCACCCATGCCCTTACGCAAATCCTTGACGACCGAACGGCGCATGCCTTCCCCATCTGGTACGGAGAGGAAATAGCGCATGGCCTCAAACCGCGCTTCGTTCGCCATGTGGGGAGAGTGGGTGGTGACGACGAACTGGACCGGCCACGGCCGGTTCTCGTTGAGCTGAGCGACGAAGGCGCTGGTGATCTGATCGAGCTGCCGGATGAAGACCTCCTGCATCTGAGGATGCAGGTGCGCCTCCGGCTCTTCGATGAAAATCAGATGCACCCCGGCCGCGGTCGGCGTGGCCTGATATTCGCGGAAAAAACGTAACAACTGGAGCAGCATATAGACGAGGTTACGCACGCCGAGCCCATTGTAGGTTTCGGGCAGGGTCATGCCGTTCACGCCGACGTAGCGAACCTTGGTGTGATCGTTCAGCAGCTTTTCGACATCGAAGCTGGTCTCGGTAACGAGGCCCGGATCGGAGAGGCCGGGATAGCCGAACAGGTCGAACGTCGGCAGGAGTGAGGTGAGCTTGGCGTTGAAGCCGGCATGTAGGTCGCCTTGGATTTGCTCCACGGCTTCCTTAAGCTGCTCGGCCGTTGTCCGCTTCTCTGGATCGACGGGATCTGTCAGCGCCGACTGAAAGAGTACCTCCACGACCTTCCCCAGAACGTCCCGCTCGCGATGCGTGTCATCATCCAGGCCCCGCTGCGCGTTTATGAAGCCGCCCCGGATGAGCGTCGTGAGCGTTTTCGGCTCCAGCGACTTTCGATTGGTCGGATCATTAGGATCGACGGCCTCCAGCGATGCCGCGTAGGCAGCTTGGACGCGACTGCCCAACGCCCGAAACAGGTTCCGGCGGTTGATCGCCACGTCATCGCCGACGGCGAGATCGGTGAAGAGCGCTGCAGGTGCGGTTGGCCGAGGGCCATAGGTAAGAACAAGCCTTGCGTCGCTGCTGTCCGGATCGAGATCGACGATGCACTCGCTCAACGGGCCGAGGTCGGGGGCGTCAATATCGTAGGTGATGTCGATCGTAATCTTGATGGATGGGAGGAGTTCGACGATGTCGGGGGCAGGTGTCCCCGCGTTGCTTGCTTCAAATGCCGTCCAGAAGCACTCGTGGCAGCCTAGGGAAAAGTCCTCGATCCTGAACGATGGCACCTTATCGCCGAGGAGTCTCCGGAACAGCTCTGCAATCGACGTTTTGCCGCTGTTGTTCCGGCCGACAATCAACGTGGTACGATCTTCGAACCCCACCGCGACATCGCGCAGGAGCCGAAAATTCTGGATTTGAACTTCCTTGATCCGCACCGAGCACCCCCCCGTTTTTTAATTGTCTTGGGCACCCCAATCTTCGGCGCCCAAAAGAACTTACCCGCCGCCCCTGAACGGCCCCCCCTAGGCGCCCCTTGAATGTCAGAAAAAGATAGCTTATTTTCTGACACATGAAAACCCCGGCCGCATCCGTTCCTGATCGAGTGATGAGACGTGTCCGCGCAAGCGGGCGCGGCAGCGTCTTCACGCCCAGCGACTTCCTCGCCGTCGCCGCTCGCCCGTCCATCGATCAAGCGCTGTCCCGGCTGGTTAAGAGTGGGCAGCTTCGCCGCCTCGCCCGTGGGCTCTATGACTTCCCCAAGCTGCATCCGAAGCTCGGCCCGCTCTCTCCCGCTCCCGACGATGTCGCCAGGGCGCTCGCCCGGGAGACCGGCTCGCAGGTTCAGATCGCCGGCGCGCGGGCGGCGAACGCGCTTGGCCTTTCGACACAGGTCCCGGCCCAAAGCACTTACCTGACCGACGGTCCCTCCCGGCGCGTCGTGCTGGGCAAGCGCGTCGTTGATCTTCGTCACGCCTCGCCCAAGCATCTCATCGCCCCCGGAAGCCCTGCCGGAACGGTCGTTCAGGCCCTTCGCCATGTCGGCCCTGTGCGGGCGGCCGACGTCGTGCAAGTCGCCGCGCGCCGGCTGTCGGCCATCGACAAGAAGGCATTGGCTTCGACCGCCTTTCAGGCTCCGGCTTGGATGCGGCCTACTCTCGTCTCGATCGCCAACGGAGCGATGGTCGATATCGATGGATAAGGTCGCCCTGCTCCCCGCTGACGATCGCGCCGCCCTTTTCGGGGAGACCGGTGCAGGCCGGGGTGTCGCCGACACGATCATCGAAAAGGATTTCTGGGTCTGCTGGACCCTCAGGCGTGTGTTTGGTCTGCCAAAGGGGACGACGTCCACCCTCGTCTTCAAGGGCGGCACATCGCTCTCCAAGGCGTTCGGGGCCATCCGTCGCTTCTCGGAGGACATCGATCTCTCGCTCGATCGGGCTGAACTGGGCTACACCGGCGATCGCGATCCCGAGAAGGAGGGACTCAGCAGGAAGCAGGCGGCCAAGCTGATCGACGGTCTCGTCGGCGACGTCGAGCGTCACATCGCCGAGCAACTCCACCCGGCGCTCCGCGCCGCTATCGTCGAACAGCTCGGCGAGCCGGCCAACGGCGAGTGGTCGCTGGAGATCGATGCCACCGACGCGCAGACGGTCAACTTCCAGTACCCGACGGCGCTGCCTGCCACCGAATATGAGGGCATGGCTTACATTACCCCGCGGGTGAAGCTTGAACTCGGCGCACGCGGCGATCCCTGGCCGACGGAAGAGAAAATCATCCGCCCCTACGCGGCAGACGACTATCCGGACTTCTTCACCGATCCCGACACCAGCGTGACCGTGCTGTCGGCGCGGCGCACCTTCTGGGAGAAGGCGACCGCACTACACGCGGAGGCGCATCGCCCTGCTGAGTCAGCGACGCCGCAGTATTTCTCGCGGCACTACTACGATCTCGCTATGCTTCTCGACACCGACGAGGGGAAGGCAGCGGTTACGGACTTCGAGCTGCTCGCTCAGGTCGCCAAGCACAAGGCAACGTTCTTTCGGTCGGGATGGGCAAGCTACGACACCGCTCAGCCTGGGAAGCTGCGACTCCTTCCAAACGAGGCGCGCATGAAGGATCTACGCGCGGATTATCGAGCCATGGCGCCAATGATGTTCGATGAGAGTCCGCCGCCCTTCGATGGCATACTTGCGAAGATCGCGGCCATACAAGAAACAATAAACGCATAGCACGAGGCACCTTCGGGGAGGGATTCATCGGCTCGATACGTTCCATTGATCTGCGCCTGATTGACGACCTCGTGGAATTCGTCCGAGGGCGTGGCTACGTGCTGGATTTTTCGGATTCGAGTTTCTCGCAATTCTTAGCCGCTGAGTTGGATGTCGACATCGATGATCCGGTCTACGCCGAGCACGGCGGCTCCAAGGGAAAGCGGCTGCGCTGCTTCCTTCAGAAGATTGATGACGCGACCGCTGCCCGTACTCTGCAAGCGCTATGGGACCATCGCATGGAATGGTTGGCGCGCACGGGGCAAGAGGATCCGGTCCTCAATGCTGAAGGCCGATACCTGACGCTTCTTGCCCGCCTCACCGGCCAGCCGTCCGGCGCTGGCGACCAACCGCAGCCAGCTTTCAACTGGCGTCTTCTCACAGAACTGCGCGACGAACTCGTTCAGGTGGAAGCCTTGCCACCGCATGAGCGTGGTTACGCCTTCGAAGGATTTCTTCGACGCTGCTTCGAGGCGGCGGGACTAAAGGCACGCGAGCCATTCAGGAACACCGGCGAACAGATAGACGGGAGTTTCCTGCTGGCCGATGAAACTTACCTGCTTGAGGCGAAGTGGCATTCCTCGCCCACAGGCGTCGCCGACCTTCACGTTTTCCACGGCAAGCTTGATCAGAAGGCCGCCTGGGCGCGCGGACTTTTCGTCAGTTACACCGGCTTCACGTCAGATGGGTTGACGGCATTCGGCTCGGGCAAGCGGCTCATCTGCATGGACGGTCGCGACATTTACGACGCGCTGCACCGCCAGATTCCTTTGAAGAAAGTGCTGGAACGCAAGGTGCGCAGGGCCGCGGAGACGGGCCGTCCGTTCATCCCGGTGAGGGAGCTTTTTGATCAGAACGGGGGAGCCGATGATCCTTACTGACAACGAAACCAAGGTCGATCTCCTCAACAACGAAGCGATCGCCACGACGATCATTAAGCTCCTGCGGGACCGGCCTGACCAGCCCGTAACGATCGGCGTGCATGGCGATTGGGGCGCCGGCAAGTCGAGCGTCCTTGAGATGATCGAAGCCGGCTTCGAGTCGGAATCGAAAGTGCTCTGCCTCAAGTTCAACGGATGGCGCTTCCAGGGTTTCGAAGACGCCAAGATCGCGCTGATCGAGGGGATCGTCACCGGTCTGATCGAGAAGAGACCGGCACTGACCAGGGCGGGCGAGGCCGTAAAGGACGTCTTCCGCCGCATCGACTGGCTCAAGGTCGCGAAAAAGGCTGGGGGCCTCGCCTTCACCGCCTTCACGGGCATCCCGACGCCCGATCAGATAGGTGCGATCGTCGGCACGCTGGAGGGCTTCCTCTCCGACCCGGCGAAGCTCGCCACGAAAGATAACGTCCAATCGGCGATCGACGGCGTGAAAGGCCTTCTGAAGGAGAAGGATGGTGAAAGCGCGAACGTTCCCGAGGAGATCAACGCGTTCCGAAAAGCCTTCGACGACCTCCTGGAAAAGGCTGGTGTGGAACAGCTCGTCGTCCTCATCGACGATCTCGATCGCTGCCTCCCGGACACCGCGATCGAGACTTTGGAAGCGGTCCGCCTCTTCGTCTTCACGTCGCGGACGGCGTTCGTCGTCGCCGCCGACGAGGCAATGATCGAATATGCTGTGCGCAAGCATTTCCCGGACCTGCCGGATACGACCGGCCCGCAGACCTACGCGCGCAACTATCTTGAGAAGCTGATCCAAGTCCCGTTCCGCATTCCGGCTCTCGGCGACACCGAAACCCGTATTTACGTGACCTTGCTGCTCGTCGGTGCCGAGCTCGGCGATAACGATCCGGCGTTCAACACCCTGATCGGCGTCGCGCGCGAGCGCCTCAAGCGCCCATGGACCTCGGGCGCGCTGGACTCGGCCTCGGTGAGAACCGCCCTCGGCGACAAGGCATCGCGTGCGAACAACGCGCTCGCTCTTAGCGACCAGATCGGCCCGATTTTGGCCAGCGGCACCAAAGGTAACCCGCGTCAGATCAAGCGCTTCCTCAACACCCTCGTCCTGCGCCAGCGGACGGCCGAAGCGCGCGGCTTCGGTGATGATGTGAAGCTGCCAGTCCTGGCGAAACTCATGCTCGCCGAACGCTTCATCCCTCGCCTCTTCGACCAGATCGCTGCCGCGGCGGCTGCCGCGGCCGATGGAAAATGTCCCGACCTGGCGGCCCTGGAAACTGCCGCCACAGCGAAGGAGGATGACAAGCCGAAAGCGAAACCGTCAAAGCCCGCGGGCAAGGAGGGTGACGCGACCAAAGCCGCGCCCAAGCTCGAAGCCGTGAAGACGGCCGAGAGTGCGCTGCTCGGCGAGTGGCTCTCGTCTCCTGCGATCAAAGCCTGGGCGACGGTCCCCACGATGATCGGTGACGAGGATCTTCGGCCGTATCTGTTCGTGGCGAAGGACCGGAAGGACTATTTCGGCGCGGCCTCTGTGCTCGGCCACCTGGCCACCGTCGTCGAGCAGCTCTTCGGTGGCAAGTTTGCCGTCCAAGGCCTCGAGGCCGATCTCAAGCGACTCGCTCCGCCGGAAGCGGCGCAGGTGTTCGAAGCCATGCGTGGTCGCATCGTCGGTGCGGACGCATTCGAGACTGAGCCGCCGGGCACCGCCGGGCTCGCGGTGCTCATCAAAGCGCATCCAACGCTTCAAGGTGAACTCGTCGACTTCCTGGATGCGCTGCCTCGCGACCGGCTGGGCCCGTGGGTTTGCGGTGGGTGGGAAGGCGTCCTCAAGGACGGCGACGCCGTCCAGCGATTCGACCGTCTGCTCCAGACCTGGGGCAAGGAAGGCGGAGCGATGCTCAAGGCTGCCGCCAACGGCGTCCTGCGCACCCGGCAGGGAGGACGCTGATGGGGACCTCCAGTGCTTTCGGCGGCCAGGGTGGTGGCACCCCGCTCGTTCCAAGCTGGCTCGGCGATGATGGTGCGCCGCCAGCCGCACCCGATGGTGCGCCGCCTGATCCCGGTCAGGCGCCCGACGGCGCTCCCGCCGATGGGCCCCCGCCCGCCGCTCCGACGGCGCCGCCTGTCAGACCCCCCGTCCCGCCGATTGCCGACCCGACGCGCTTCTCGGCTGCCCGCAACAATTTCTCGCGTTTCGCAGGTTCGGGAGGCGATGACCGCCGTAGTCTCGGCCGCGCCGTCTCACATTATGTGGGTTCATCTTCTGGAGGCGCCCGAACGGCGGCGGCCAGGATGGGATCGGCGCGGGGCGCGGGAAGCCGCCTTCTCGGCTTCCTGTCCGACGCCGTGGCCCGCGGCGCCACGGAGGCGTTGCGCTCGCTCAACCTGGACGGCTTGGCAGGCCGCCCTATCGAGGAAATCTTTCTCGGCCTGGCCGACTATGTCTGCCCTGACGGAGGCTCGATCGACGAAGGTATCGCTCGCGAAGCTTTCATCGAGACGATCGCCGATCTCGCTGGCGCGGGCATCACGGATCTGGACGGCCTCACCGCCGAGCAGATGCAGACCGTCTTCGAACTCTACGCGACGAACGCCATCGAAGCGCGACTATGCAATGACATCGGCGCGCGAACGGTGACGCTGCCCAGCGACAGCCGGGAAGCCGCGCGGGTTCAGGCGCAACTCAATGATTTCATCCGGCGGGGTGTCGCCGATGCCCTCACGACCGCCAGAGCGGCCGCTGCCGCGCTGACGCCGGACCGCGTGCTCGCCTTCGTCGGACGCATATACGAGCAGGCGTTCGGCATCCTACAGATCATGGGCGATGCGGAGGCAGAGGGCGCATGAGACGACACCTTATCACCGGCCGCTACGGCCCTGAAGATCGTAGCCGAATGCCGCTTGGCGACGGCGAGGAGGAAACCCGCCTAGACCTCGTCGTCGGTGAGCGCTCGCTCGGCCACGGCATCGGACGTGCGCTAACCGATTTGTCCCGCCTCGGTGTCTTCCCCTCGGAGACAGGCGTCGATCTCCTCGTGCTGGCGGCGCATGTTCACGCAGCGGACACCCGCGTTTCGCGTGACAGTGAGTCTCAAGACGGCTGGACCCGCGAGTTGCGGATCATCGTCCCGGTGGCTGAACCCGATCGTTGGCAGGCGGCTGCGCCGATCTTCGTGCGACTGCTCAATTTCCTGACGGGCGATCGCTGGTCTTTGGGGTTTCGGGCGCGGCCTCGACGTTTTGCGAATGTGGCGCCGACACCGCCAGCGCGACTTATAGGCGCTCCGTTCGACGACCTCGCTCTCTTCTCGGGCGGTCTCGACAGCCTGATCGGCGCCATTGATGCCCTTGAGGTAGGACGCACACCCCTTTTCATCAGCCATGCGGGCGAAGGCGCCACTAGCGACGCACAATCCACGATCTTTGAGGCCCTCAAAGCGAATTACCGTGGCAGGGTCTTCGATCGGCTCCGCCTATGGATGGCCTTTCCCGACGGCTTCGTCCGAGCGTCGGCCGGCGAGAACACCACCAGGGGAAGGTCGTTCCTCTTCTTCGCTCTCGGTGTCTTCGCCGGAACCGGGCTTGCTGGGGCTTTCACCCTCAAGGTGCCGGAAAATGGGCTGATCGCCGTCAACGTGCCCCTCGATCCGTTGCGGCTGGGGGCGCTGAGCACCCGCACGACGCATCCTTTCTACATCGCCCGTTGGAACGACGCGTTGAATGCGCTCGGCATCCTCGGCCACATCGAGAATCCATATTGGGATCGGACGAAAGGCGAAATGGCCGAGGATTGCGCCAATCCCGCGCTTCTTCGGCAGCTCACGCCTTCATCCCTCTCCTGCGCCTCGCCGACGAAGGGGAGATGGCAGGGCCACGGCACACAGCATTGCGGTTACTGCCTACCCTGCCTCATCCGGCGCGCCGCGCTCCTGAAGGGTCTGGGGCCGGATATCGATCCTACGGTCTATACCGTGCCCGATCTCACCGCCCACGTGCTCGACACCCGCCAATCGGAAGGCGTGCAGGTTCGTTCGTTCCAGCTCGCGATCGAACGCCTGCGTTCACGGCCGGCCCTAGCGCCGATCTTGATCCACAAGCCGGGACCTCTTTTCGACGAGTCGCCACAACGCCAAGCCGCCCTCGCGGATGTCTACCGGCGCGGCCTTGAAGAGGTAGGTGCGCTCCTGACCGGCGTGCGGACGCGGCCCGGATGAGTGAAATGTCGGCAATCGGTGGCGTGGATTTTCATTGCCACCTTGATCTCTACCCTGATCACGAAGCGGCCGTCGCCAGGGCTGAAGCAGCGCGAATTTACACGCTGACGGTGACGACTACGCCTAAGGCATGGCCGCGTAATCATGAACTCACGCGACATAGGCACTATGTTCGTGCGGCCCTCGGTCTACATCCACAGCTTGTTGCCGAACGCGCTGCGGAGCTTCCGCTATGGGAGCGCCACCTCGGTGAGACGCGCTATGTCGGTGAGGTGGGCCTCGACGCCGGTCCTCGCTTCTACAAGTCTATGGAGGCGCAAAGGTACGTATTCCAGCGCGTCTTGGAGCGCTGCGCTGAAGCCGGCGGCAAGATCCTTACCGTCCACAGCGTGCGGAGCGTTCCAGCGGTCCTGGACATGATCGAAGCACATCTCCCCCGCGAACGCGGAAGTGTCGTGCTTCATTGGTTCACCGGCAGCAAGAGTGATGCTCGCCGAGCGGCTGCGCTTGGCTGCTATTTCTCCATCAACGCCGAAATGACGCGAACCGACCGCGGGCGCGACTTGATCCGCATCCTGCCTCGGGATCGTATTCTGACCGAAACTGATGGTCCTTTCACCAAGGTTGGAGGACGGCCCTCGGAACCTTCAGACGTCGCAAGCACGATCACCGCCCTCGGAGCGACACTCGATATATCGGCTGATGTCGCGGCGAAGTTCGTATTGTCGAACCTGCGCACATTGCTCGCCTGATCGCGAACACTACGCTCAGCAAAGCCGGAGACGAGGCAGGATCATATGAGCGGATGGACACTTGATGACCTTCGCAGGCTCGACCTGAAATATGCAGAGGAAGGCGTCCATGTTCATCAGCTCCCGTTCCGAGCCGCCATGGAGTTGCTCGGCTCAGATTTCGTCATGGGATTCGGCGGAAATCCTGAGGTGAAGCGGATTATGGACGCCTACGCCGCAATGACGCCCGAGGTCGAGACCAGCTGGCCAGGCGCCGGAATTGGCTTTGTCGCTTCCGTCGACCAAGTTCGAAAGATCGTCTTCCCTGTCATGTTCGGCGACAACGCTCTTCAACCTTGGCAGATTGCCGGATTTGCCAACAGCGAGAGCTGGTGGAACTGGTGCCGGCAGGATCGGACGATTGCCGCTGAAGTGACCCTTGCCGTCGCCGATCTCCACGATTTCACTATGGGATTGAATGAAATCGAACACGGTAATGCCGATGCGGTGACGCTGTGGCGTATGGCCCGATCGAACCTCGAAGATGCCGCCAATACCTTGCCGACCTCGTTCAGCCATGACTCGGTGATACAGCCGATTTGCATGGTGGCGGAGCTGTCAATGAAAGCCGCGTTGGTATGGGGTGGCGTGCCCCCCAATTCCTTTCGTGGTCCAGCCGGGCACGACTTACCGGCGTTGGCTGCTCGCTTGGCGGCCGCTCGGCCGCATCGCGACGACGCTCGCATACAGGCCGTTATCGCAAACCTCCCGCCCTATGTTGCCAGTCGATACAGACCCGCCGGCCTGAAGCGCCTTCAGGTGGTCCGGCTCGCCCTCGGCGCGCAATTCATCGCTGCATCGAGCGTGCGTAGGATTGGTACAGCGGATCTCGCTGCGCAGATGGAGGCTGCCCAATGGCCGGGACCTCGAACAGCGTTCACGTTGTGATCGTATGACAAAGCTCGTGAGAGGAAGTCTTCCCCTGCGACCGAGCATTAGTCTCGACCGGCCCATTCTGCGGGGAGCCCCCACCGCAACGCCCCCTCTCCTGGCGAACACGCGGCTATGGGGCTCAATGTCCTGATCTGATCCTTCCGTCGTCCGCCGCTCCGCTTTGGCCCGGCAGGTTGCTTGGGGGCTCTGCCCCCTGGCGCGGCGCAAGGGATCGCTGTGCTCGACCGGGACGGTCTCCCCATCCTTCCGCGCGGATGCGTGTTTCTCACTCTCGGTCATAGCCTCGATCCGCTTGTGCAGGCCGGGTGATCCCCCTCCGTCCCGGTCGCCCTTGCACCTTGCACCCCCCGGTCTCGCCGACGGGCAGGGTTGCAGCGCAGCGCTGCGCTTCAACCCAAGCTCATAGGAGAAAGACCATGACCACGACCGCCAACACCGTCCCGACCGTCGAACACGGCGCGACCGTCTTCATCCCACTCAACAAGCTCAAGAAGCACCCGAAGAATGCCCGCAAGACCCCGCACAGCGAGGCGTCTATCGAGGCGAAGGCCGCGAGCATCGCCGCCAAGGGCATCCTGCAAAATCTGGTGGTGGAGCCGGAAGTGGACGCAGACGGCGCGGCGACCGGCTTCTATCTCGTCAGCATCGGGGAAGGCCGCAGGCAGGCGCAGATGCTGCGCGTGAAGCGCAAGGAGATCAAGAAGACCGAACCCATCCGCTGCGTCATCGACACGGCGAACGATGCGGCGGAAATCAGCCTCGACGAGAACGTGACGCGCGAAGACCTCCACCCCGCCGACCAGTTCGAGCGCTTCCGCGAGCTTTCGGAAGATCGGGGATGGGGCGCGGAGGAAATCGCCGCCCGGTTCGGCGTCACCGCCCATGTCGTCAAGCAGCGGATGCGTCTCGGCGCTGTCAGCCCGAAGCTGTTACAGGTCTATCGCGACGGCGACCTGACCTTGGATCAGTTGATGGCCTTCGCCATCACCGACGATCACGCGAGGCAGGAACACGTCTATGAGAACCTGTCCTATAACCGCGATCCCTCAATCATCCGGCGCGACCTGACCAAGATGAACGTCGCGGCGACGGATCGCTGCGCGGTCTTTGTCGGCGCGCAAGCCTATACCGATGCAGGCGGCACCATCATCCGCGACCTGTTCACCGAGGATCGCGGCGGTTTCTTTGAAGACCCCGCGTTGCTGGACCGGCTTGCCGTCGAGAAGCTGGAAGGGATCGCCGCCGAGGTGCAGCAGGCCGAGGGCTGGAAATGGGCCGCCGCCTATCTCGACTTCCCCCACGCCCACGGGATGCGTCGCGCCTATCCGCATCCGGTGGAGCTTTCCGAGGCCGACGCGATTGCCTACGACGCGGCGCAGGACGAGCTTGAGCATCTGAACGCGGAATGGGAGGACGCCAATGTCGACCTCCCGGCGGAAGTGGATACACGCCTTGCCGAGCTTGAAGCCGAGATCGAGCGGATCGACGCCAAGCGCCACGCCTACGATCCCGATGACATTGCGCGCGGCGGCGTGTTCGTCGTCGTCGCCTATGACGGCGCCGTGCGGATCGAGCGCGGTTTCATCCGCGCCGAGGACGAGGCACCGGAGCCGGAACCCGAAGTTGCCGAGGACGGCGAAACCATTATCGATGGCGTGCGCGTCAACAGTGATGGCGAAATACTCGACAACGACGGCGAGGACGGCGAAGGCGACAACCTTCCCGAAGCCGCACCGGAAGAAGAAGTCGGGGATGCTGGCAAGCCGCTGCCCGATTCCCTCATCCGCGACCTGACCGCGCACCGCACCCTTGCCCTACGCCTCGCCCTTGGTGAGCAGCCGGACATGGCCTTGATCGCCGTCACCCATGCGCTCGCCGCGCAGACCTTCTATCGCGGCGGCAGCACGGCCCATTGCCTCGAAATCAGCCCGACCAGCAATTACCTCGCCGCCCACGCGGACGGCATCGAGGATACGGTGGCGGCGAAGATGCTGAACGACCGTCATGCCGGATGGGCGGCGGATATGCCGCGCGATGTGGCGGACCTCTGGGGCTTCGTTGCCGGTCTCGGCCATGCAAGCCTCATGGCCTTGCTCGCGCATTGCGCCTCGCTGACCGTCAATGCGGTGAAGCTGCCTTGGGAGAGCAGCAAGCGCCGCGCCCATGAAACGGCGGACAAGCTGGCGACGGCGGTGACGCTCGACATGACGGCGCACTGGACGCCGACCGTGCGGAGCTATTTCGGGCGCGTCACCAAGGCCCATATCGTCGCCGCCGTGCGCGAAGCCCTTGGCGACGAGGCAGCGGAGCAGATCGCGGACAAGAAGAAGACGGAGATGGCCGAAGCCGCCGAGCAGCTTCTTGCCGGGACCGGCTGGCTTCCGCCCGCGCTGCGCACCGCGCGTCCCGCATGGCTCGACCAGCAGGCCGAGACGGTCGCGCTCGATACCGCCGAGTCCGCATCCTCGCAGGAAGCCCATGATGACCATTTCGCCGTCGCGGCGGAGTGAGGACAGCAGGCCGGGGACGCGACAGCGCCCCGGCTTTTCTTCCCGCCCGAAAAAATCGCGGGCCGCGCAGTCGCGCGGCCCGATTACCTCGACCGTCGCCACGGTCGGAACCACCGTGAAGGAGGAGAACCATGGTTGCCGTCACGCTGATGAGCGTCGTGTTGATCGCCGGACTTTGCGTCCTGGCCTATACGCTCGCCGTCTATGCCTTGCCCTTCATGCTCGGCGTTGCCGCCGCGCAGTTCGCCTATCACACCGGCGCGGGCTTCATCGGGGCGGGCCTTGTCGGCTTGGTCGCCGCCGTCGCCGCCTTCGGCGTTCTCGCGCTGTTGTTCGACACGCTGCGCTCACCGATCCTGCGCCTGATCGTGGCGCTGGTCTTCGCCACGCCCGCCGCCGTCGCCGGATATGCGCTCGTCCACGGCGTCACCAAGGAATCCGTCCCATCCGAAGTCTGGCGGCAAATCTTCTGCCTCGCCGGTGGCAGCTTCGTTGGCATGTCGGCGCTGGTGCAATTGATCATGCCAACAGAATGATGTCCGAAGGCGAACGCTCGTTAGATCGTCATCATTATCATCGTCTTGAGATGCCGCTTCGGCCTGACCTACTTGGATAATTCCCGAGCGCTGTCCGCAGCCCACTTTTCTGAGAGCCGCGTGAACCAAGAGACATGGGGTTCCAACGCTAAGAATTTCTGCATGAAAGGTAAGTGGCGGTCGCTGGTCGCATAAGATCGCTCGTGAGCCTGCATGACCAAAGTCTCGTTGATCAAATTAATCATGCGATCCTTTTCCCGATTTTGGATTTGCCGCTCCCCAGCGGGATCTCGGACCGCCCAGAACAGCCGATGCGGTCCTATCGGGAGGCAAACATAGGCATTCGGGTTGGCGAGTCCCGGCCCTATTATCAGCGGTTGATCGGAAGTGAAAAACTCAGGTCCTTCTGGATCAGTCTCGATCGTGAACCAGTGCATGTTATTCAGGGTTTTGCCGATGTTATGGTGATCCACCAGCTTCTGGAACAGGCCCATCGCCATCCAATCCATTTGCTGAGTCAGGGTAGCGCGCACGATAGATTCGGCGCGTGCGACATCGGTTCCTGTTCGCTCTGCAAAGCTTTTAGCTAGTTCGGGTGCCGATTCGAGCCAGCGCTGGGCATAGGACGATTTCAGGGCTTTTAGGTCGTTTGG
>JAHCJW010000190.1 GCA_026126125.1 Devosia sp.
CGCCCAGCGCCCCGAAACGGGCGAGAATGAGCGAGATGGCGGTGTACATGGAGCCATAGGAGACGAACTGGGACAGCCAGCCCAGCACCATGGCCCCGGGATATTCGGCCTTGCTCTTGATGAAGGCGTGCACCAGGGCGGGAATGACGACGTGCAGACGGGCCATCGGCTAGCCTCCCTGTACGATGAGGCGGTGGCGGGCCTTGGCCCAGAGCCAGACCAGAACCGCCAGCAGCGCCGCGAACCAGACAAGGCCGATGGCAAAAGAGAGCGCGGTTTGTTGCATGTCCAGCTGCCCGATATAAACGGCGGCCGGATAATAGGACACCCAGGCAAAGGGCAGGTGGCCGGCAATGGCGGCGAGCCAGCCGGGGAAGAACCACAGCGGCACCAGCCCGCCGGACAGCAGCGTCATGATGCTGCCGAAGAACCAGTCCAGCGATTGCGTGGTCATCAGCCAGAACGCCGCCAGCCCGAGAATGGCCGTCAGGACGAAGAGCATCAGGAAGGACAGCCCCCAGAACGGCAGGAACGCCAGGGCGTGGAACAGGCTGGCGGGCGGGACCAGGCCGACCGTGAGCGCGACGATAACCGCCACCGGCAGGATGACGGTCATGAGGTCGAAGAGGAAATTGCCCAGATGGCTGGCCAGCAGATAGGCCGGGTAGTGCAGCGGCTTGAGCAGATATATCGCGACGTCGCCGGATTTGACGGCGGTGCCGACATCGTTGAGCAGTCGGGAATAGTCCCAGTACAGCACCGGCCCGGCGAGAAGCGCATAGGTGATCATCTGCGGCAGGGTGACGCCATCGACGCTGGCGCTGCCCACGGCGCCGAAGACCGAACTCCAGATGGCGATGCGGGCGAAGATGAAGATCAGTTCGCCGAACATGCCCGACCAGATCTCGTTGCGATAGGCGAGACGGGACTGGAAGGCCGTGGCGGTGAAGGCGGGATAGGCCGAACGCCTCATGGCCGCGCCTCCGCCGACAGCGCCTTGTTCTGGTAGAAGGTGCGGATCACTTCCTCGATGTCGGGCTCTTCGAGCTTGACGTCCTTGAGCCCGCGGCCACGGCCCACCTCGTTGAGCACGTCGAGCAGCGAGGTTTCCTCGCGCTCGAGCAGGTAGTGCTTGGCAGCGCCGAGATCGGTGGTGAGCGTGGCGGTGGTCAGCGCCAAGGGGCCTGGATCGGTGTCGAATTCGAGGGTCAGCCGGCGGCGCGAGCCCAGGGTGGCGCGCAGGCGCGTCAGCTCGCCATCGAACAGCAGCTTGCCATCATCGACCATGATCAGGCGCGGGCAGATTTCCTCGATGTCGACGAGATCATGGGTGGTGAGGATGATGGTGGTGCCGCGCTCGCGGTTGATCCGCGCCAGAAATTTGCGCACCGCATCCTTGGCCACGACGTCGAGGCCGATAGTGGGTTCGTCGAGGAAGAGGATTTTGGGATCGTGCAGCAGCGCCATGGCGATTTCGGCGCGCATGCGCTGGCCGAGGCTGAGCTGGCGGACGGGGCGATCGAGATAGGGGCCCATGTCGAGCATATCGGCGAGAAAAGCGAGATTTTCGGCAAAGCGGGCCGGGGTGATGTCATAGATGTGGCGGCTGAGCTCGAAGCTGTCGCGCACCGGCAGGTCCCACCAGAGCTGGCTGCGCTGGCCGAAGACGACGCCGATCTCGACGGCGTTGCGCATGCGGTTGGCATGGGGCTCGCGTCCGAGCACCGACAGCGTGCCGGCGCTGGGCGTCAGGATGCCGGTCATCATCTTGATCATGGTCGATTTGCCGGCGCCGTTGGGGCCGAGATAGCCGACCGCTTCCCCCGGCTGCATGGCGAAGCTGACGCCGGCCACGGCGCGCACTTCGGTAACCTCGCGCGAAAACAGGCTATGAAGCGCGCCGAACAGACCGGGGCGACGCTTGCGCTGCCGGAAGGTTTTTTCGACCTCCCGGGCGGTGATGATGGCTGACATTGCGGCTCCCCCAGGGGCGGCAGGCTATCCGATTCTTGGGAGCATGGGAGAGGGCGAGGCTCTGGTGGTCGCGTGGATGCGGAGGTGAGGTTACCCTCACTTCCCCCTCCCTCTTGAGACAAGGGCGGGGGGCGATCAGGTGCGGTTGAAGTGATCGTAGACCAGCTGCGCCATGGCTTTGGAGATGGTCGGCACCGCTTCGAGGTCGGCGAGGGAGGCGCGCGCGACGGCCTTGGCCGAGCCGAAATGGTTGAGAAGGGCGCGCTTGCGGGTCGGGCCGATGCCGTCGATCTCATCGAGCGGGTTCTTGACCTGCTCCTTCTTGCGGCGGGCGCGGTGGGTGCCGATGGCGAAGCGGTGGGCTTCGTCGCGCAGGCGCTGGACGTAATAGAGCACCGGGTCGCGATGGGGCAGCATGAAGGCGTCGCGGCCCTCGATGAAGAATTTCTCGCGCCCCGCATCGCGGTCCTCGCCCTTGGCGATGCCGATGAAGGTGACTTCGCGCGGCAGGTTGAGCTCGGCGACCACCTCGCGCACGGCGTTGAGCTGGCCGGCGCCGCCATCGATGAACACCACGTCGGGCCAATCGGGCATGCCGGTCGCCTCGTCCTCGGCGTCGGTCTCGCTTTCGGCGGCGAGGCGGGAGAAGCGGCGGGTCAGCACTTCGCGCATCATGCCGAAATCGTCGCCGGGGGTGATGTCGGTCGATTTGATGTTGAAGGTGCGGTAGTGCTTCTTGGAAAAGCCCTCCTCGCCGGCGACGATCATGCCGCCCACCGCATTGGTGCCGGAAATATGGGAGTTATCGTAGACTTCGATGCGGCGGGGGATTTCCTCGAGGCCGAAGATTTCGGCGACGCCTTCGAGCAGGGTCCGGTTGGACGCGCCTTCGGCGAGCTGGCGGCCCAGCGCCTCGCGGGCATTTTGCAGGGCGTGGTTGACCAGGTCGCGCTTTTCGCCGCGCTGCGGGGTCTGGATGGTGATCTTGTGGCCGGCGCGGGTGGAGAGCGCCTCGGCGATGAGGTCGGGCTCGCTGAGCTCGTGGCTGAGGAGAATGAGACGGGGCGGGGTGCGGTTTTCATAAAACTGCACGAGGAAGGCTTCGAGCACTTCGGCATCGGTGAGGGTGGCGTCGGCGCGCGGCCGGAAGGCGTGGTTGCCCCAGTTCTGGAAGGCGCGGAAGAAGAACACCTGCACGCAGAACTGGCCGCCTTCGTGGTGAATGGCGAGCACGTCCGCCTCTTCGACCGAGCGGGCGGTGGCGTCGCCCTGCGACTGGATAAGGGCGAGGGCGGAGAGGCGGTCGCGCAGGAGGGCCGCACGTTCGAAGTCGAGATTTTCGGCGGCGTCGGCCATGTCCTTCTGCAAGTGGTCGCGCACGGTCTGTGATTTGCCGGTGAGGAAGAGACGTGCATCCTCGACCAGCTCGCCATAGGCCTCGAGGCTGATTTCGCGCGTGCAGGGGCCGGCGCAGCGCTTGATCTGGAATTGCAGGCATGGGCGGGTGCGGGCGGCGTAGAAACTGTCCGAGCAATTGCGCAGCAGGAACGCCTTTTGCAGGCTGGCAATGGTGCGGCCGACGGCGACGGCGGAGGCGAAGGGGCCGAAATAATGGCCCGGCCGGCGGCGCGAGCCGCGATGCTTGGTGAGTTCGGGGGCCTCGTGATCGGTGGCGATGAGAATATAGGGGAAGCTCTTGTCGTCGCGCAGCAGCACGTTGAAGCGCGGCTTCAGGCGCTTGATCATATTGGCTTCGAGCAGCAGCGCTTCGGCTTCGGTCTCGGTGCGCACGAACTCCATGTTGACCGTGGCCGCGATCATCCGCTGGATGCGGATGGCCAGGCCCTCGGGGCGGGTATAATTGGTGACGCGCGATTTGAGCGAGCGCGCCTTGCCCACATAGATGACCTCGCCGGCCTCATCGAGCATGCGATAGACGCCCGGCGCGGCGGGCAGGGTGCGGACAAAGGCCCGGATGACCTCCGGGCCAGATGGCGGTGGGGCTGGCGTGTCGGTCATTGTCGGGGCGTCGGGCCGCGCCGGGCAGGAAATTCGAGATGCTTGCCGCCATCGAGGGCGAGCATCTGGCCGGTCATGGATTTGAGGGAAAGAATGGCGAGGACGCCTTCGGCGATGGCTTGCGGCCCGGCATGGCGCTGAAGCGGCAGCGCGGCGACGCCCTTGTCGAATTCGGCCTGGCTCTGGCGCGAATGGGGCAGGACCGGGCCGGGGCCGATGGCGTTGACGCGAATGGCGGGAGCGAGCGACTGGGCGAGCGTCTGCGTCGCCGTCCACAGGACGGATTTCGACAGCGTGTAGCTGAAATAGGCGGGGCTCAGATGCAGCACGCGTTCGTCGATCATGTTGACGATGTTTCCTTCCGCGCCGGCCGGCAATTGCTCGGCAAAGTCGCGTGACAGGAATATGGGCGCTTCGGCGTGGATGGCAAAATGCTGGTCCCACACTTCTTCGTTTACATCGCGGGCGCTGTCGGGATCGAAGACCGAAGCATTGTTGATCAACGTGGTGAGGGGCCCAAAAAGGGCGGCCGCTTCGCCGATGAGGCGGGCGCGCTGGGCGCGGCTGGCGAGATCGGCCTTGAGGATTTCGGCCTTTCCTCCCTCGGCGCGGATCGTGTCGCGAACCTGCTGCGCACCCTCGGTGCCGGAGCGGTAATGGATGATGACGGCATGGCCGGCCAGCGCGAGCGCCTGCGCTATGGCGGCGCCAATGCGGTCGCTGGCGCCGGTGACGAGCGCGACGGACGGGTGAATCGTATGAGGATGCGGTTTTGGCATTGCACGGACCATAGAATGGTTTGGCCGGTTCCTTCAATCTGTGGTTGCAATTGGTGGTCGCGATCGATGCTCCGGACGCGCGCATGGCGATGGATGCATCCAAGGAAAGAAACGGTTTGCTTCGATTCTCCGCAGTTTGAGGGAGTGGCTAGCGGACCCTGCTGACACATTGCGGCAGCAGGTTTTGGCTTTCACCGGCGCCTGAACGAGAGTAGCGTTTCAAATCAGTGCGGAGCGGGAGGCTCTGCACTGCTAACTAAAAGAGGGGCAAAATGGACGTTATCGTACCCATATTGGTGCAATTGATTGCCGGCGGAGCCGGCGGCAATGTCATCGGACAATTGCTCAAGACGATAAAATTGGGGACCGCCGGCAATACCATTGTCGGTGCCATTGGCGGTCTCGCCGGCACGTGGCTGGCCAGTCTGGTTCCGGGTCTCGACGCTCTGGTGGGTGCAGCCACCACGGCGGAAGGCGCGGCTGGCGGGCTGGATCTGGGCGCGCTGGCCGGGCAGGGCGCCACGGGCCTGATCGGCGGCGGCCTGCTGACCGCCATTGTCGGTCTCGTCAAGTCGGCGATGGCCAAGGGCTGAACCATCGGCTAAGCATGATGGTGCTCCGCGAGATCGTGCTCGCGGGGCACCCCTCCACTTTCAGATTTTCCGGCGCTCATGTCCCCCATTCCACCTGATCCGCGGCAGGATACCGTGGGTCGCGCCATTGTCCTGCTGCTCATCACCATCGGGGTTTTCGGGGTGCAGGATGCCGTATCCAAGCAATTGGTGCAGGACTATTCGCCGTTCCAGATCACCATGATGCGCTATTGGGGATTTGCGCTGTTCGCGCTGATCCTGGTGGCGCGCCAGGCGCCCCTGCGCCAGGCTTTGCACTCGCGCAGTCCCAAGCGCCAGATTTTGCGCGGCGTGCTGCTGATGGTCGATATCTGGACCTTCGCCCTTGCCTTGCAGACCGTGCCGCTGGGCGAACTGCAGGCCATCGTCATCGTCTACCCGCTGCTGGTCACCCTCTTCGCCATTCCGATATTGGGCGAAAAGGTCGGCGTTTTCCGGTTTGTGGCGGTGGGGGTCGGGTTCGCGGGGGCGCTGATCATCATCCGGCCGGGGGGCGTGCCGCTTGACTGGGGCCTCGGCTTTGCGCTGGTGTCGGCCGCGACCTATGCGCTCTATATCGTCATCACCCGGCAGGTCAGCGCGCATGACAGCGCGGCCACCAGCATGACCTATGCGGCGCTGGTCGGGCTGG
>JAHCJW010000191.1 GCA_026126125.1 Devosia sp.
TCGGCCACCAGTCCCGAATTGTGCAGCAGGGTGATTTCCACCCCATCGCGGGTGATGCTGGGCCTGGACCTGAGCGCGGCATAATGCGCCCGGCGGCGGGCCGAGACGCGCACCTTGTCGACATAGGTCTGCTCGACATCGGGGGTCGGGCGCAAATGCACCGTTCCCGCCGCGCCATCGATGATGATGTCATCCCCGGTTTCGCACATGGAAACGATGGATTCAGCCTGCCCCACCGCCACCAGACCCAGCGAGCGGGCGACGATGGCGACATGGGCGGTGGCCCCGCTCTCCTCCAGAACCACGCCGCGCAGCTTCTTGCGGTCATATTCGAGCAGTTCTGCCGGACCCATATTGCGGGCGACCAGAATGGCATTGTCAGGCAGCTCGCGCTGGGCGGGCTGGCTCGAATTGGTCAGCACCCGCAACAGGCGATTGGCCAGGTCATCGAGATCATGCAGCCGGTCGCGAATATAGGGGTCGGTCTGGCGCAGCATGCGGGCGCGCGTATCGTTCTGCACCCGCTCGACGGCGGCTTCCGCCGACAATCCATTGTCGATCGCCTCGGTCAGCCGGTTCACCCAGCCCCGGTCATTGGCGAACATGCGGTAGGTTTCAAGGATTTCGCGATGATCGGACGAAGGCTGCATGTCGCCATGGTCGAGCATGGCGTCGATGGAAACCCGCATCGTCGCCAGCGCCTGGTCGAGCCGGGCCTTTTCCTGCTCGGTATCCTCGGCGATGAAATTGGTCACCACCACGCGCGGATCGTGCAGCACCACGGTGCCCAGGGCAATGCCGTCGGTGAAACTGACGCCGGTGAACATGCGAGGCCGCCTGAGATCGATATCGGACCCCGGCTTGATCAGATTGTCGAAATCCGAGGTGGCGATCATCTCGGCCAGGATTGTGGCCGTAGTCAGCATGGCCTCGGTTTCATCCTCGCCATAATGACGGCGCTCGGCATTCTGCACCACCAGAACGCCCAGCGTCTGCCCGGCCCGCAGCACCGGCACGCCGAGGAATGAATTATATTTGTCCTCGCCCGTTTCCGGGCGGTAGGCAAAGCCGGGATGGCTGGGCGCGTCGTCGAGGCTGAGCGGCTCGGCCTCCGAGGCGATGAGACCCACCAGCCCCTCGCCCAGGCGCAGCGTCGTCATATGGACCGATTCGGCCGCCAGCCCTTTGGTTGCGAACAGCTCGAGCGCGCCATCGTCGCGCAGGACGTAGAACGAGCACACGTCGGCGCGCATATTGTCGGCGATCAGCGACACGATCTTGTCGAGCCGCGCCTGCGACGCCAGAGGCTCCGCCATGGTTTCGCGCAATTGCCGCAGCAGCACCCTTGGGCCGCCTATGGTCGTGACCATTCCACTCCGGCGGCCCGATGAGCCGCCCCCCTTTTCGGACGCGGCTCCATTCCCCTCAATGGGCTTAGGCGTCCTTCTTGTCCAAACCGTAATAGGTGTGCAGAGCCCGGACCGCAAGCTCGGCATATTCTTCATCGATCAATACCGAGGTCTTGATTTCCGATGTGGTGATGAGCTGGATATTGATGCCCTTGTCGGCCAGCGCCTTGAACATGGACGAGGCGACACCGGCATGGCTGCGCATGCCGACGCCCACCACCGAGACCTTGGCGCCGCCCTTGGAGCCGGACAGGCGCGCATATTCGAAACGCCCGCCATTGTCCTCGAGCGCCTTGACCGCCTTGTCATACTCACTGTCGGGTACGGTAAAGGTGATGTCGGTGGTTGCGCCATCATCGGCAATGTTCTGCACGATCATGTCGACGATGATGCCCTTGTCGGCCAGCGTGCCGAAAATGGCGGCGGCGACGCCGGGATTGTCCTTGACGGCGCGCAGGGTGATCTTCGCCTCGGCCTTGGCCAGGGTCACGCCCGAAACGATCTGCTTTTCCATGATCTCATCCTCATCGCAAACGAGCGTACCCGGCACCCCGGGCGTACCATCGGGCGCAATCTGGGGCGCATCCGGGTCGTCGAAACTGGAGCGGACGGTCAGCCGCACCTTGTGCGCCATGGCCATTTCCACGGCGCGGATCATCAGCACCTTGGCGCCGAGCGAGGCCATTTCCAACATTTCCTCGAAGGAAATCTTGGTCATGCGCTGCGCCTTGGGCACGATGCGCGGGTCGGTGGTGTAAACACCGTCCACATCCGTATAGATATCGCAGCGGTCCGCGCCCACCGCCGCCGCCACGGCCACCGCCGAGGTGTCCGAGCCGCCCCGGCCCAGCGTCGTGACGCGGCCATGGGGGGAAATGCCCTGGAAACCGGTGATCACCGGCACCCAGCCATCCTTGAAGCGCTTGTTCAGCTCGGTCGGATCGATGCCGGTAATGCGCGCCGCGCCATGGGAATCATCGGTATGGATCGGCACCTGCCAGCCCGAGAAGGAGCGCGACTGGATGCCCATTTCCGACAGGACAATGGCCATCAGCCCGGCGGTAACCTGCTCGCCCGAGGCGACGACGGCGTCATATTCGCGCGCGTCATGCAGCGGACTGGCCTCGTTGACCCAGCCGACCAGCTCATTGGTTTTTCCCGACATGGCCGAAACCACGACGGCAACCTCGTTGCCTGCTTCGACTTCGCGCTTCACATGGCGCGCAGCCTGGCGGATGCGCTCGACACTGGCCACCGAAGTGCCACCGAACTTGACGACGATACGGGCCACTTTTTTCCCCGGTCTTCCGCCGAACCCGGCGGTACGCTGCTTTCGAGCGCCGACATGCCACACTTGGAAGACGCAATCAACGGGAATGAGGGGTTGCCCCGTCACTCCCGATCGCTGCTGGCCCTTCGATCTTGCGGTGGCGCGACGGGGCCTGCCGGGTTGGCTCGCTTGAACAGGCGTCGCAGGCCCAGCTTGATGCGGCCCCAATATTCGGCGCCGAGAACCGCGATGGTAAGGACAAACAATATTTCCCCGCCCACCACCAGGCCGCCGATAATCGCCGCCTTATAGGGGATGTCGAGGAAGGGAATGATGGGAATGGCGATCCAATACAGCACCACCAGGGCCAGCATGACCAGTCCGACCAGCTTGCGCAGGTTGAATTTCTGCGTCGTCATTTTTGCAGCTCCAGCTCCAGTGTAGCCGCGACAAACCGCTGGGCGATGCGGGTTCGCGCCAGGACGGCCTCGTCCCCGACCGATAAAAGCCCCGCCATCCAGGCGCCGTCGGCGGCATATCGAATGAGTTCAAGCTCGGGATGGGCGTCTGTCGCACTGTGTTGCCGCCGGCGCTTTTCCATCCAGTCGAACCACGCTTTGCGCAAGCCGGCATCGGCCATCAGAGCAAGGAAAAGATTGCCCGTAGGCGTCTGGCTCTCGTCGTGAAGCAGGACAATGACATAGGCTCGCGTGAAGCGACCCTGCATCACCGGGTCGACAGCCATCAAGTCCTCGATCGCGGCGTCAAACTCCAGAATCTGCTTGGCGACCACCGCCTCGATCAGCGCGTCTCTGTTGGGGAAATGGTGGAACAGCCCACCCTTGGTGGTGCCGGCTTCGGCGCAGACGGCATTGATGGTGACGGCTTGCAACCCCTGCTCGGCGACGATCCTGGCCGTGACATCAAGCAGGCGGGCCCTGAGGGCTTCGGGTTCGCGTTTGCGCGGTTTGGTTATCATCATGCGCCATACATACCTACCGCGCGGTATGCAGGCAAGAGCTGACAAGGACAAACTCAAGAACTCTGACACTGATCGGCATATCAGCGAACAGCTGCGACACGCGGCGCCTTGCCCCCGCCACGCTCAAAGAGTCATATGGCGGCAAACGGAGCCCACCATGTCCCAGACCACGATCAACGACGCCGAAATCGCCAAATTCACCGCGATGGCGGAAGAGTGGTGGGATCCGACCGGCAAGTTCAAGCCGCTGCACAAATTCAATCCCGTGCGCCTCTCCTATATCCGCGAACATTTGATCCGCCATTTCGGCAAGGATGGCGCGCTTATGCGGCCACTCGAGGGGCTGACCATTCTCGATGTCGGCTGCGGCGGCGGGCTGTTATGCGAGCCGCTGACGCGGCTGGGCGCCCGCGTGACGGGAATCGACGCCGCCGAGCGCAATATCGCCATCGCCCGCATTCATGCCGAGCAATCCGGGCTCGACATCGACTACCGCGCCACCACCAGCGAGGCGCTGGTCGAAGCGGGGGCGACATTCGACGTGGTGCTCAACATGGAAGTGGTCGAACATGTCGACAATGTGCCGCTCTACATGCAGAGCTGCGCCGATCTGGTCCGGCCCGGTGGGCTGATGTTCACCGCCACCATCAACCGCACGGCGCGGGCTTTCGCCCTGGCCGTGGTCGGAGCCGAATATGTGCTGGGCTGGCTGCCCAAGGGCACGCATGACTGGAAGAAATTCCTCACCCCCGACGAAATCCGCAGCCTGATAACGCGCAACGGCCTCGTCGTGACCGACGAGACCGGCGTGGTGTATAACCCGCTGGCCGACAGCTGGCGGGCGGCCCCCGACATGGGCGTCAACTACATGATGCTGGCGGCGCGCCCTTCTGCCTAGCATGCCGGCCCAAAGTGGCCCGCTTTCGGGCGACATGCGCAGAGCTAAAGCAGCGGACCGAAAAATATCCTGACGGTCTTCGGGTCGTCCGATGCGCAAACAAGGGCTGCAAGCGGCAATTGGCGCTCGATAGAACGCAGGGCGCGCCTCTGAGATATCGCGGCACGCTTTAAGCGCGCAGCAGATCGTCCTTTTCCACCTTGAGCACGATGCCATCGGCCTCGACATGGTCGATATGCTCGGGGAAAATATAGCGATCGCTGGCGAAAAGCCCCTTGGCGTCGAGCCGGATATAGCCTTCGCGCAGGGCTTTTTCCTGCATTTCACGCGGCAACCCGTCATCGGGCGAGAACATGTCGGCGAGCACTGCACTCAATCCGCGCCGCTCATCGTCAAGCGCCGGGCTGACCCCTACGCTTTCGGGGCCCGGAATGGTGGGGTCCTCGTCGCTGATGCGAAAGGTTTCGACCGTGCCGATCTCGTGCCGGGCGCGATCATAGACCTTCATGCCTTCGTGGATGGAATTGGGGATGGCGTCCATTGGGGTGTCCTCCTGTTCACTACCAGCATCAACGGCGAGCGACCCATCGGCGTTCCCTGCCGGCGGGTCGATGGCCAGCGCGGCTCAAATCCTCACCCGCGCCGAAACGAAAAGTGAACCAACCGCCGGCACCGACCATTCCCTTTCTAAAACAAGAGGATTTTGTCATGTCGGTTGCGTCTCGCTTGTTCTCCGTTCTGGCCATGGGGCCCGCTTTTCTGGCTGCGCCTGCGCTTGGCCAGCCGGACGGCGAACACAATGTCTTTGTCATGGGCGGCCCCTTCACCAGCGGCTATTTTTCCGATGCCTTTCTCGTCTGGCAGGATCACTACGAAGCCAACTTCTTCGCCGGACTGGGCTATCAGCATTTTCTCTATGCCCACGATGGCGGCTTCAAGCTGGGCGTCGAGGCCGGATTGGGCCTGCGCGCCGGCCAGCGCAGCTCGGCCGAAATCTGGGCGGGCGCCGTGGCGCGGCTCGATATGTTCACCTTTGGCGAGGTGCGGGTTACCCCCTCGATCACCGCCGGCTTTTCGCTGGTCACCGACACGATCGGCATTGAAACCGAGCGCGCCGAGGCCATCGGCCGGGACGTGCCTTTTCTCTATTATCTTGGACCGGAAATCGCCGTGTCCCACCCCGCCTATCCAGAGTTCGAGGCTTTCGGGCGCATCCATCACCGCTCCGGCGGATTTGGAACGATTGCCGAGATCGACGGCTCCAACGCCGTGGTTCTCGGGTTTCGCTATAAATTCCAGGATTGAAAACGCCATGCACGCCTACCGAAGGGCAGTACCGTACGGTACGGTACGGAAATTCCTTGCCGCTGGGCTGGAATGGGTCTAAACAGGATAAAACATTTCCCCGGCCCCACC
>JAHCJW010000192.1 GCA_026126125.1 Devosia sp.
GCGGCGAAGTATTTTTCCTGGTAATTGACGGTCAGCGGGAAGAAGTCCTGGCCCGGCTTGGCCGACTTGGCCGACACGACAGTGGCCAGAACCACGCTTTCGCCCAGCGTGGCGAGCACGGCGCCATCGGCCTGGCGGGCGATCTTGCCGGTCTCGAGCGTCAGCGGCTGGCCGCCCCAGTTGAGCTCGACCTTATGGTGATCGAAATTGATCGTCATGGAATGTCATCTTTCCATTCTGCCGGAAAAGCGGGAACGCGGGGCAGGCGAGGACCCACGAACTTGTCCGGTGTGCCCGCACCAAGCGCTGCACCCCATGTGCGCGCCGGCTCAAAATCAGGCACGGTTGGCTGTGTGGCAGGACAGAACATGGACAAGACGACAAGCGCCTCCACGGCGGAAGGCGCCAATGATCCTGCCATGCCCCGGCGCTGCCGGCCTGGCGAGGAAGCGCCGCGACGGGGCGGCGACGTCCTCGAAAAATCAGCCCCGAGGGGCGGCCGGCGCGGAAGCTTTCCCGCGCCGGAGCGTCGTCGCGCCTAGCGGCGCAGGCCGAGCTTTTCGATCAGGGTCTTGTAGCGGGCCTCGTCGACCTTCTTGACATAGTCGAGAAGGCGGCGACGGGTCGACACGAGCTTGAGAAGGCCACGACGGGAATGGTTATCCTTGTTGTGGTCCTTGAAGTGCTCGGTGAGGTTGGCGATACGCTCGGACAGGATCGCCACCTGGACTTCCGGCGAGCCGGTATCGTTGGCCTTGGTGGCGTATTCCTTGATCAGTTCGCTCTTGCGTTCAGCGGTAATCGACATCGCATGCATCCTTGTCAATGTGAGGATTTGTCAGATGCCCCGGCCGGGATGTCGTCCAGGCGGGGCCGTTCAAACCGGGACGCATTGCGCCCGGATGCCGCTCTCATAGTGGAAAGCGCGCGCCAACGCCAGAATTATTGCATTTCCACGTCCCGCCCCTCATCGGGGCGGATGGCGGCAAAGCTGGGATCGAGCGCCGGGAGCGGAATGCGGAAGCGCCACTCGACGCCCCGCTCATGCTCGATGCGCGTCACCTCCGCCCCCAGCGCCCCGCCCACCATCGAGCGCAGCACGGTGGTGCCGAAGCCCTGGCGAGCGCTCAACACCAAAGGTCGCGACAGCGTCTCGCGCCAGCTCAGGTGCAAATCCCCACCTTCGCGGCTGAAGGCGAGGTGCAGCCGGCCCTCATCGTCGGAAAAGGCCCCGAACTGCATGGCGTTGGCCGCCATTTCGTGCAGCGCCATGCCCAGGATCTGCGCCCCCTGCGGATTGATGCGGATATCCTCGCCCGCGATGGTGATCCGCCCCTCGCCCTGCGGGCGGAACGGGGCCAGTTGCCTCTCGATGAGATCGCGCAGCGATACGCCGGCGCGCCCCTCCGCCAGCAGGAGGTCGGTCGAGCGCGCAAGACCCATGATGCGGCGCTCGAACCCGGCGACATAGCTCGGGATATCGCTGGCGCCGCGCGCGGTCTGCTTGGCCATGGCGGCGATCACCGCCATCTGGTTCTTGGAGCGGTGCGCCAGCTCGCGCATCAGGAAATGCACGTCGCGCTCGGCCGCCTGCCGCTGGCGCGAGGCCAGGCTCAGCGCGCCGGAGACTTCATCGATCTCGGCCACCGGATAAAAGCGTTCATGCACGATTTCCCCGCGCCCCAGCCGTTGCGCGTCGAGGCGCAGGCCGCGCACCGAGCGGGCGAGGCGCTGGGCGATGAGCACGGCGATGGCCGCGGCGGAGATGGCGATGATGGCGCCCCAGGTCGCCAGTTGCAGCAGCGATTCTCCCAGCGGCTGGCGCACTTGCGCGGCCGAGGCCCAGGTGACGATGCGCCAGCCGGTCAGGGCCGACCTCCATTCGGAGGTCACCACGCTTTCCTCGCCCAATACTTCCTCGACCCAGCCCTGGCTGGCTTGGTTGCCGGCGCGGCGCAGGGGCAGAAGATCGCCGATGCCGAGCCCGGCCTCGGGCGTGGCGGACAACACGCCATTATTGCCATCGACCAGCGCCGCGTGCCAGCCGGCGGGCATTTCGCGCGATTGCAATACCGGCACCAGATCGCGCGCATTCTTGGTGAGGGCGATGAGCCGCACCGCGCCGGCATCGCTGACCGGCAGCCAGACATTGAACACCCAGGTCTGGGCGATGGGGCCGAAGAACAGGTCGGAAATGGTGGGCATGCGCCGATCCAGCGCCCGCTGCGCGGTGGCGATATTGTTGGTCTGGCCCAGCGGCTCGCCAAACATCACCCGCGTATTGAGCAATTGCTGCATGGTGTCGTCCACCGCCAGCAGATAGGAGCCGCCGCCGGCCAGGGCGATGAGCGCGCGCTGGTGAAAATGTTCGAGATCGCCCATGCGCAGGGACTGGTCGGACGACAGCACCCGCAATGTGGTGATCATGCCCGAGATTTCGCGGTCCACCGCCAGGCCCATCGCCTGAACGGTGGAGGTGGTCAGCGCCTGCACCACGGTTTCCTGCGCGTCATTGACGCGATTGATCAGCACGAGACTGACCACGAGAGCCGGCAGGAGAATGACCAGCACCAGGGCGACGAGATAATGCACCACCGGCCGCGCCCGCCGGTTGATGCGGCGCGGTTTTTCGAGATCTGTTTCCAGCGTTTCCAGCGCCTTGTGGGCAGGGCGCTCCGTCATGAGCACAGCGTGTCCATGCCCGGAAAAGATCTTGGGCGGTGATCGGGATGGAGGGCTCCGCTCATGCTCAGTCCTTTCGCGTCTCGCCCCTTGCGGCGGTGGGGCGATGACGAGGGCCTTCCCCGGTAAAACCGCGCCGGCCTCAAGCCCATCGGATGGGTACAACCCGCCAGAGCCGCAGGAGTTGCAAGGCATGGAAACCTCGGCCCGCCTCTGCTAAACAGCGCCCATGACCGAGATGATGCCGCAGATGACGCCCCCGACAACGACCTCGCCCAAGAAGCTGTTCATCAAGACCTATGGGTGCCAGATGAACGTCTATGACAGCGACCGCATGGCCGATGCGCTGGCGCCCCATGGCTATGCCCCGACCCAGGACATGGCCGAAGCCGATCTGGTGCTGCTCAACACCTGCCATATCCGCGAAAAGGCGAGCGAGAAGGTGTTTTCCGAGCTGGGACGCCTCAAGGAGCTGCAAAACGAGAAACGCGCTGCCGGCAGCGATCTGATGATCGGAGTGGCCGGCTGCGTCGCCCAGGCCGAGGGCGAGGAAATCGCCCGCCGCGCGCCGATGGTCGACATGGTGTTCGGGCCGCAGGCCTATCATCGCCTGCCCGACATGCTGGCCAGGGCCGAAAGCCAGCGGCACATGCATCCGAGCCTCAAGCGGGCGGTGGTCGATACCGATTTCCCGCAGGAAGACAAATTCGCCCATCTCCCGGCCGCCCGCAAGGAAGTGACCATCAGCCGCGGGCTCACCGCCTTCCTCACCGTGCAGGAAGGCTGCGACAAATTCTGCTCGTTCTGCGTCGTGCCCTATACGCGCGGCGCCGAGGTCAGCCGCCCGGTCGAACAGGTGGTCGGCGAAGCGCGGCGGCTGGCCGAGGCGGGGGTGAAGGAAATCACCCTGCTCGGCCAGAACGTCAATGCCTATCACGGCGTCGATGGCAAGGGGCGCAGCGTGGGGCTGGGCGAACTGGCCTATCTCCTGGCCGAGATTCCCGGGCTCGAGCGCCTGCGCTACACCACCAGCCATCCGCGCGACATGGATGCGGCGCTGATCGCCGCCCATCGCGATCTCGACCTGTTGATGCCTTATCTGCATCTGCCGGTGCAGTCGGGCTCGGACCGCATCCTCAAGGCGATGAACCGCAAGCACACCGCCGCCGATTATCTGGCGCTGATCGATACGATCAAGGCGGCGCGTCCCGATATGGCGCTGTCGGGCGATTTCATCGTCGGCTTCCCCGGCGAAACCGAGCAGGATTTCGAGGACACGCTGGCCATCATCCGCCAGGTCGGCTACGCCTCGGCCTATTCGTTCAAATATTCCACCCGTCCGGGCACCCCCGGCGCGGCACTGGGCGATCAGGTGGACGAGGCGGTCAAGACCGAGCGCCTGGCCCGCCTGCAGGAGCTGGTGACCAGCCTCACCAATCAGTTCCACGCCTCGATGGTCGGGCGCACCCTGCCGGTGCTGATCGAGCGGGTCGGGCGCATGCCCGGCCAGGTCGGCGGCCGCTCGCCCTATCTGCAGGCGGTGCATCTGGAGGGTGGGGCGGAGCTGATCGGCGCCATCCACCCGGTCGAGATCATCGGCGTGTCGACCAATTCCCTGTCCGGCCGGCTGGCCCGGGCCGCGGCGGCCTGATCCGGCTCAGTCCGCGTCCTTGCCCACCTTGGTTTTGGGGGTAAGGCCGAACAGGAACAGGTGCTCGAGATAGCGCGCCGCGTCTTCGAACCGGCCTTCGCCATCACGGCCCTTGCCCAGCACGGCGCGCACCTGCACGTCGAAATCGGCATAATGCTGGGTGGTGGCCCAGATGGAAAAGATCAGGTGATAGGGGTCGGTGCGGCTGAGCTTGCCCTCGTCCATCCAGCCGAGCAGGATTTCCGCCTTCTCATCGACCAGCGCCTTGAGGTCCACCGCGATCATGTCGATGATATGGGGGGCGCCGCGCAGCATCTCATTGGCGAACAGCCGGCTTTCGCGCGGAAAATCGCGCGCCATTTCCAGCTTGCGGCGGATATAGGAGCGGATCTCGACGAAGGGGTCACCATCGGCGCGCATTTCCTCGAGCGGGGCGAGCCAGGTGACCAGCAGCGCCGACATCAGCCGGCGATGGATCTCTTCCTTGCTCGGAAAATAATACAGCAGATTGGGTTTGCTCATCCCCGCCACCTCGGCGATCTGGTCGATGGTGGCGCCGCGAAAGCCATGCATCGAGAAGACCTCCAGCGCCGCTTCGAGGATCATATCCTGCTTTTCGCGCTGGATACGCGTCAACGGCCGCGGCTTGGCCGGGGTCTGTTTTGTCGGCTTTGCCGCCGCCGCGCCCGTACGCTGGGCGGGGGCGGCGTCTTGCGCGACGGATTTCAGCTTTTTGGGTGCCATTTTCGTCTTGCGGGAATGAACAGGAATGCTAACATTTTTCCAACTGGTCAAAAATCCGGCGTCGGGCTTGTTCTGTCAAGCGTCCGTCGCAAAGACCGGGCAAGGGCAATCAATTAGGGAGCGCATCTGCCGTGTCCACCACCAATGCCGTCGTGCCGAACGATCTCAGCGCGTTCTGGATGCCGTTTACGGCGAACCGGCAGTACAAGCAGTCGCCGCGCATGTTCGTCTCCGCCAAGGACATGCATTACACCACCTCTGACGGCCGCCAGGTGCTCGATGGCACGGCGGGTCTGTGGTGCGTCAATGCCGGTCACGCCCGGCCGAAAATCGTCGAGGCCATCGCCGCCCAGGCGGCCGAGCTCGACTATGCCCCGGCCTTCCAGATGGGGCATCCCAAGGCGTTCGAGCTGGCCAACCGGCTGGTGGATCTGGCGCCCGAGGGGCTCGACCACGTCCTCTACACCAATTCCGGCTCGGAATCGGTCGAGACCGCGCTCAAGGTGGCGATCGCCTATCACCGCGCCAGGGGCGAGGGCAGCCGCTTCCGCCTCATCGGCCGCGAGCGCGGCTATCACGGCGTTAATTTCGGCGGCATTTCGGTGGGCGGCATCGTCAGCAACCGGAAAATGTTCGGCACGCTGCTGACCGGCGTCGATCACCTGCCCCACACCCATAATCTGGCCAAGAACGCCTTCTCGCGCGGCGAGCCGGCCCATGGCGCCGATCTGGCCGACGAGCTCGAACGCATCGTCACCCTGCACGATGCCTCGACCGTCGCCGCCGTCATCGTCGAGCCGGTCGCCGGCTCCACCGGCGTGCTGATCCCGCCGCCGGGCTATCTCAAGCGCCTGCGCGAAATCACCAGGAAGCACGGCATCCTGCTGATCTTC
>JAHCJW010000193.1 GCA_026126125.1 Devosia sp.
TCGGCTATCCGGGCGGCGCCGCCCTGCCGATCTATGACGCCATGTTCCAGCAGGATTTCGTCAAGCACATCCTGGTGCGGCACGAGCAGGGCGCGACCCATATGGCGGAGGGCTATGCGCGCTCCACCGGCAAGCCCGGCGTGGTTCTGGTCACCTCCGGCCCTGGCGCCACCAATGCCGTTACCGGCCTCACTGACGCGTTGATGGATTCCATCCCGCTGGTCTGCATCACCGCCCAGGTGCCGACCACGCTGATCGGCACGGACGGCTTCCAGGAATGCGACACGGTCGGCATCACCCGCAGCTGCACCAAGCACAATTATCTGGTCAAGAACGTCGCCGATCTGCCGCGCGTGCTGCATGAGGCCTTCCACATCGCCACGACCGGCCGGCCCGGCCCGGTGGTCGTCGATATTCCCAAGGACGTGCAGTTTGCCGTGGGCGAATATTATCGCCCCGACGCCGACACGCTGCGCCACAAATCCTATCGCCCGCAGATGGATGGCGACGTTGCCGCGATCGAGGCCGCTGTCGATCTCATGCTCAAGGCCGAACGCCCGATCTTCTATACTGGCGGCGGTGTCATCAATGCCGGCCCGGAAGCCTCCGACAACCTGCGCGAACTGGCCGAGTTGACCGGTTTTCCGGTGACCTCGACGCTGATGGGGCTCGGCGCTTTCCCTGCCTCGAGCAAGCAGTGGATGGGCATGCTGGGCATGCACGGCACTTATGAAGCCAATATGGCGATGCATGACTGCGACGTGATGATCAATATCGGCGCACGCTTCGACGACCGCATCACCGGGCGCATCGACGCTTTCTCGCCCAATAGCCGCAAGATCCATGTCGATATCGATCCGAGCTCGATCAACAAGATCATCCGCGTCGATGTCCCGATCGTGGGGGACTGCAATCGTGTGCTCGAGGAGATGATCCGCATCTGGCGCTCCAAGACCAATCAGCCGCGCACCGAGGCCATCGCGCCCTGGTGGGCGGAAATCGAGAAATGGCGCGCCATCGGTTCGCTCAACTTCAAGAACTCGGACACCACCATCAAGCCGCAATGGGCCATCCAGCGGCTCTATGAGGCGACGAAGAACCAGTCCAAGGACGTTTTCATCACGACCGAAGTGGGGCAGCACCAGATGTGGGCGGCCCAGCATTTTCATTTCGACAAGCCCAATCGCTGGATGACCTCCGGTGGCCTTGGCACCATGGGGTATGGCCTGCCGGCCGCGGTCGGTGTGCAGGTGGCCCATCCCGATGCGCTGGTGATCGACATTGCCGGCGAGGCGTCGGTGCAGATGACCATGCAGGAGCTTTCGACGGCGGTGCAGTATCGCCTGCCGATCAAGATCTTCATCCTCAACAATGAGCGCATGGGCATGGTGCGCCAGTGGCAGGACCTGCTGCACGGCTCGCGTTACGCCCATTCCTATTCGGAATCGCTGCCCGATTTCGTCAAACTGGCCGAGGCTTATGGCGGCAAGGGCATTCGCTGCGAGAACCCGGCCGAGCTCGACGCGGCCATCGCCGAAATGCTCGACTATGATGGCCCCGTGCTGTTCGACGTTGTCGTCGAGAAGGACGAGAACTGCCTGCCCATGATCCCCTCGGGCAAGCCGCATAATGAGATCATCCTGCCCGACACCGCCAATATCGGGGACATCATCGACGAGAAGGGACGGCAGCTGGTCTAGGCCGGTTCTGGAGGTAAGAGTTATGAACGCACATTTGCAGCCTACCGGCTCGGCTTATTTCCTGACCCAGGAAACCCAGCAGACCGAGCGCCATACGCTTTCTGTTCTCGTCGACAATGAGCCGGGCATTCTTGCCCGCGTGGTCGGCCTGTTCTCGGCGCGCGGCTACAATATCGAGAGCCTGACCGTCAGCGAAACCGAGCATGGGCGGCGACTTAGCCGCATCACCGTCGTGGTCGTGGCTACGCCCAAGACCCTCGTGCAGATCAAGCTGCAGCTCGAACGGCTGGTGCCGGTCCATCGCGTGCACGATCTGACGGCCGAGGGCAATTATGTCGAACGCGAGCTGGCGCTGATCAAGGTCAAGGGTTCAGGCGATCATCGCGCCGAAACGCTGCGCCTTGCCGATGCCTTCCGGGCGCATATCGTGGACGCCACGGTGGAAAGCTTCGTCTTCGAGGTGACTGGCAAGCCCGACAAGATCGACAGCTTCATCGCGCTCATGTCGCCCCTTGGTCTGGTCGAAGTGGTGCGCACGGGGCTCGCGGCCATCGGTCGCGGCCCGGAAAGCATGTGATGCGGATCGCCTGCCTGCACACCGCCGCGAGCAATGTGGCGGTGCTGGAGGCGGCGGCCGCGGCGATTGGTGGAGCCGATCTGGTGCTCCACCACGCCATAAGGGACGATCTGCTCCGCGACGTTGAGGCGGCCGGTGGCCTCAACGCCGATGTCAGCGCTCGCGGCAGAGCAATCATCGAGAGATTGCTGGCGGAAAACGACGCCGTGCTCGTCACCTGTTCGAGCATCGGCGCGCTGGCCGATGGCCGGCGGGTGATCCGCATCGACCAGGCTCTGGCCGAAGAGGCCGTGCTGCGGGGCAGGGCAGTGGTTGCCCTCTGCGCCTCGCCCACGACGGTCGGGCCAACAACCGCGCTGTTCTCCTCTGTGGCCTCGGGCACGGGGGTGGCCATCGATGTCGAGCTGATCGAGGGGGCCTGGGCGCTGTTTCGCAGTGGCGAAACCGGCGGCTATTTCCAGGCGATCGCCAGTGCGGCCGCTGCGGCCCTGGCGAAGGGAGCCGATATGGTGGCTTTGGCCCAGGTGTCCATGAGCGGGGCCGTCGATCTGTTGCCGCAGGGGCAGGACCGGGTTCTAGCGCCGCCGCAGGTGGCGTTGCGGACGATGCTGCGGGCGAACCAAACACAGGGCTGACAAGGTTCGGTTGGGCGAAGCCGCTCGTGTGGTGTATGGCAAGGGCAACCATTTCGGGGGCCCCCATGACTCTTCTCTCCGTTAATCTGAATGCCGTTGCCCAGTTGCGCAATCGCCGCGATCTGCCCTGGCCCAGCGTCACCGGCATGGCCCGCATCGTGCTCGATGCCGGCGCCAGCGGCATCACCATTCATCCGCGCCCCGACGAGAGGCATATCCGCCGCACCGATGTGTACGAACTTGCCGCCCTGCTGCGCAGCGACTATCCCGAGGCCGAGTTCAATATCGAGGGCTATCCCAGTGAAGATTTCCTCGCGCTCATCGAAGAGGTAAACCCACAGCAGGTGACGCTGGTGCCAGACGATCCGGCGCAGGCGACCTCCGACCATGGCTGGGATTTTATCGGCAAGGGCAATTTCCTCACCTCGGTGGTGCAGCGCCTCACGCGCCCTGAGCGGCGCATTTCGCTGTTTTGCGACCCCGATGCCGGCGAGGAGGGCGTTGCTGCGGCCAAGGCGACCGGCGCCGATCGGATCGAGCTGTTCACCGGCCCTTATGGTGCTTGCTTCGATGACGCGGCGCGCGCCGAACAAGAGCTCGCCGCCCTTGCGCAGACTGCGGCGGCGGCGCGCGCGATCGGCCTCGGCGTCAATGCCGGCCATGATCTGACGCTGGAAAACCTGCCCGCCTTTCAGTCCAGGGTTTCAGGCATTGCCGAGGTGTCCATCGGCCACGGCCTTACCGCCGACGCCCTGCTCATGGGGTTCGCCGAAGCGACCCGCCGGTATCGTGCCGTCTTGGGTGGGTAACGCCTGGTGACGGGCGGGGCGTGGTCTTCATCGTTTCTGTTCCTTGAACAGTGCGTCAGCGACTGAAGGCAAGCCTCCTTGCGCAGATGAAAAAAGCTGAAAATAAGGGGATGAAATCCCGAGTTTCCAATAGGTTACATCTGTGTAACCAGGTGAACTTCGTGTCTCCGGCTCACAAATCAGTGCCCTCTTGAGGTGGATCGCAACAGGCACATATATCGCCTCAGTTACGATTTGTTACCAAGGAGGGCACCCTAATGTCCAAGCTTAAAGTCGGCGTCATCATCTCGTCCACCCGTGCTACCCGTTTCGGCGAAATCCCCGCCAAGTGGATTCTCGAGAAGGCCAATGAGCGCGCCGAAATCGAGGCCGAAATCGTCGACCTGCGCGATTTCGATCTGCCGTTCTTCGATGAAGCCGCGTCCAATGCCTGGATGCCGTCGCAGAGCGCCAATGCCGTCAAGTGGCAGAACAAGATTTCCGAGTTCGACGCCTATATCTTCGTCACCGCCGAATATAACCGCGCCATTACCGGCGCGCTGAAGAACGCGCTCGACCAGGCCTATGTCAACTGGAACAAGAAGGCCTTCGGTGCCGTCGGTTACGGTACCGTCGGTGGCGCACGTGCCATCGAGAATCTGCGCACCATCGGCATCGAATTGCAGATGGCCTCGACCCGCTCGGCCGTTCACATTGCTGGCGCCGACTTCATGGCCGTCCACCCCGCATTTGGCGGCACCAAGTCGCTGAACGAGATCGAGGCTTCGATCGGCAATTCCGCCAAGGACATGCTCGACCAGCTGATCTGGTGGGGCAATGCCGCCAAGGCCGCTCGCGAAGAAGAAGCGATTTCGGTGGCCGCCGAATAAGAATCAAGAAGACCTCCAAATCTTCGTTTATCTGGCGGGGGCCGTTCCGAAAGGGGCGGTCCCCGCTGGTTTTTGAACCATTGCGTGGCCCATGAGTTGTGTGAAGCGGAGCGCGGGTGTATAGTGGCGCCCGCCTTCAACCAGCGAGAGCCACCCAGCTCATGATGCGCTCGAATACGTCCGGCCCCGAAGCCGGGGCAGTAGCGACCGACCAGGCCAGCCACGCAAAAGCCAATCTGCCGATCCTCACTCTGGGAGCCATCGGCGTTGTCTATGGCGATATCGGCACGAGCCCGATCTATGCTTTCCGCCAGGCCTTGCATGTCCGCCCGGGCATCGCTTCCTCCAATATCGAGGTGCTTGGCCTGCTCTCGCTCATCCTTTGGGCGCTGACGCTGACCGTGGCGGTGAAATATGTTTTCTTCGTCACCCGCGCCGACAACAATGGCGAAGGTGGAACGCTGTCGCTGATGGCGCTGGCGCGCAAGACCTTCACCAATCCACCCGTCTGGATCACCGTGCTGGGCGTGCTGGGCGCGGCGCTGTTCTTTGGGGATGCGATCATCACCCCCGCCATTTCCGTTCTCTCGGCGGTGGAAGGGCTCGAGCTGGTGGCTCCGGGGATGGGGCGCTGGGTGGTGCCGATCACGCTGGTGCTGATCCTGGGTGTTTTCGCGGTGCAGCGCTTCGGCACGGCAAAAGTGTCCATCGTCTTCGGACCGATCACCGCGATCTGGTTTCTGACGCTCGGCATTTCGGGGCTGTTTCACATTTTCGCTTATCCCGGCGTGCTCTGGGCTCTCAACCCGATCCTGGGCGCCGAGTTTCTTTTCACCCATCTGGGCATTGCGTTCGTGGTCATCGGCGCGATTTTTCTCGCCGTAACCGGTGCAGAAGCGCTCTATGTCGATCTAGGGCATTTCGGCCGCAAACCGATCGTTCTGGCCTGGTTCGGTCTCGTCTTTCCCTGCCTTTTGCTCAACTATTTCGGGCAGGGCGCCTATGTGCTCGCGCATGGATCGGTGCCTGACAAGCCGTTCTTCGAGATGCTGCCGGAATGGGGGCTGGCGCCGATGGTCGCCCTGGCCACTGCGGCGACCGTCATTGCCAGCCAGGCGGTTATTTCCGGGGCATTCTCGCTGACCCGCCAGGCGGTGCAGCTCAATCTTTTGCCGCGCATCGAGGTGCAGCACACCTCCGAGATGCAGCTTGGCCAGATCTACATGCCGCGCGTGAATTTCATCATCGCCATTTCAGTCATGCTGCTGGTCGTCGGTTTCGGCGACTCCAGTTCGCTTGCCTCGGCCTATGGCATCTCGGTGACCGGCGAAATGCTGATGACGACCTTCCTTTTGTTCGTGGTCATGCGCTCGA
>JAHCJW010000194.1 GCA_026126125.1 Devosia sp.
GGCCCGTGGGAAATCGGCCTCGCCGAAACCCATCAGACGCTGGTGCTCAACCGCCTGCGCGCCCGCGTTCGCCTGCAGGTCGATGGCGGGCTCAAGACCGGGCGCGATGTGCTGATCGGGGCGCTGCTGGGCGCCGACGAGTTCGCCTTTTCCACCGCGCCGCTGATCGCGGCCGGCTGCATCATGATGCGCAAATGCCATCTCAACACCTGCCCGGTCGGCGTCGCCACGCAAGACCCGGTGCTGCGCAAGCGCTTCAAGGGCACGCCCGAACACGTCATCAATTATTTCTTCTTCATCGCCGAAGAACTGCGGTGTCTCCTCGCCGAGATGGGCGCCACCACGCTCAACGAATTGATCGGCCGCTCCGACCTGTTGGACCAGCGCCGGGCCGAGGATCACTGGAAGAGCTTTGGGCTCGACCTCTCGCGCCTGTTCTTCAAGCCCGAGCCGCTGGGCGGCGACACGCTCCATCACTCCGAGACGCAGAACCACCATCTCGAAGCCGTACTCGACCGCAAGCTGGTCGAACTGGCCGCTCCGGCGCTCGAAAACGGCACGCCGGTGCAGATCGAACTGCCGATCCGCAGCCGCGACCGCTCGGCCGGGGCCATGCTGTCGGGGGCGCTGGCCAAAAAATACGGCCATGAGGGCCTGCCCGACGACACCATCGCCATCACCCTGCGCGGCACCGCCGGCCAGGCTTTCGGCGCGTTCCTGGCCAGGGGCATTTCCATCGACATGGTGGGCGACGCCAATGACTATGTCGGCAAGGGTCTTAGCGGCGGCCGCATCGTGGTGCGCCCCTCCGACAAGACCGCCGTGGTGCCGGAAAAGTCGATCATCGTCGGTAATACCGTGCTTTACGGCGCCATCGAGGGCGAAGCCTATTTCCGCGGCGTCGCCGGCGAGCGCTTCGCGGTGCGCAATTCGGGCGCCATCGCCGTGGTCGAGGGCACCGGCGATCACGGCTGCGAATATATGACCGGCGGCCTCGTCGTCGTCATCGGCAAGACCGGCCGCAATTTCGCCGCCGGGATGAGCGGCGGCGTCGCCTATGTGCTCGACGAGGACGGCACGTTCCGCAGCCGCTGCAATCTGGCCATGGTCGATCTCGAGCCGGTGCAGGAGGAGGAAGACCTGATGCAAAAGCTCCATCACCATGGCGGCGATCTCGAGTGGCACGGTCGGGTCGATATTTCCGGCGACATGACCAAGCATGACGACGAGCGCCTGCACCAGCTGATCTCCAACCACCTGCACTATACCGGGTCGGGCCGCGCCCGGCAGATCCTCGAAAACTGGGCCGAGATGCGCGGTAAATTCGTCAAGGTCATGCCGGTCGAATATCGCCGCGCCATGCTGGAAATGGAAAAGAAACGCGCCGTCGGCGCCCATGTGGCGGCGGAGTAGATCGATGCCGTCCAATTTCGTGTCCGGCGCGTGCCGCACCCCGCACCCTGCTCTCTCGGCCAGAGCAAACGACAATTCCGCGCCCAGGCGCAACAAGGAGGAGCAAGGCCATGGGTAAGGTAACAGGCTTTCTCGAAATCGACCGCGAGGAACCGCGCTATGAGCCGGCCTCCGACCGCATCCGCCATTTCGGCGAGTTCACCATTCCCCTGCGCGAAGCGCAGGTGGTGGATCAGGCGGCGCGCTGCATGGATTGCGGCGTCCCCTTCTGCCATGGCGACACCGGCTGCCCGGTGCACAACCAGATCCCCGACTGGAACGACCTCGTCTATAATGGCGACTGGGAGGAGGCGGCGCGCAACCTGCATTCGACCAACAACTTCCCCGAGTTCACCGGCCGCATCTGCCCGGCTCCCTGCGAGGAAGCCTGCACGCTCAATCTCGAGGACGTGCCGGTCGCCATCAAGACCGTCGAGCAGGCGATTGCCGACCGCGCCATCCGCGCGGGCTGGATCAAGCCGCAGATCGCCGCCCACAAGACCGGCAAGACGATCGCCGTGGTCGGTTCCGGCCCGGCCGGTCTCGCCGCCGCCCAGCAATTGGCGCGCGCCGGTCACGCGGTGCATGTCTATGAACGCGAACCCAAGGCCGGGGGTCTGCTGCGCTACGGCATTCCCGACTTCAAGATGGAAAAGGACCATATCGACTTCCGCGTCGCCCAGATGGAGGCCGAAGGTGTCACTTTCCATTATAATGTGAATGTCGGCGTTAGCAGTCCGCTAGCAGAGCTGCAGCAAAACCATGACGCGGTGCTGCTGTGCGGTGGCGCGGAAAAGCCGCGTCCCGTCGATGTCGAAGGCCTCGATTTCAACGGCGTCCACTTCGCCATGCCCTTCCTCGTGCAGCAAAATCGCCGTGGCGGCGGCGAGGATGTCTCGGGCCAGGTGCCGCTGTCGGCGGCCGGCAGGCATGTGGTGGTGGTGGGCGGCGGCGATACCGCAAGTGACTGTGTTGGCACGTCTTTTCGCCAGGGCGCCATCGCGGTGACCCAGCTCGACGTGCGCCCTATGCCGCCCGAATTGGAAAACAAGCTGACCAATTGGCCCAATTGGGCGGTCAAGATGCGCACCTCCTCCTCCCAGGCCGAAGGGGCCATTCGTGAATTCGCCGCCGGTACGCTCAAGATCGTCGGCAATGCCAGGGGCCAGGTCACCGGCGTCGAATGCGCCCGCGTCGATCGCCAGCGCCGCCCCATCCCCGGCAGCGAGTTCATCATCAAGGCCGACCTGGTGCTCCTCGCCATCGGCTTTGCCGGCCCGGTGCAGGAAGGCATGCTGACCGAGCTTGGCGCCAGCTATGACAAGCGGGGCAATCTCTTCGCCGATACAATGAGTTACAAGACCTCCAAGCCCGGCGTCTATGCTGCCGGCGACATGCGGCGCGGCCAGTCGCTGGTGGTCTGGGCCATCCGCGAAGGCCGGCAAGCCGCCCGCTCGATCGACTTTGACCTGATGGGCAAGACCGACCTGCCGCGCTGATGGTTTGGAAAACTTATCCCCGCCCGTCGACGGGCGGGGTATTGTTCCCCCACTGCCGCCAAGACCGCATTGTGCGCGTAGTGGACCACGCGGTCGGAAACGCCGGACTTGCCACAACCTCGTCCTTCGACTAGCTCAGGAAGAGGCCTCTTTCAAAGTCCGAGCCATGACTCAAAAACCCTATATCGTCGACGAATTGATCTCCGCCAAGGCCATCGCGGCCCGCGTCGAGGCGCTGGCGCGGGAAATTTCCACCCATTTCGCCGATACCGACAAGCTGGTCGTCGTCGGCCTGTTGCGCGGCTCGTTCATCTTCATCGCCGATCTGGTGCGTGAACTCGACCTGCCGGTGGAAGTCGACTTCATCGAGGCGTCCTCCTATGGCAATGCCATGGAATCGAGCCGGGAAGTGAGGATTCTCAAGGACTTGCGCGGCGAGATCGCCGGGCGCGACGTGCTGGTGGTGGAGGATATCATCGACACCGGCCATACGTTGAAACACGTATTGGAAATCCTCGAGACGCGCCATCCGCGCCGCATGGAAATCTGCGCCCTGCTGTCCAAGCCCTCGCGCCGTGAAACCGAAATCAACGCCAAATGGCTGGGCTTTGAAATTCCCGACCGCTTCGTGGTCGGCTATGGCATCGACTATGGCCAGCGCAACCGCAACCTGCCTCATATCGGCGCCGTGCGCTTTATCGACGAAAAATAACCGGGCGCGGGATTAAACCGCGCGCTGGGGTGTTGGTGTCCTTGCGGGCCGCATGACGCGGCCGCGCATGAGGAGACATCACCATGATTTTCCGCAGTTTTCTGGCCGGCGCCGCCCTGCTTGCCGCGCTTGCCGCTCCCGCCCTGGCCGCCGACTATCTGGGCGGCGCGGTCAAATCCACCGATATCGGCGGCAAGATGGTCTTGACCGATGCCAAGGGCATGACCCTTTACATCTTCGACAAGGACACCGCCGGCACCAGCACCTGCTATGATCAATGCGCCGAAAAATGGCCGCCGCTCCTGGCCGAAGACGCGGCCAAGGCGGATGGCGATTTCAGCATCGTCGAGCGCACTGACGGCACCAGGATGTGGGCCTATAAGTCCATGCCGCTCTATTATTGGGTCGAGGACATGGCGCCCGGCGACACGCTGGGTGACGGGGTGGGCGGCGTCTGGCATCTTGCCATCGAATAGCCCGGAAAGCCGCTGGATTGCCTGATATCCTGCACGAGATCGAGGCCTGTGTGCCCGCGCTCCGGCGCTATGCCCGGGCGCTGACGCATGACATCGACCGGGCCGACGATCTCGTGCAGGATTGCCTCGAGCGCGCCATAGCCCGGCGCGGCCTCTTTCGTCCGCAAGGCCCTGTGCGACCTTGGCTTTTTACCATTCTCACCAATCTGCATCGCAACAGTCTGCGCCAGGCGCGGCGGCGCGGCGCCATGGTGCAACTCGACGCGGTGCCCGAGCCGGCGATGGAGGCTCCGCAACCGGGCCATCTGGCGCTGGCGGAACTGGCGCGCGCCCTCGATGCTTTGCCGCTCGACCAGAAGGAGGCTTTGCTGCTGGTGACCCTCGAAGGCCTTTCCTATCATGACGCCGCCGCCATTCTGCATGTGCCGCTGGGCACGCTGATGAGCCGGCTCGGCCGGGCGCGCGCCGCGTTGCGCAGCGTGACCGGCACGCCGGCCGAACCCCATTTGAGGACGGTCAAATGAGCGAGATCAGCCGTGAGCGCTTGATGGCCCATGCCGATGGCCAGCTTTCCCTGCCCGAGCGCGAGAGGCTGGAAGCGGAGCTGGCCGAGCATCCCGACGCCGCCGGCGAGCTGACCCAGCTCCGCCGCCAGATCGACGCCATCCGCACCCTCTACGGCCCGGTTCTGACCGAGCCCGTGCCGGAGCGGCTCGATATCGACCGGCTATCGGCGCGCCGCACCGCCCGGCGCCAGCGTTTCTGGTCGATGGCGGCGGCGGCCATTATCGTTCTGGGAGTGGGGATCGGCACCGGCTGGATGCTGCGCGCCTCCCTTGCCGGCCCGACTGCGGCGGAGCGGCTGATCGCCAGCGCGGTCAGCGCCCACACGGTCTATGCCGGGGAGAACCGCCATGCCGTCGAGGTGCCCGGCAGCGACAGCGCCCATCTTACGAGCTGGCTGTCGAGCCGGCTCGACACCCAGCTGGCCCTGCCCGATCTCAGCGCCTGGGACTTGACCTTTCTGGGCGGACGGCTGCTGCCTGCCCCCGACAGTCCCGGCGGCCGCGCCGCCCAGCTGATGTATGAGGACCGCGACGGCGAGCGCCTGACGCTCTATGTCACCCCGGCCGGGGCGCCGGGCCCCGGCTATCAACTGGCCAGTCTTGGGCTCGACACCGCGCTTTACTGGGCCGACGACGTGTTGACCTGCACCATCACCGCCCCTTACGCGGCGGACCGGGTGCGGGCCATTGCCCGCTCGGTGTTCGGGCAATTGTCGCCCCGCGCGCCCCTCTATTCTCCGTCATAGATTGCCGAGAAAACGCGGCGGCCTTAAAGTGCGGCCATTGATTTGCCTGAGCAGGGATATGCGTGATGAATGTCGAGGGTTTCGGTTTGGATGGCTTGAGCATCACCCTGATCGGGATTGGCATTCTGCTCATCCTGATCCTGTTCGCCGGCGCCAAGACGGTGCCGCAGGGTTATAATTTTACCATCGAACGGTTCGGCAAATATACCCGCACCCTAAAGCCCGGCCTCAATCTGATCGTGCCGTTCATCGATTCCATCGGCCACAAGATCAACGTCCAGGAAGCGGTGCTGGAAATCCCCAGCCAGGACGTCATCACCAAGGACAACGCCTCGGTCACCGTGGACGGCATCGTGTTCTTTCAGGTGCTGCAGGCGGCGCGCGCGGCCTATGAGGTGCAGGACCTGCGCACCGCCGTCATCAACATGGCGATGACCAACATCCGCACCGCGATCGGCGCGCTCGATCTCGACGAGAC
>JAHCJW010000195.1 GCA_026126125.1 Devosia sp.
GCTGTTTGTTTTGTCGCATGTCTTTATCCCGAAACCGGGGCCACTTTCGGGAGACATGCTTTAGATCCCGCCATACCAGTCATAGCCATTGTCTTCCCAATAGCCGCCCTTGCCGCGGCCGAAGGGCGTCAAATCATCGACCAGCTCGATGGTGTGCAGATATTTGGGCTGTTTGTAGCCCAGTGCCCGCTCGATCCTGAGGCGGATCGGCGCGCCGTTGCTGACGGGCAGGGCGACGTCGTTGAGGCCATAGGAGAGGAGGGTCTGGGGGTGGTAGGCGTCGATGAGGTCCGAACTGGTATAGTAGAGAATATCGCCCGAAAGCGTGCGCTGGATATTGTCGAAGCAGTGGTAGACGCAGAAGCGCGCTTCCGGTTTTACCCCGGCCATGTCGAGCACCGGCCCCAGCGCCGTGCCGGTCCATTTGGCGATGCAGCTCCAGCCCTCGACGCAATCGTGCCGCGTGATCTGGCTGCGCGCCGGCATGTTGCGCAATTCGTCCAGGGAAAAGCTCACTTCGCGCTCGACCAGCCCCTTGATGGTCAGGCGATAGGGCGCAAAATTCTGCGCCTTGAGAGCGAGATATTCGGGCGTGGTCGGCTCGGTCGACCCGTTCGGCTTCATGCCCTGCCGGATCTCGCTAGAGGCATATTCGCGGGCCAGAACCGCATCGCCGATCAAGGTGCGCTGGGCGCGATAGGTGAGCACATTGGCCTGCTCGAGCGCCTGGCGCAGCGGATGACCGCGTTGTCCCAGAAAATCGAATTGGTCGCAGCCCGAAAGCATCAGCCCTGAGCCGAGCGCGGCCGAGCCGCTGAGAAAGCGCCGGCGATTGACGATCAGCCGCGTCATGGCTTGTCTCCCTGCTGCTGTGGCGTGCCCGGACTGGTGCGATACCAGCCAGTGATCATCGAGCGCATCTGGTTGAGCGGCCCGGCCAGTAAAACCATGGCGATATGGACAAGAAAGAACAGCACCAGCAGCGCCATGACGAGAAAATGGATGGTGCGGGCGGTCTGCCGGCCGCCGAAAATGTCGAGCAGCCAGGGCCAGGCCGCGTCCATGCCGGGGCTCATGGTGAGGCCGGTGAGCACGATCAGCGGGAAGAGCACGAAGAAGACGGTGAAATAGCTCAGCTTCTGCAGCGGATTATAGCTGCGGCCATGGCGGAAGCGCAGGCGCGCGTGATCGAGCGCCTCGCCGGGCAGGGCGACGATGTCGCCTCCGCGCGGGAGAATGTCGCGCCGCAGGTGACCATTGATGAAGCTGGCGACAAACCAGACGAACAGCGTCGTCACGAACAGCCAGCCGAAGAAGAAATGCACCACCCGGCCGGTCGCGAGATCGCGGAAGGAGGGGATGGTCAGCGCGCCGGGGAAGCCGACGAATTGCGGCTGCTCCGTAGTGCCGCTCATGCCCAATATGCCGGTGGTATCAAAGGTGCGGCCGAGGATTGTCGTGCGCCCGCGCGGCCCCTCGGCGGTGTTGACGGCGCCGATGCGCAGCACGGCGTTGTCGTATTCGAAGCCCGATTCATTGCCGATATAGAGCGCAGGATGGGCGTTGAAGATCTGCAAGCCCGAGAGCAGCAGGAAAAAGACGCAGATCGCCCAGGCCCAATGGGTCAGGCGCGTCCAGATCGACTGGCGATAGACCAGCGGGCCTTTCCGGGGCTTGGTATCTGGGTCCTGGTTCATTCCGCCCTCCTGCCTGAGCAGATACGAGAGCAAAACGCTGCGGGTTTCAACTCACCTTGTGCGGAAGGCAGGGTGTTATTCGTCCCGCGCCGCCCAGTTGATGCCGCGGCGCAGAATGGTGGCCATGTTGGAGTTTTCGAATTCCTTGGCGCGATGGCCCAGGGTCGAGTGGAAGACCCGGCCCTGGCCATGCCGACGCTTCCACACCACAGGCATCACCACGCCCTCGATCCAGGGGGCGTGCGCGCCCGAAAAGGTGGTGGTGGCCAGCACCTCGTTGGAGGGGTCGACATGCATGTAATATTGCTCGGACGTATAGGGGAACGCCTTGATGCCGGCCATGATCGGATCGTCGGGCCTGGCGATGTCCACCGTGTAGTCGATGATATTGCCCGGATGGGCGACCCATTGGCCGCCGACCATGAACTGGTACTGGACGCTGTCGCGGAAGGCGTCGCTCATGCCGCCATGGTGCCCGGCCAGGCCGACCCCGCTTTCGACCGCGCCGGTGAGGTTTTCCGCCTCTTCGGCGCTGATCTTGCTCATGGTGAAGATGGGAATGATCAGCGAAAGGTCCTTGATGGACGGATCGGCGAAAGCGCTGGTTTCCGTCGCCATGCGCACCGAGAAACCGTCCTCATGCAGCCACCGCCGATAGATGGCGGCGCATTCTTCCGGATCGTGTCCTTCCCAGCCGCCATAGACGATCAAAGCGCTTCGCATAGAGCCTACCCCGCAAATCAAACGGCGCGGAGATTACCCTACTCTCCCCGCTTTGGAACCCCATGGCCTGTCGCCTTCCCGCGTCGCGCCCGCCCCTGCGGCAATTTATCCGTCCGTACGAAGTTTGACCAAAAGGTCCACTTTCCACTGTCATAAATAGCTGATTAACTACCTGCCGATGCCCTCGACCAGTTTCCATGGGGATCACGTTCGGAATCTGGACCTGCGGCTCGATTGCCAAAAGCAACAAGGGACAACAGGGATGAAGAAGTTATTGCTGGGCGCCACGGCGCTCACCCTCTGCGCCGGCTTTTCCAGCGCTGCGCATGCCGAGTTCACGCTCAACATCCTGCACATCAACGACTTCCATTCGCGCTTCGACCCCATCACCAGCAGCGACTCCAATTGCGCCGCCGAGAACGATGCGGCCGGAGAGTGCTTTGGCGGCATCGCCCGCCTCAAGACCATCATCGATGATACGCGCGGCAAATATGAGGGTGGCAATTCGCTGCTGCTGTCCGCCGGCGACAATTTCCAGGGCTCGCTCTACTACACCACCTATAAGTCCAAGGTGGTCTCCGACTTCTTCAACCAGATGGGCTTCGACGTGGTCGCCACCGGCAACCATGAATTCGACGATGGCCCCGAGGAATTCCTGAAATTCATCGATGCGGCCGAATTCCCGATCATCGGCGGTAATTTCGACGTTACGCGCGATCCCAACCTTGCCGGCAAGATCAGGGGCTCGATCGTCGTCGAGATCGGCGGCGAAAAGATCGGCATCATCGGCGCCACCACCGAGGACACGCCCGACATCGCCTCGCCGGGCGATTTCATCGAGTTCCACGATGTCATCCAATATGTGCGCGGCGCGTCCGAGGCGCTCGACGCGGCCGGCGTCAACAAGATCATCCTGCTCAGCCATATCGGCTACACGGTCGATCTCGAAGTGGCGGCCGCATTGCCGCTGGTCGACGTCATCGTCGGCGGCCACAGCCACTCGCTGCTCGGCTCGATGGAGGGCGCGGCCGGCCCTTACCCCACCATGGTCAACAATCCCGATGGGATCGAGGTGCCGGTGGTTCAGGCCAACCAATACGGCAAGTATCTGGGCGATATCGCCATCACCTGGGACGATAATGGCGTCGTCACCTCGGCCGTCGGCGAACCCTATCTGATCGACGCTTCTGTGGTCGCCAACGAGGCCTTCAAGGGACAGTTGCAGGAACTGCTCGGGCCGATCGAGGAAATGACCAGCACGGTGATCGGCACCGCCACCGACAAGCTCGAGGGCGCGCGCGAGGTTTGCCGCGTGCAGGAATGCTCGATGGGCAATCTGCTCGCCGACGCCATTCTCGATCGCGTCGCCGATCAGGGCGCTACCATCGCCTTCCAGAATGGCGGCGGCATCCGTGCCTCCATCGACGCCGGTCAAATCACCGTCGGCGACGTTCTGACCGTGCTGCCCTTCTCCAACACCCTGGCGACCGTTCAGATCAGCGGCGCCGATGTCATCGAGGCGCTGGAAAACGGCGTCAGCGACGTCGAGAACGGGGCGGGCCGCTTCGCTCAGGTCGCGGGCCTGAAATACACCTATACGCTGGCCAAGCCCGCCGGCGAGCGCGTCAGCGACGTGCTGGTGAAGGGCGAGGGCGACAGCTGGGTGCCGATCGATGAGGACGCCAGCTATATCATCGTCACCAATAATTACGTGCGCGGCGGCGGCGATGGCTATGGCACCTTCGCGCAAGGCGACAACCCCTATGATTTCGGCCCGCCGCTCGAGCAGGTGGTGGCCGAATATATCGCCAAGCTGGGCGGCGAATACACGCCCTATACCGATGGGCGCATCACCATCGTCGAATAGGCAAGGGGCATCGATGCCTTTGGGGGAGGGCGCCATGTGGCGCCCTTTCTCTTTTTTGCGCCGCGGAGCGGAGCGCTCGGCCGCGATCCCGGCAGATCACCCATGCGCGGGTCGCGCTTGCTATTGGCGACAATCTCCCCCATATGGGGCGAACATCGCGGTGAAAGACCCGCGAATGGACTTCTCTTCTTACTCAAGCGGTGAGCGGCGAAGTCAACCCGCAGACTTTAATCGGTGGTGTCGTCGAACCGGACTTTCGGTTCCTCCTGTTAATGGCGACACACAGCGAAGCGGTCCGGGTTTGAGCCAGCACCCGCGCGATAATCCCTATCGCTCGATTGCAGATGAATTGACCGGCGTCGGCCCCGTGGCCCGGCGCTTCGCGCTTTTTGGCGCAACATGAGAGATCAAGTTTGACCGATTTCACTTCGCTCGGCCTGCCGACCATCATCACCGACAGCCTGACGGCCGGCGGTTTCACCGAGCCCACGAAAATCCAGAGCCAGGCCATTCCCAAACTGCTCGAGGGCCGGGACATGCTCGGCATCGCCCAGACCGGTTCGGGCAAGACGGCGGCGTTCGGCCTGCCGATCCTGGCCGGGCTGCTGACCCTGAACGGCCGCCCGCGGCCGATGACGACGCGCGCGCTGATCCTGGCGCCGACGCGCGAACTGGCCGTGCAGATCGACGAAAATATCCGCAAATTCGCCGGCTCCAAGATGAAGCTCGATACGGTGCTCGTTCTGGGCGGGGTGTCGCGCTATCATCAGGTGCAAAAGATCGCCAAGGGTGTCGACCTCGTCGTCGCTACCCCCGGCCGGCTGAAGGATCTTCTCGACGACAACAAGATCCGCCTGAACGAAACGCGCTGGCTGGTGCTGGACGAAGCCGACCGCATGCTCGACATGGGCTTTATCGCCCCGGTGAAGGCCATCGCCAAGGCCATCGGCCTGCGTCGCCAGACCATGCTGTTCTCGGCCACCATGGCGCCGGAAATCGAAGACCTGGCCAAGGGCCTGCTCAAGGAGCCGGTCAAGGTCGAGGCGGCGCCGCAGGGCTCCACCGTGGTCAAGATCGAGCAGCGGGTGATCCTGTCCAACTCCAAGGCCAAGCGCAACGTGCTCAACGACCTTCTCGCCGACGAGAAGGAAGCGATGGAGCGGGTGATCGTCTTCGCGCGCACCAAGCATGGCGCCGACCGGGTGGCCAAGAACCTCGCCATTGACGGGCACGAGGCAGCCGCCATCCATGGCAATAAGAGCCAGAACGCCCGCCAGGCGGCGCTGAAGGGCTTCGCCAGCGGCTCGGTGCGCATTCTGGTCGCCACCGATATCGCGGCGCGCGGCATCGACGTGCCGGGCATCACCCATGTGGTCAATTACGACCTGCCCGACGATCCGGAAAACTATGTGCACCGCATCGGCCGCACCGGCCGTAACGGGGCCTCGGGCTTTGCCATCACCCTGTGCGATGGCACCGAGCGCGGCAAATTGCGCGACGTGGAAAAGCTGATCCGCCGCACGCTGCCGCTGTCGGGCGACGAGACGCTGTTGGCCGAGGCCACCGCTTCGGCGCCGCGGGCACCGCGCAACACGCCCGGCGCTCCGGGCGGCACCCGTACCGCGCGCAATCCCAAGGCG
>JAHCJW010000196.1 GCA_026126125.1 Devosia sp.
CGATGACCGACAGCTTGCCCTGGACGAGGCCCGAAGGCAGCAGGGCGAGCTTATAGCTGACCCCGTCGATGACCAGGGTGTGACCGGCATTGTGACCGCCATGAAAGCGCACCACCACATCGGCGCGCTCGCTGAGCCAGTCCACGATCTTGCCCTTGCCCTCGTCGCCCCATTGCGAGCCGACGACAACCACATTCGCCATAATCCAGTCTTCCCCAAGAAAACGCGAAAAAGTCGGGTTCAGCGGTTTGCCGCACCCTTCCCATACCTTGGACGTCCGTCCCCCCGGCCACCTTTGTCGGGTTTGAATGTGGCCGAATAACTGATAAGTCCGGTTGTCCTTACATCACTGGCGCGACAATGACAAAGCCGCAGGGCAACCAAAATCGCGGCATTTCCGCCCGCGTCCTCGATCAACCCTATTTATTGCTGGTTCTGGCGCCCCTGTTCTGGGGCGGCAACGTGGTCGCGGCCAAGCTCGTCGCCGCCGAAATCGACCCGTTCCTGCTGCTGGCGAGCCGGTGCGTGCTGGCCACGCTGGTCATCCTGCCATTCGCCTGGCGCCACCTGCGCACTGACTGGCCGGAGGTGCGGCGCCACTGGCCGGTGCTGATGTTCTATGGCGCGGTGGGCTATGCCCTGTTCAACGTATTGCTCTATATGGGGCTGGGCACGACCAGCGGCGTCAATGCCGCCATCGTCCAGGCCGCCCTGCCGATGATGATTCTGGGCGCCAATTTCATTGTTTTCCGCGTCCGCGCCCGCCTCATCCAGATCCTGGGCGTGCTGCTCGCCATTTTCGGCGTCCTGCTGACCGCGACCCATGGCAATGTGCAGCGCCTTCTGACGCTCGACGTCAATATCGGCGACGGTTTCGTCATTCTGGCGTGCCTCGCCTATACCGGCTACACGCTGGGCCTGCGCTTCCGGCCCAAAATGCACATCATGAGCTTCATGGCCGTCTCCTTCGCCGGAGCGGCCGTCACCGGTGTCATCATGCTGGCGGTTTTCGGCGGCGGGCTGGGGCAGGTATCCACCCTGGCGCAGGCCTCGCCCACGGTTTGGGCGGTGATCGCCTATGTGGCGATCTTTCCCTCGATGTTCAGTCAGGTGTCCTATGCGCGCGGGGTCGAGCTGGTCGGCGCCAATCGCGCCGCCCCCAGCCACAACCTGATCCCGGTCTTCGGCACTCTGGGATCGGTGATCATTTTGGGCGAATATCTGGAAGCCTATCACTTCCTCGCCGCCGCCATCATCGTGAGCGGCATCGTGCTGGCCGAATGGGCAGCCCGGCGGCAGCTGGCATAATCCAGGCAAGCCGTCCCATCGCATGCACCACCGGGATAAACCCGGTGGTGACGACGACGGTAAAGAGCGGATCGTGAACACCCTCCATTGTGGAGAGTGTTCAGGGCGGCTGCGCCGCTCAGAACTTCAGCGCTTTGGCCTGCTTGACGCCTTCGAGGGCGGCGATTTCGGCCAGTTGCGCTTCGGTCAGCGTGCCATCGATGGAGACGAGCGCGATGGCGTCGCCACCAACTTCGGCGCGGCCGAGATTGAAGTTGGCGATATTGATGCCCAGCGTACCAAGCAGCGTGCCCAGACGGCCGATATGGCCCGGCTTGTCCTCATTGGTGACATAGAGCATGGACGGGGTCAGCTCCGCCTCCATGTTGATGTCCTTGACCTGGATGATGCGCGGCTTGCCATTGGCGAACAGCGTACCAGCCAGACCCCGCACCTGCCGCTCGGTGGTGACAGTGAGGCGGATATAGCCCTCATAGGACCCCTGACGGTCGCGATTGGTGGTCTCGACGGTGATGCCGCGATCCTTGGCGATCTGCGGCGCCGACACCATGTTGATGTCGCCCAGCGAGGGCTTGAGCACGCCATTGATGGCGGCGGCGATCATCGGCTTGGTGTTGAGCTGGGCGACATTGCCCTCGAACTCGATCTTGATGCCCGAAATCGCCGTCTCGGTCAGCTGGCCGGCAAAGGAGCCGAGCGTTTCCGCCAGCTTCACCCAAGGGGTCAGGAGCGGCGCTTCCTCGGCCGAGATCGACGGGAAGTTCAAGGCATTGGTGATCTCGCCGGTCATCAGATAGGCCGAAATCTGCTCGGCGACCTGCAGGGCGACATTTTCCTGCGCTTCGGTGGTCGAGGCGCCCAGATGCGGGGTGCAGATGACGTTGGGCAACTCGAACAGCGGATTGTTTTCCGCCGGTTCAACCAGGAACACGTCGAGCGCGGCGCCAGCGACATGGCCCGATTTCAGCGCGTTGTAGAGCGCCTCCTCGTCGATCAGGCCGCCACGGGCACAGTTGACGATACGCACGCCCTTTTTGGTCTTGGCGAGGTTCTCCGCGTTGAGAATGTTGCGGGTGGCGTCGATCAGCGGGGTGTGGAGGGTGATGAAATCGGCGCGCGCCAGCAGCTCGTCCAGTTCCACCTTTTCGATGCCCAGGGTCTGGGCGCGTTCCGGCGTCAGGAACGGGTCGAAAGCGATGACCTTCATGCGCAGGCCAATGGCGCGATCGGCGACGATCGAGCCGATATTGCCCGCACCGATCAGACCGAGCACCTTGTTGGTGACCTCGACGCCCATGAAGCGGTTCTTTTCCCACTTCGAGGCGCGGGTCGAGGCATCGGCCTCGGGCAGTTGGCGGGCCAGGGCCATCATCATGGCGATGGCGTGTTCGGCCGTGGTGATCGAATTGCCGAAGGGCGTGTTCATCACGATGATGCCCTTCTTGGTCGCGGCCGGAATATCGACATTGTCGACGCCAATACCGGCGCGGCCAACGACCTTGAGATTGGTGGCAGCCGAAATGATCTTCTCGGTCACCTTGGTGGCCGAGCGGATGGCGAGGCCATCATATTGGCCGATGACCTCGAACAGCTTGTCCTTGTCCTTGCCCAGATCGGGCAGGTAATCGACCTCGACGCCATTATCCTTGAAGATCTGGACGGCGGTGGGGCTCAGTTTATCCGAAACGAGAACTTTTGGCATTTGCAGATCCTGCATGTGGATGCGGCAGCCGTGCTGCCTGATGAGAATGCGATACCTCCTCCACCGTCACCACCCGGCGTATCCGGGTGGTCCATGGATTGCCCGGACACGCCGGGCAATGACGACAAACGAAGGATCGGCGTCGGACGAGAAATCAGGCAGCAGCCTTGAGGGCGGCCTTTTCTTCAGCAAAAGCCCAATCGAGCCAGGGCGTCAGCTTGGCCAGATCATCGGCCTCGACAGTCGAGCCGGCCCAGATCCGCAGGCCTGCCGGCGCATCCTTGTAGGAGCCGAAATCATAGCCGACGCCGAGCTTGTCGAGACGGGCGACGATCGCCTTGGCAAAGGCGGCCTGACCATCGGCATCGAGCGCCGTAACCTGGGGATCGACGATCGACAGACACACCGACGTGTTCGAGCGCTGATCGGCATTCTTGGCGAGGAAATCGACCCAGTCGGTCTTTGCCACCCAATCGGCCAGCACCTTGAAATTGGCGTCGGCGCGGGCCTGCATGGCCTTGAGGCCGCCGATCTGAACACCCCAGTTCATGGCGTCGATGGCATCCTCGATGCACAGCATCGAGACGGTGTTGATGGTTTCGGCCTTGAAGATGCCTTCGATCAGCTTGCCGCCCTTGGTCATGCGGAAGATCTTGGGCAGCGGGCGATCGGGCTTGTAGCTTTCCAGCCGTTCGACAGCGCGCGGCGAAAGGATCAGGATGCCATGCGCGGCCTCGCCGCCAAGCGCCTTCTGCCAGGAGAAGGTGACGACGTCGAGCTTGGCGAAATCGAGTTTTTGCGCGAAGGCGGCCGAGGTGGCGTCGCAAATGGTGAGGCCTTCGCGGTCGGCTGCGATCCAGTCGGCATTGGGCACGCGCACGCCCGAAGTGGTGCCGTTCCAGGTGAAGACCACGTCGCGGGTGAAATCGACCTGATTGAGATCGGGCAACTCGCCATAGGGCGCTTCGAGGACGCGAACGTCAGCGAGCTTGAGCTGCTTTTGCACATCGGTGACCCAGCCGGCGCCAAAGCTTTCCCAGGCCAGCATATCGACGCCCCGGGCGCCCAGAGCGCTCCAGAGGAACATTTCGACCGCGCCGGTATCGGAAGCGGGAACGATGCCGATGCGGTAATCGGCGGGAACTTCGAGGAGTTCGCGGGTCAGGTCGATGGCCTGCTGGATGCGCGCCTTGGCGGGCTTGGCGCGGTGCGAGCGACCGGTCAGCGCATTGGCCAGCACATCGAGCGTCCAGCCTGGACGCTTGGCACAGGGGCCCGACGAAAAATTGGGGTTTGCCGGTTTTACCGCCGGTGCGGTCAGGGGCGTATCAGCCATTCTCTGCGGCCCTCCCAGGCCTATGGTCTCGCGTTAGGGCGAGATGTCCTGAGGCCGGAAATATCCCAAGCCCGGGCAAAGCGCAAGGGCCTTGCTGGGGTGAGTGAAGGCGAGCGATATCGTGATTTGCAGCCTGGGTGTGGGGGAGGAAGGGCGGTGGCGGCTGGCCTGCCGCGCGCAGGGGGCCGAAAGACATCGATGAGCAGCAGTTATGGGCCGAGGCCGGCAAATGTCTGGCGCGTCTGGATGGCCGATTTTGATCAGCGCGGAAACGACAGCGCTGCCGTCGCCGCTTCGAGGCCGCTGACCGCATCGCCATAGCCGGTGGCGGCTACAGCAGCGAAAATGCGCTGTGCGTCGCGATAGCGGCGCAGGTGATAATAGCTCCAGGCCCGCAGCGTCAGCAGGTCATTGCGCTCGGCCGCATAAGCGGAGCGCGCATTGAGGATGGCGATGGCGCGGGCGTAGTCGCCTATGCCGTAGGCGCTGGTCGCCTGCTGGGTCATGATGGCGACGTCGAGCTCGAGGGCGCGAGCCCCGGAAACCGGGGCGGCAGCCGCGGCGACGGCGGCCTCGTTGGGCAGGCCAAGACGGATGAAGGCCAGCGACTGGCCATAGGCGGCGTCGATGCGAACCCGCTCCGATCCCGACTGCAGGGCGCGGGCGAAATGCTCGGCCGCCTGGGCCGGGCGGTTGAGGTTCATGAGGCACCAGCCATGGGTGAGCGCCGCCGACGCGGAAAGGCTGGCGGCCGGCACGAAGTTGAGGCAGTTGCGCGACGACGAAGTCCCCTGCCCTCCGCCCGACGGCGTCTGGGCACTGGGGCGAGCCTGTTCCACCGGCCGCTCCGACCGCGCCACCGGCAGGGGTGGCGCCTCGGTGATCGCCGGGGTCGGGTTACGGCCGAAATCGGTGATACGGGCCGACCGCCCACCCCATTGGGCCCGAATGGCCTCGACCGTGACGCTATCGCCCAGAGCATTGGCGGCAACCATCGTGCCATAGGCGGCCGGCTCGAGATCGGCCTGCCAGCGCAAGGCGACGGTAAACCATTCCAGCGCCGTTTGCGGCTGCTGATAGGCATAGGAATACCAGCCCAGTTCCTGCGCCGCATTGGCGCTTCGCCGCGACATGGTGGCATCGACGATGCGCCCGAGGACGACCCCGTCGAGGTTCCGGCGCGGCTCGCCGGCGAGCAGCGCCGCCGCGACATCGAGATAAAGCGCGGCCAGATCCTCGCTCTCGTCGCGATAGGGAGCGAGGATCGCCTCGGCCTTTTCCGGATCATTGAGCTTGAGCAGCGCCACGCCCAACGCTTCGGCGGTGACGCTGGAGGGGCTGGCAGCATGGGCCAGTTGGAACAAGCGCCGGGCCTCGTTCGGCCGCTCTCGACCCAACTCGTAATAACCGAGCAATTGCAGATCGTCGGCATTGTCGGTGGCGGTAGCCGATTGTTCGAGCAGCGTCACATCGCCCGGCGGCGGGACCGCGCCATTTTCCTCCAGGGCAGCCGCGACGGCCCGGCGCGCCAGATCGA
>JAHCJW010000197.1 GCA_026126125.1 Devosia sp.
GCGCCGGAAAAGGAACTGGTTCGCCGGGCGGAACTGCTGCAGGATTCGCTCGAAGGCATCGCCGAAGTGCGCGAAGCCAAGCTGTCGGGCGCCCGCAAGGAACAGCTCGAAGTGCGCATCGACCTGTTGCGCCTCGAGGCCTATGGCCTGACCGCCGGACAGCTGTTCGACGCGCTGGCGCGCAACAACATGGTGGTTCCGGGCGGCACGCTCAACACCGGACAGGGCTCGTTCAACATCGAAGTGCCGGGGCTGATCACCACGGCGCAGGACGTCTACAGCCTGCCGATCAAGACCGATGGCAATACGGTGGTGAGCTTCGGCGATGTCGCGACCATCACCCGCACGCTGGCCGACGCCACCGAATATACCCACGTCAACGGCTCCCCTGCCCTGATCCTCGGCGTTTCCAAGAAAATCGGCACCAATATCATCGACGTGTCCGACAAGGTCCGCGCCGTCACCGCCGAGGTGGCCAAGGACTGGCCGGGCGGGGTGAGCTACAGCTTCTTCCTCGATCAGGCCGAAACGACGACCAGCCTGTTCCGCTCGCTCGAAGCCGCCGTGCTGACCGCCGTGGCGCTGGTGCTGGTCACCTGTATCGCGACGTTGGGCGTTCGCCCGGCGCTGATGATCGGCCTGTCCATCCCGCTCTCGTTCATGATGGCGTTTCTCGTCGCGGAAATGCTGGGCATGACCATCAACATGATGGTGATGTTCGGCCTCGTCATCGCGGTGGGCGTGCTGGTCGACGACCCCGTGGTGGTGGTGGAATATGCCGAGCGCAAGCTCCAGGAAGGCGTTTCCAAGAAGGAAGCCTTCATCCTGGCGGTGCGCAAGATGTTCGTGCCGGTGCTCGGCGCGACGGCGACGACGCTGGGCGCCTTCGTGCCGCTGCTGTTCTGGCCGGGTATCATCGGCAAGTTCATGAGCTATCTGCCCACCATCGTGATCATCGTCATGATTGCGTCGCTGATCTCGGCCCTGATCTTCATGCCGGTGATCGGCGCGGTGATCGCCTCGACCCATGTGGACGAGAAGGAAAAGGAAAAAGCCGACATCGTCATGTACCCCGACAAGTTTGACCCCAAAAAGGTCAGCGGCATCACCGGGGTCTATGTGCGCACGATGGAGCATCTGCTGCACTGGCCGCTGCCGACGCTGGCGGTCGGCTTCGGCATCATCGCCACCATCTTCGTGGCCTATGCGACCAATCCGACCGGCACCGAGGCCTTCCCGGCGTCGGAGCCCGAATATGCGACGGTGGCCGTAGTCGGACGGGGCAATTATTCGCCTGAAGAAATCCGCGACATGCTGATCGAGATCGAAAGCGAATTGCTGCAGGTCAACGGCATTCAGGACGTGATCATGCAGTTCGGCACCTCGGGCGCCTTCGGCACCATGCCGCCCGACACGATCGGCAATTTCCAGCTGCAATTGATCAACTGGAACAATCGCGTTCCCGCCGAGCAGATCTTTGCCGACATCCGCAGCCGCGTCGACACCATTGCCGGTCTCGACATCCAGGTTCTGGCGGCCGAAAACGGCCCGCCGGCGGGCAAGGACATCAATCTGCGCGTCGAAAGCACCAATTACGATGACCTCGTGCCGGCGGTGACCGCCATCCGCAACCATCTGGCCAGCTGGCCGGAAACGGTTGACCTCGAAGATGGCCGCCCCTCGCCCGGCATCGACTGGCAGATCAGCGTCGACCGCCCCGAAGCGGGCAAATACGGCATCGGCGTTCGCGAACTGGCGCCCTATGTGCAGCTCATCACCTCGGGCGTGAAGCTGGGCACCTATCGCGATGCGGAAACCGGCGACGAGTTGGATATCCGCGTGCGCCTGCCGCGCGAGGAGCGCACCTTCGACGCGCTCGACTCGATGCGGATCGCCACCACGCAGGGCATGATCCCGGTGTCGAATTTCATCGAGCGCACCGCCGTGCCCAAGGTCGCCAATATCCAGCGGCGCAACCAGGTCTACGCGATGAGCGTGGCGGCCGGCCTGAGCAATCTGCCCGAAGGCGTCTATGCCGCCGACAAGGTGCGCGAATTGCAGAGCTGGATCGCCGCGCAGGACTTCCCCGATCGCGTCACGGTCGCCTTTGGCGGCGCGGAAGAACAGATGGGCGATGCCAACGCCTTCATCGTCCAGGCCTTCGGCATGGCGATGGCGCTGATCTTCTTCATCCTGCTGCTCGAATATAACAGCTTCTACCAGGTGATGGTGACGCTCTCGACCGTGATCATGTCGGTGGCTGGCGTGCTTCTGGGCATGTTGGCGACGGGGATGAGTTTTTCCGCGATCATGACCGGGCTCGGCATCGTGGCGCTGGCGGGCATCGTGGTGAAGAACGGCATCGTGCTGATCGACACCTATAACGACTATAACCGCCACCAGGGCGTCGAGGCGGTGAAGGCCATGCTGCTCACCGTCAGCCAGCGCGTGCGGCCGGTCTTGCTCACCGCCTTCCTCACCGCGCTGGGCGTGATCCCGATGTGGGCCAATGTCGAGTTCGACTTCCTCCGCCGCGAGATCGTCATCGGTGGCCTCGCCGGTTCGTGGTTCATCCACCTCTCGGCGGCACTGGTCTCGGGCCTGTTCTTCTCGACGGCGCTGACCCTGGTGATGGTGCCGGTGATGATCACCGCGCCGACCGTGATGTGGGCCCAGATCAAGGGCGTGGTGGCGTTTTTCGCTCGCCTGGGCAACTGGATGGCCAGCCCCTTCCGGCCCAGGACGGCCAGCGCGACGCCGGCCGGGTTCGACGGCATGGCGCTGGAAGTGCCCGACGAGGCGGACGGCGCCAAGCGCTTCATCGTTTCCAAGGATGCCGGATTGGTGGAGAAGGAAGCCAATGGGGTGACCGTGGTCAGCCGCAGGGATGCGGCGGAGTAGGGATTGCTGTCGTGATGAATGAAAAAGGCCCGCAGCAATGCGGGCCTTTTTGGTTTTTGGCAAGACACCCCTCATCCGCCCTTCGGGCCGTGGGGCATGCCCTACTCCGCCGCCGGCGTGCCGCGTTTGACGAAGCCGTCGGGATCGTCCTGCGTGCGGGCCAGGGCTTCTTCGGCCTCGGTGGCTTCGCGCTGGCGGTTCCACATCTGGGCGTAGAGACCGTTCTGGGCGAGGAGCGCCGCGTGATTGCCGCGTTCGGCGACCTGGCCTTCGCGCAGCACCAGAATTTCATCGGCGTTGACCACGGTGGAGAGGCGGTGGGCGATGACCACGGTGGTACGATTACGCGACACGTCGTCGAGCGCCGCCTGAATATCGCGCTCGGTCTTGGTGTCGAGGGCGGAGGTGGCCTCGTCGAGGATGAGAATCGAGGGGGCCTTGAGAATGGTGCGGGCGATGGCGACGCGCTGCTTCTCGCCGCCCGACAGCTTCAGCCCGCGCTCGCCCACCGGGGTTTCATATCCCTTGGGCAGCGCGGCGATGAAGGCGCCCACCTGCGCCATGCGCGCGGCCTCCCGCACATCTTCGGCGGAGGCGCCGGGCCGGCCATATTCGATATTGTAGCCGATGGTATCGTTGAACAGCACCGTGTCCTGGGGCACCATGCCGATGGCCGAGCGCAGGCTTTTTTGCGTGACGTCGCGCAGGTCTTGCCCGTCGATGGTGATGCGGCCGCCGGTGACGTCATAGAAGCGGTAGAGCAGCCGCGAAATGGTCGACTTGCCCGCCCCGGTCGGGCCGACAATGGCGACGGTCTTGCCGGCCGGAACGTCGAAGCTGACACCCTTGAGGATGGGGCGGTCGGGGTCGTAGTGGAAGGTCACGTCCTCGAAGCGCAGGCTGGGCCCGGTAATGACGAGCGGCTTGGCGTCCGGCTTGTCGGTGATCTCGGGGTCCTTGTCGAGCAGCTTGAACATTTCCTCGATGTCGGTGAGGCCCTGACGCAGTTCGCGATAGACGAAGCCGATGAAGTTGAGCGGCCGGTAGATCTGCATGAGGAAGGTGTTGAGCAGCACGAAATCGCCCAGGGTCAGCGTGCGGTTCATCACCCCAATAATGGACATGATGCTGATGACCAGGAAGCCGGAATAAAAAATGACCGCCTGGCCGAAATTGAGAAAGCCGAGCGAGGTCCAGATGCGGATGGCCGAGCGCTCATAGCCGGCCATGGAGCGATCGAAGCGCTCGGCCTCCATCTGCTCATTGGCGAAATATTTGACGGTTTCGTAGTTGAGCAGACTGTCGATGGCCTTGCCATTGGCGTCGGTGTCAGAATCGTTCATGTCCCGGCGGATCGAAATGCGCCAGTTCGAGGCCTTGATGGTGAAATAGAGATAGCCCCAGATCATCAGCACCAGCACGCCGAGATAGCTCAGCCCGAACAGCCAGACGAAGATGATCGCCACCACGACGAACTCGACGATGGTGGGCGCGATGTTGAGCATGGCGAAACGCACCACCGTCTCGATGCCCTTGGTGCCGCGCTCGATGACGCGGCTGAGCCCGCCGGTGCGCCGCGCCAGATGGAAGCGCAGCGACAAGGCGTGCATGTGATGGAAGGTTTCGAGCGCCAGCTTGCGCACGGCGTGCTGCCCGACGCTGGCGAACAGCACATCGCGCAATTGCTGGAAGCCCGCATCGATGACGTTGCCCAGAGCATAGGCCACGGCCAGCACCAGCGGAACGGCGAGCCCCAGCACCAGCGTCGTGTCCGGCGCGGAGCTATCGAGGCTGTCGATGATGCCCTTATAGGCAAAGGGAACCAGCGTGGTGGCAACCTTGCTGAGCAGCAGCGCACCGATGGCCAGAACCACCCGACAGCGCAGATCGGGGCGATTGGCAGGCCACATATAGGGCCACAGATTGCGAACGGTGGAGAATAGGGAGCCTTCGTCCGCGCTGACGGACGGTTTTTTCTCGGCACTGTCGGAGGGCATCAGGCGGATTCCGATTCCTGTTGGGCGGGCGCGGGGGCGAGGCCGCCCAGAAGTCCGCCAAAAGCGATGCCGACCTCGGAAAGCCGGTCATGCTTGATGATGTAGCGATTGCGCGTGCCGTGCGGCTTGCGCTCGATCAGCCCGGCGTCGAGCAGCACCTTGATGTGCTGGGAGACGGTCGATTGCGCCAGGGGCAGGGATTCGGTCACGTCGCCGCAGCAGCATTGTCCCTGCTGCTGCGTCGCCAGGATGCGCAGAATGTTGAGCCGGACCGGATGGCCCATGGCTCGCATGATGGTCGCTATGTCGTCGTCACGCATGGGGCCAAGCGAAATGATCGGTGAATTGCGATGAACATGGGGACGAACGTCGCCCAGGTCAATCCCTGGACAGAAAACGGCGCCTTTCGGCGCCGTTTTGCAGAGGTTTCGTCCTATTCCGTGGGCAGGTTGAACACCTGACCCGGATAGATCCGGTCCGGATCGCGGATCTGGCCGGTATTGGCCTCGTAGATCGTGGTGAACTTGACGCCGGTGCCATAGACGCGGCGGGCAATGGTCCACAGATTATCGCCGCGGCGGATAATGGCCTTGCCGGCGGCAAAACGCTGCGCGTCGACGCCCCCCACCGACACGGCCACCATGGTGGGCACGACAGGCGTCGGCTCTGCCGCCGGGGCAACCGGGGTGGCCGGAGCCATCGGGGCGGCCGGCGCGGCGGTCTCGACTGCCGGCGCGGCAGGGGCCGCCGCAGGCGGGGTCGCGGCTGGAGCCTGGGCGATGGACGGCGCTTCGGCGGGCTGCGCGACCGCCGGAGCGGGTGGCTGCGGGGTGCTTGCCGAGGCGGAGGCCGTGGCAGCAGCGGGCGCCGGCGGCGCGACGGAAGGCTGGGCCTGCGGTTCGAC
>JAHCJW010000198.1 GCA_026126125.1 Devosia sp.
TTGGCCTGGTGCTGCTCGAGGCGGGGGCGCAGGGCCTGCCGCTGCTGGCCGGGGACACAGGCGGGGTGGGCGAAGTGGTGGCCGACAACAAGAGCGGATTGCTGGTGCCGGTCGGGGATGTGGCGGCACTGAGCGCGGCGCTGGCCCGGCTGATCGGCGATGCCGAACTGCGCCGGCGCCTCGGGCAAGGGGCACGGGCGCGGGCGGAGGCGCTCAGCTGGGAGCGTTGCGCTCGGGCGACCTATTTCGGCGCCGAAAGGTCAGCAGCACAATGACCAGCCAGGTCAGAAGCAATGATTTGGCGCCCAGGCCCTGGGCGCCGGTGATGACGATGAGAAAATACGCCGTCATATAGAAATGAACCCGCGCGCCGCCGCGCAGGCTGACCCGCAGCACCAGCGCCAGAAGCAGGGCCAGCCCCAAAGCGACGACGAGGCCGTGATCGATCAGCCAGGCGAGCCAGGTCATTTCAATGCCATAGGGGGTGCCGAAGCTTTGCTGCCGCTCGGCCCGCACCAGCGGCGACAGCCCCATGAGCCAGCCCTCGCGATCAAGGCTGCGGGCGATCTCGATGGCGGCCCAGCGCGTCGCGGCGCTGCCGCCATCGGCGGTGAAGCGGGCCAGCACCTGCCCGGCAAGGCCGGAGACAAGGACGGCCATGGCCCCGGCAATCCCGGCAAGGCCCAGCCCATAGCGAATGAGCCAGCGCTCGACCGGCGCGCGACGAATGAGGGCGGTGCCATCGAACAGGACATAGATCGCCAGCATGAGCAGGCTGGCGACAAGGGCCAGCCGGCCGCCAAAGGCCAGCAGCGCGGCGGCATGGAGGCCGATCTGCACGGCGGACCAGCGGTCGAAGCGGGTCATCATGCGGGAAATCACCAGATAGACCAGCATGAGACCGCTGAGGAAGGCGGCCGAGAGCGGATGGCCGACGAGGCCGAGGGCGCGGCCATCGCTGTCGATTTCGACGGCACCGGCGATCCGTGGCAACAGCGTCGCCTGCAGGAGGAACTCGACGAGGCCGACGCAGGAATTGAGCAGGAGAAGGCCGGCCACCAGCGCCCTGATGCGCCGGCGCAGATCGTCATCGGCCAATTGCAGCAGATAGATCAGCAGCACGGGGGTGAGAAAGGTGACCAGAAGCCCGGTGACCGGGCGGCGCAGCAGCAGCGCCGGCGCGACGGCGAGGAGGATCAGCCCCAGCATGGCGCCGAATTCGCGCGCCGAGAGGAGCGTGAAGCGCAGCCGACCCGAGCAGAGCACCGAAAGGCCGGCGACAAGGCCCACCAGCATGGTGGCGAGATGGAGCTTTTCGAACAGGGAGCCGGCGGGGCTGGCATAGCGCACCCCCAGCGCATGCAGCAGCGCCGGGGATACGAGAAAGCTCGCCAGTATGGCGGCGATGAGCCCAAGCCCGAGCCATTCTCCGAGGCCGGATTGGAACCGGGCGGCGAGGACAGGGTGGAAGGGCCAGGCCGACGCCCGCATCAGGGGGGAGAGGCCAGAATGGTGGCGATGGTGCTGCGCGGCAGCGCCGTGGGCAGGCGATAGATCGCCGTGGCGGCGCTGAGCGCGGTGGGCGGCCCGCTATCGTGCTCGAGCGCGAGGGTCAGGCCGGCTTCGGCAAGATTGAGATCGAGCGCGTCCGCCGCCCGGCTGGCCAGCAGCGGCGAGCTGGGCGCCGGGCCGCGCTCAAGCTGCGGACAGGCCAGGATCACCTCCATGGAATAGGAATTGCCCAGGGTGAGGGAGCGGGCCAGACGGAACCGCACCATCGCCGTACTGGCATTGGTGGTGAGATTGAGCATGGGACGCTGCGGGCTCGGGCCGAGGGCCGGCGAGAGGGAATTGACGGCGATGAGACTATCGCTGGAATTGCCCTGACGGAGCTCGATGAGCGGTACGGTCTCGGTGCTGCATTGGGCAAAGACCGAGGCCGAATAGGCGGTGTTGGGGTCCATCGGCGCCGAGAGGGGAGTAAAGAGGATCTCGTAGAATGCCGAGCTCGCCACCCCCGAAATGCGCAGATGGATGGCCGGCAGCCCCAGAAGCGTGGTCAGCTCCAGCACCTGGGTGACCAGGGCGCCATTGGCCGCCCAGCCGGTGGGCAGGCTGCCGCCCAGGCCGACAATGCCGAGCGCCGCCCCGCCAAGGCCGGCGCCGACGGCAAGATTGCTCGCCGCTGGTTCGATGCTCAGCCCCAGATCGGTCAGGGCCGGGAGATCGGCATCGAAACGCTGCCAGTTGCCATCCGCCCGGCGCGCCCATTTGGGCGAGGCGCGGGCAAAATCGAACGCCTCCTGGGGACGCAGGGCATTGCCGCGGCGACGGAAGCGGAAGCCGGGAAAATCGGCGGCGAAGGCGGCATCGGCGGGCCACCAGGGCGCCGGCGCCCGGCCGGAGAGGCCCAAGGCGAGACCCAGCATCAGACCAGCCCCACCAATTGGGTGGCGGTGGTGCCGGTGGCCCGCACCTGGCGCAGGCGCAGCGGCAGCACGGTGCCGCCGGCAATGCCGCTGAAGGTGAGGCTCGCGCCCGAGGCCAGCACCACCGCCACGGCGCCGGCGCCGCCGACATAGAGCGCCCTGGTCACTTCGGCCAGTTCGGTGACATCATGGGGGGCAATGGCAAAGCCATGGCTGGCCGGGGCATCGAGCCCGCCGGAAAATGTGTCGAAACGGTCGGTCATCGCAGTCTCCTCGTTGGGTGGCGGGGAGTCTAGGGTGGGGGCGGCTGTCGGGGATAAACGGCGCATCCGGCGCCTTTCACGCCAGTAGCGCGGCGCGCAGCCGGGCGAGCATTTGCGGCGGCGCGTGGGGCGAAAACCCGTCCTGCCGGCTCGCGGCCTCCGCCACCGCGCCGATATGCCGGTCAATGTCCTCGCCGCGCTCGCAGACGGCGACGCCGGGGCGGCCGCGCAGGCGCTTGGCGGTGTGCAATTGATGATCGGTGGTGTGTTCGCGGCTATCGGCATAGCGCGGCACGAGGACGAGCGGCTTGCCCAGACCGAGCGCATCGAAAATGGTGCCGATGCCGGCATGGGCGACAACGAGGCGGGCCCGCTGCACCGCGCTGCGAAAGGCCGGACCCTCGAGCTGGCGCTGCCATTGCATATGGCGCGGCAGGTAGCGCCCGTCGCCGATCTGCGCCATGACCGGGATATCGGCGTGGTGGGCAGCCCAATCGTCCATCAGCGCGATCAGGCGATCGAAAGGCAGCAGCAGGCCGACGCTGACCAGGATCACAACACCGCCCCCCAGAAATGAGGACCGTTGGGCCGCGCCAGATGCGGCCATTGGGTGAGCCAGCTATCGGAGACGAACCGCGCGACCCGGCCCGAACCCGACAGGGTTTCGGAGCTGGCGAGGCTATCGATCCAGATGGTGCGCGCGCCCAGCAGCCATTTGCCCAGCGCCAGCGCCAAAAGGCCCGGCGCCGCCCCGGTCGAGAGCACGATATGCGGGCGCAATTCGAGCAGCAGGCGGGCCATGGTCCACACCGCGAGCGGCGCCGCCTTGAGATCGAGACGGTGAAAATCGGGAACCAGGCGATAAGGCCGGCCGGCAAGCTGCGCGGCATATTCGGGCCGCACGCTGGCAAAGGTCACATCGAGCCCTTCCAGAGCCGGCATCAGGCGGCACAATTCCGCCCAGTGCCCGCCGCCGGAGGACACCACCAGAATACGCTTGCTCACGGCACGCCCCCTTTCGCCCCAGAGGGAAACCCAGGAAAACCCGTATTGCGATAAGGTTACTTACATATTGCAATCAAAAGCAAGCTCCGGTGCCAAACAATATTTTAACGCCAGCAGGAAATGCTTTCACCCTTCAACTAACACTGTCTAAGCCGTTTATAAACATGAGAAATTTAGACTTTATGGCCTTGATCGGCCCGGACTTGACTCATTCATAGCCCGAAAGTTATGAATTGAACCATAGCTGGAGAGTTATCGATCGTGCCGCCCGCCCCTCATGATATCGTGTTCCGCTCGCTTGCCGACCCAACGCGCCGCGCGCTGTTCGAGCGGCTTTGCCGGGACGGCGAGCAGACGGTGGGGAGCCTGACCGCCGGCGCCGGCATTTCCCAGCCGGCCGTCTCGCGGCATCTGGGCGTGCTCAAGCAGGCAGGCCTGGTTCGCGACCGCCAGCATGGCCGCCAGACCCATTACAGCGCCCGCCCCGCCGCCCTGGCGCCGCTCTCCGACTGGACGCGCGAAATGGCCGGATTCTGGGAAAGCCGGCTCGATAGTCTCGAAGATCTGCTCACAAGGATGGACCAATGACCGAAACTGCCGCCCCCCACTCCGTCGTCGTCGAACGCGACATCGCCCAGCCGCCCGAGAAGATCTGGCGCGCCCTGACCCAGCCCCATCTCATCGCCGAATGGCTGATGCAGAACGATTTCGTGGCCGAAAAGAACCACCGTTTCACCCTGGGCGGCGATTGGGGCAGTGTCGATTGCCAGGTGCTGAGGCTCGAGCCGCACACCTCTCTGTCCTATAGCTGGGCCGCCTTCGGGCTGGAGAGCATCGTCACCTGGACCCTGACGCCCACCGCCAACGGCACGCATCTGCGCATGGAACAGGCTGGCTTCAAACCAGAACAGGGTCAGTTCTACGCCGGGGCGGCGCAATCCTGGCCCGGTTTCGTCACCGCGCTGGAAGGGCTCCTGGCGCGGCTCGATTGAGGCGGCGAAAACAGGGAGACACCCGCAGGCTCGAGCAGGCTCTTTGGCCTTTTGAGCTGAAATCGCCCCCCTGATGGCAAAAAGCCCCGGCGTTTCCACCGGGGCTTTTTACATTTCGGCAGAACCGAAAGATCTTATTCAGCGGCGCCTTCGGCCAGGGCAGCGGCCTTGGCGGCCTTCTCTTCGGCGCGTTCCTTGGCCTTTTCGCCGGGCTCACCCTTGTTGGGGTTGTTGCGGGCGTCGCGCTTGGCAATGCCGGCAGCGTCGAGGAAACGCAGCACGCGGTCGGTCGGCTGGGCACCGACGCTGACCCAGTGCTGGGCGCGCTCGGTGTTGAGCACGATGCGCTTTTCGTCGTCCTTGGCCAGGAGCGGGTTGAACGTGCCGATCTTCTCGATGAAGCGGCCGTCGCGCGGCGAACGGGCGTCAGCGATGACGATTTGGTAGAACGGGCGCTTCTTGGAGCCACCACGGGCCAGACGGATCTTGAGGGACATCTTTTTTCCTAAGGCTGTCGGTTTGGTAAAGGGTTATTTCTTCTTGCCCAGGCCGGGAAGGCCGGGGAAACGGGGGGCGCCGCCGAGGCCGGGAATAACCGGGCCACCGGAGGATTTCAGAAGGGCGTTGACGTCGGTCGGCAGCGCCTTGGACGCAGGCATGTCCGCGCCGGGCAGGCCCTTCAATTGCTCGGGATTGATGCCGGCCTGGCGCGCCATCTGCTCGAGCTGCTTGGGGTCCATCTTGGACAGGTCCGGCATGCCGCCGAGCATGCCGCCCATCTTGCCGCCGAACATGCCGGCCAGCGAGCCCATGCCGCCCTTGGAGACTTTCTTCATCATGTCCGCCATCTGGCGGTGCTGCTTGGAAAGCTTGTTGATCTCGGACACTTCGACGCCGGCGCCGGCGGCGATGCGCTTGCGGCGCGAGGCGTTGAGCAGGTCGGGATTGGCCCGTTCCTTGGCGGTCATCGAATTGATGATGGCGATCTGGCGGCCGAACAGCTTGTCGTCGAGGCCGGCGGCGGACATCTTGTCCTTCATGCCGGCCATGCCGGGCATCAGCCCCATGATGCCGCCCATGCCGCCCATCTTCTGCATCTGGCGAAGCTGG
>JAHCJW010000199.1 GCA_026126125.1 Devosia sp.
CTTCGGTGAGATTGCCGCCGCCCGCAGAATAGACCAGCGCTCCCGAGGGCCGCGCCGCGTTGTCGAGCAGCGCCTTGTTCCAATGCGCTGCGGCATTGTGAATATCGAGGCTGGTCTGCGCCGCCTCCAGCAGCCCCATGCCGTAATGATCGTCCATGGGGTGGAACAGCGCCATATGCAGCACGCCGGGCACCGGTTCGCTCTCCTGCCCGATCCGCACCGTGCGCCCACCCGCGCTATAGTCATAGGCCACCGGCCAGCCATCACTGCCGGCAACCACCCGCATGCGGTCGGGCCGCAGCACGAACAGCGCCCGCACCGCGCCATCGACGATCCCCGCCTGGAGATAGGCATTCCCCGCGGTCTGCAGATACGCATAGACCGCCTCGAGCATCTCTCCGCCCGACTGCCGCCCATTGGGTTTGACGAGGAGATCGAGCAGCGGATGGTCGCTCACCGTCTTGCCCTCGACCTGCACGCAAAGCGGCACCCGCGTCGCCGCCTCGGCCAGCAGCCTGATGCAGCGATAGACCACAGGGTTGCGAATGAAGCCTTCATTGACGAGGCTGGCGTAACCCCGCCCGCTCCACTGCGCCGGTCCCAGGGCGCTCAGCGTCATCAGCGTCTGGCCGGCAAAACTCTTGCGTTCGGCAGGCGCGTTGCTCCGCCCGCCAAAGAGGCGGCTCATCCAGTTCGGCATATTTCTGATCTCCAGCGGTGCGAGTAAGGCACCGTGTTCTCCCCACGACTGCAGGGTTCTGTGTTGAAGACGCTAGCCTCGGCTGGTGCTAAAGCCCTCGTACGCGGGGCCGCGCGCCATCCAGCAATAACTCCGTCAGCGCCCAGACCAGCGCGTCGACCCGGTCCGGCGAATGGCCATCGGCCTTCCCATCCGGACCAAAGGCACAAAGCTCGTCCTCGAGCGCCGTCAGGCCCTCGACATGCGTGACCAGCCCGCGCCCGTAATAGGCCGCCACCGGCTCGGCCCGGAGCCATTTGCCCCGGCTCGCCCGCACCGGGCGCACCGGCACGCTCGCGTCCACCTGCCCGATCATCTGCGTCACGAGATCGCCGCCCTGATTGACCTCGACGACGATGGCGTCGGCGGCGTGGGCATGAAACGCCGCCACCGCCCGCCGCGCCCAGGCCAAAGGTTGGGCGCGTCTGAGCGTTGCGTCCTCCAGCACCACGGCTCCCTCACCGCGCCGTCCGGCAACGACGATGCCGCAGGCATCCGAGCGCGCCCCTCCGGTCACCGGCGGATCGACGGCCACCACGATCCGTCCCTCGGCGCCCCCCTCGGCCGGGCGAAACATCGCCCGCTGCCAGAGCGCGTCGGGACGATCCTCGATCAGCTCGCCCTCCAGTTCCTGCCGGCCGAGCACGGTGCCGCGATAGCGCGCCACCACCGCCTCGAGAAATTGCGGCGCCAGCTGCGCCTTGTTCTCCTCGGTGGCGATCCTGACCACCACCGCCTGCGGATCGGTCAGCAATCGCTTGATCAGTTTCGTCGGCCGCGGCGTCGTCGTCACCAATTGCCGGGGCCGCTCGCCGAGCCGCAGACCGAACTGCAACTGGTCGAAGGCCGCCTCGGCGTCGGGCCATTTCGCCGCCTCGTCGCACCAGGCGGCGGCAAATTGCGGCCCACGAAACCGCTCGGGATCGGAGGCGGTCATGATCGCCGCCTCGACGCCATTGGGCCAGACCAGCCGATTGCCGCCCTTGAGCACCGGCCGCTCTTGGTCGGGATGCACGTTGAGAATGCCGCTCTCGCCGCGCACCATGATGCCGATGGCTTCGCTCATCGTCTCGCCGACCAGCGCGATCGGGCCGATCTTCTGCTGCGCCAGCCGGCGCACCCATTCGGCCCCGGCCCGCGTCTTGCCCGAGCCGCGACCGCCGAGCAGAAGCCAGGTGGTCCAGTCGCCCGGCGGCGGCAATTGCTTGGGAAAGGCCCAGCGCGGCCAGTTGTAATAGGCCGCCTCCACCGCCGCGTCGGAGAGCGCGGCGACGTCGTCCGCCGAAGTAGTCATGCGCATGCCTCGGGCCTATCGGGCCTTGAACTGATCCAGGCGTTTGGCCAGCTTGGTCCTCAGATCGGTCATGTCCTTGCGGGTGGCCGGCTCGGCATTGCGCTTGGCCGCGCCCATCTCGATCAGCTTGTCGAGCGTCTTGACCTGGGTGGCCAGCACATTGGCCTGTTTGTCGATGGGTTCGTTCACCGCCGTCTCCAATTGCCTGATCTGCTTATCGAGCACCTTGAGCATGCGGGCCACCAGATCGTCCCGGCGCGGCGGCCTGGCCCGGGCGCTGAACCAGCCTTCGCATTCGCGCCGATAGCGCAATTGCGAAAGCGTGATGCCGTGCCGCTGGCAGATGATCAGGGGCAGAAATTCGCGCCCCTCATATTCGGCCCGCACCGCGTCCCAGTCGGGCGCGGCGCCCGCCGCTGCGGTCGTCTCGCTCATGCTCGCATGTCCTGAAGTGTCGGGGCGCCGCCCCGGCATCGACCCAATTCGTCGACCATGCCCGAACACTAGCAGACCAGCGTCACGCGGGGATTAGTGGCATTAGTTTTCGATCTCGCCATCGGGCAGGACCAGATAGATCAGCACGGCAATGAAGGTGATGAAGACGCGAAACGCCGATTGCAGCCCGTTCCAGCTTGCGGACATCCACATGCCGAACCATTCCCCGCCAATGCTCATGAAGCCGGCCTGCCAGAGCACGATGCCGACCGTCAGCCCGGCCACCGCCCAGTCCTTGCTGCGGTTGAAGTCCCGCGCGCCGGCATTTCGCCGCGCCAGCAGACGCGCCGCGCCGGCCCAGCCCAGCGCCGCCGTAAGCAGTTCGACGGCGATGATCAGCAGATAGGCCAGATGGTGCAACGCCGGCGCGCTGATCGCGCGATAACCGATGGTGGCGTTAGAATGGATCGTATCCATCAAGAGCACATGCTGCACGAAAAGCAGATTGCTGCCGTAATCGGTGATATTTCCGAAAGCGACGAGGCTGGCATAGAGCGCCATCGCCGCCACCAGCACCACCTTGCTCAAGCGAATCATCATGTTTTCGTCCCCCGCCCTGACGATAGAGTCACGACGCCGGGGTGAGAAAGAGGGATCGCCGGGCTGCTTATCCCTCATCCCCAGCCGTCATTGCCCGGCCCTCGCCGGATCTTGTCCGGGGGCCGCGCAGTTCATCCTGGGGGATAGGCGAAGGACGGGATGGAGGCAGCAGCGATGCCGCCCCCGCGCCTTTCCTCAAAGCCGCACGAAATCCACTTTCTGGCAGGCGATCAGCTTGCAGCCGGAAAGGGTCATGCGGTTCTTGCCCAGCAGCGTCAGCGAGCCCGACACGGTCTGGCCTTCATAGCGCACGGTGCCGCGCCATTTATTGGCGTCGGTGGAGCGCGCCTCGTGCACCACCATGGTGTTGAGCATGGCCAGATTGGCCGGGGTGCGCGCGTCGGCGCGCAGCCAGGTCAGTTTGGCGCAAAGCTGGGTGCCATCGCCGCACAGGCTCACCGCATAGCGCGATTCACCAGTGGTGGTCTGCCAGGTGCCCACCGGGCTCAAATCCGCTGCCGCGGCGGGCGCCGCAATGCCAAGGGCCAGGGCAAAGGCCAGGAGTGCCTTCAAACGCCTCATCGTCGTCTCCGAGATACGCAATACTAACGAAAACCCCGTCACTGCCGGGCTTTGGGCCCTGGCCTCGTGACAGGCTTAACTCGGCGCTGCATTTGCCATGACATTTGTGAACGCGACGCTAACTTCGCGTTCAGCATAGGTTCAGCCCGCCTCGGAGGCGAAGGGATGGCTCAGCCGCCAAAATGCCGGCGAGCCTCGAGCCCCAGGCCGAGCCCGACGCTGCCCAGCACGTCGGTGCGCACCACTTCGGCGCCCGGAAACAGGGCCTGCAATCGCCGCGAAACCTCGGGCACCAGCGTCGAGCCGCCGGTGAGGATCAGGCTGTTCACCGCCTCGGGCCCGAGCCCGGCCCGGCGCAGCGTTTCGGCGATGGTGGTTTCGAGCCGCCCCACCGCCTCGGCCAGCGCCGCGCCCAGCTGCGCCACCGAAATCTCCGTTTCGATCATCCGCTCGCGCACCGGAAAGGCGAATGCGGTGCGGTCATGGTCCGAGAGGGCGATCTTGGCCGCTTCCACCGCCCCGACCAGCCGGTGCCCCAGCCGGTCTTCCACCAGCATCACCATGGTTTCGACCCGTTCGGCTTCCGCCGCTTCGCGGATGGTCGAGCGCAGATCGCGCAGGGCCTTTGCGTCATAGAGCCGGTTGATCCGGTGCCAGGTCGAGAGATCGTAATAGGGGGCCACCGGCAGGTAACGCTTTCCGTCCAGCGTCTTGCTGCCCAGGCCCAGCTCGGGCATCACCCGCGCCATGGCCAGCAGCCGGTCGAAATCGGTGCCGCCGATATGCACGCCCGCCGTGGCCAGGATATCGGCGCTGCGGTCGGCCGCCCCTGCCCGCTCCGGCGCCACCCGCACCAGCGAAAAGTCCGAGGTGCCGCCGCCCAAATCGACGATCAGCGCCAGCTTTTCGCTGGCCACCTGCCGTTCATAGTCGAGCGCGGCGGCAATCGGCTCATATTGAAAGACGATATTGGTAAAGCCCTGCGCCCGCACGGCGGCTTCGAGCTGGGCCTGCGCCTCGGCATCGGCCTCGGCGTCATCATCGACGAACTGCACCGGGCGCCCCATGACCACATCGGTCAGCTCTCCGCCCAATTGGGCTTCGGCGCGACGCTTCAATTCGCCGACGAAATTGCCGATGATCTCGCCAAAGCCCAGCCGTTTGGCCTTGACCCTTGTCGTGTCGGCATAAAGGGCGGTGCCGAGCACGCTCTTGAGCGAGCGCATCAGCCGCCCTTCCGCCCCACTCACATATTCGGCCACCGCCGCCCGGCCGAAATGCACGCTGTCATCCTCGAAGCCGAAAAAGATGACGCTGGGAATAGTCGCCTGCCCGCCTTCGAGCGCCACCAGATGCGGCTGCCCATCGGCGCCGATGCGGCTCAGCGTGGAATTGGACGTCCCGAAATCGAGACCGCAGGAAAGGGCCATGGTGAACCGTCCGCTTGGCTGGGGAAATCGCGCTTCGCGCGCGGGGACGGCCCCTATAAGGGCTCGGCCGGGGCTTGGCAACCAGCACGGCTACGGGCGCGCGGCCTTATCCGCGCGGGCCGCACTGCACCTGGGCGAGGCGTTCGGCGAAGCGGGCGCGCATGGCCCCATGGGGTGGCGCGAGGCGGACCAGCACGAACAGCGCGTCGCTGGTCGCTTCCACCACCAGCAGGCCCTCGGCGATATCGAGCTGCTGCTGGGCGAGAAGGCGGGTCTGGGCGGCGTTGAAAATCCCCAGTTCCAGCGTCTGGCCGATGCCGTCGCGATTGGTGGTAGAATAGGTCACATGGCCGGCGGTGTTGAAGATGGCGACCGACCAGAAGGCGTCGGGCAGCATGCCGCTCAAAAAGGCGGGGCCATCGTCCAGATCGACTTCGCACAGGCCATAGACCAGTTCGGGGTCGAGCCGCAGCGGATTGGGCGCGCCCGGCGCCACCGACGGCAGGATCAGCATGCGGTTTTTCGCCTCGAGCGCGGCGAGCTTGGTGATGAGCGCCGCTTCCTGCCCCGGGGTGAGCAGATTGGCATTGTCGACCACGCGGCCGGTGAGCGCGGGGAAGGTCTGGGCG
>JAHCJW010000002.1 GCA_026126125.1 Devosia sp.
ATAATAAACGCCAATACAATTGGCGAGCGGACGCGCGATCACTTAGCTTCTTTTCATGGAACGCGTGGTCGACATAGAAACCGACAATCTATATCTCGCCGTGCATCGCGGTTTTCTCACCGTCCATGCTGGAAGCGAAGAGCGCGGCCGTATTGCCCTCGATGACATTGGCGCGCTGATCGTTCATGCCCATGGCACGACATGGTCGACCAGCGTCTTCACGCGGCTCAGCGATCGAGGCGTGCCGGTGGTCATCTGCGGCCCCAATCACGCGCCCGCGGCGATCGTCTGGCCGCTCGAAGGCCATCACCTGCAAGGCGCCAGGATGCGCGCCCAGCTCTCGGCCTCCCGCCCGCTCGCCAAGCAGCTCTGGAAAGACATCGTCCGCGCCAAGATCGCCATGCAGGGCGAGACTCTTGCCCGCAACGGGCACGAGGCCGGCGCTTTCTCCCTCCTCAGCCGCCGCGTCCGTTCCGGCGATCCCGACAATATCGAGGCGCAGGCGGCCCGGCGCTATTGGAAGACCCTGTTCGGCCCCGGCTTTACCCGCGATCAGGAGGGCGAGGGCATCAATGGTCTGCTCAACTATGGCTACACGGTTTTGCGCGCCATCGTCTCGCGCGCCATCTGCGCCTCGGGCCTGCATCCCACCATCGGCATTTTCCATGCCAACCGCGCCAATGCCTTTGCGCTGGCGGACGACCTGATGGAGCCCTATCGCCCGCTGGTGGACCAGATCGTCCACGATCTCGTCCAGGATGGGCGCACCGCCGTCACCCCCGAAACCAAGCAGGCGCTCACCGCCATCACCACGCTCGACCTACCCGGTCCCTTGGGTCTTTCTCCCCTCTCGGTGCAGGTGCAGCGTTTCGTCCATTCGCTGGCGCAAAGCTTTGAAAGCGGCGTCGTTCAGCTCGAATTGCCCAATCCACCCCCAATTGGCGTGAATGCTGCGCCAGACGTTAGCAATGCGCAAACATAAAGCCCCCTCCGGTGTCACCCATCTTAGCGGATATCAGCTCATGTGGATGCTCGTCACCTTCGACCTTCCCGTCGAAACCAAACCCCAGCGCGCCGCCGCCGCCAAGTTCCGCCTGGCCCTGCTGGACATGGGTTTCGAAATGAGTCAACTTTCCAATTATCTGAGGTTTTGCAATGGGAAGGAGCAATTCGATGCCTATACGCGCAAGATCGAATCCTACCTCCCGGCGCTGGGCGACGTCTACATTTTCCACTTTACCGACCGGCAATACGAAAACATCGTCCGCTTCTCCGACCAGGGCCGCCGCACCGCGCGAAAAAACCCGACTCAAATGGCACTTTTCTAACAAAATTCGCCATTTTCCCCGCACCGACACCGCCGGATTGTCGTTGAATTCCAACAACATCCAGCAGCATCGAGCTTAGCAGTTCAGAAAACATGGTCCAGCGGCAATCAGGGGTCTCGGGTGCAGTCGGGGCGGCGGAGGTTATCGCTGCTTTGAGCGACAGGCTGTCGCTATAAATCACTCAAATCGGTGCATTTTGTTGCCTGCATCCCGCGGAATGCCATGTGCGAGATGCTGAGGAATTTTTGCTCCAGGCTTATCCTCTATCTATGAGAGCCAGGTATAAGGTTCGAGCGGAGGAACAGATATGAGCCAAGCACGCATCCAGCACTTGCTCGAACAGATGACCCTCGAAGAAAAGGTCTCGATCCTTTCGGGGGAAGACTTCTGGTCCGTGCCCGCCATTGCCCGGCTCGGCATTGGCAAGTTGCGCGTGTCTGATGGCCCCAATGGCGCGCGCGGCGGCGGCTCGCTGATTGGCGGGGTGAAATCGGCCAGCTTTCCGGTCGGCATCGCCATCGGCGCCAGCTGGAATGTAGACCTAGTGCGCGAAATCGGCGCTGCCCTGGCCGATGAGGTCAAATCCAAGGGCGCGCATATGCTGCTGGCGCCCACGGTCAATATCCACCGTTCGGTGACCAATGGCCGCAATTTCGAATGCTATTCGGAAGACCCGATCCTGTCAGCCGAACTGGCCGTTGCCTATATCGAGGGCCTGCAGGACCAGGGAATCGGCGCGACGATCAAGCATTTTGTCGGCAATGAAAGCGAGATCGAGCGCACCACGATGTCGAGCGAGATCGATGAGCGCGCGCTGCGCGAAATCTATCTCATTCCCTTCGAATGGGCGGTCAAGAAAGCCGGCACATGGGGCATCATGAGCTCCTATAACCGGCTCAACGGCACGTTCACCTCTGAACACAACTGGCTGCTCGGCACGGTGTTGCGCGAGGAATGGGGCTATGACGGCATCGTCATGTCCGACTGGTTCGGTTCTCATTCCACCGCTGAAACCATCAATGCCGGTCTCGATCTGGAAATGCCGGGACCGACGCGGGATCGCGGGCAGAAACTGGTGGATGAAGTCAATGCCGGCGCGGTATCGCTCGAAACGCTCGACAGGCGGGTTATCGCCATGCTGCGGCTGATGGAGCGCGTCGGCACGCTGGACGATCACCGCCCGCATGAGGAACGCGCCGAGGACCGACCCGAACACCGCGCGCTTATCCGCCGCGCCGGGGCGGAAGCCACGGTGCTGCTCAAGAATGACGGCGTGCTGCCACTGGCCGGTTCGGGCCGCATCGCCGTCATCGGCCCCAATGCGAAAACCGCGCAGATCATGGGCGGCGGCAGCGCTCAGCTCAATGCGCATTATCGGGTCTCGCCATGGCAGGGCCTGGTCGAAGCACTGGGCGAAGACCGCCTCGACTATGCCAAGGGTTGCACCAATGACCGCTTCCAGCCGTTGCTGCGCGGCAGCTTGAAGGTAGAATATTTCGATAACCTGACCCTGTCGGGTGCGCCGACCCATTGCGGCACGATGGAGGATGCGCAGGCCTTCTGGATCGGCCAGGTGGCCGAAGGCAAGGTGGATGCGCTGCATTTTTCCGCGCGGATCAAGGGCAGCTTCACCCCTGACACCAGCGGCCAGTACCATGTGGGTATTTATGCCGCTGGCCTCGCCAAGGTTTTCATCGACGGCAGGCTGGTGGCGGATGCCTGGACCCACTGGAGCAAGGGCCGCACCTTCTTCGAGGAGGGCTGCGACGAGGTGGTGGGCACGATCGGGCTGCAGGCCGGCCGCGCCTATGAGGTGATGATCGAGTTCTGCACCAAGGAGTTTGCCACTTTGGGCCTCGCCGCCTTTGCCTGCGGCATCGGTCTTCCGCTGGGTGACGAAGCAATGGCGGATGCGGTGGCGGCAGCGCGCAAGGCCGAAACCGCTTTGGTCTTTATCGGTCGCAATGGCGAATGGGATACCGAAGGCAGCGATTTGCCCGGCATCGTCCTACCGGGCCGGCAGGGCGAACTCGTCGAAGCCGTGGCCGCCGCCAATCCCCGGACCATTGTCGTGCTGCAATCGGGTGGTCCGGTGGAAATGCCCTGGGCCGGCAAGGTGGCGGCCATCGTCTCGGCCTGGTATCCGGGACAGGAAGCGGGCAATGCCATTGCCGACATATTGACCGGCGCCGCCGAGCCCGGCGGCCGCCTGCCCCAGACCTTTCCGGTGCGCTGGGCCGACAACCCGGCTCATAGCCAGGACCGCGAGGTCTATCCGGGCCTTGACGGCAAGGTTCGCTATGAGGAAGGCATTTTCGTCGGCTATCGCCATTACGACAAGCTGGGCCTTACCCCGCTTTATCCTTTCGGTTTCGGGCTCAGCTATACAAGCTTTTTGCTTGCAAACCTCGCCATCGACGAGAGTGGCTTCGAGAGCGACGGCCAGGTTATTGTTGCGCTGACCGTCGCGAATACGGGAGAGCGGGCCGGCTCCACTGTGGTTCAGCTCTATTTGACGGACGAGGAAGCGAGCGAACCGCGCCCGGCCAAGGAGTTGAAAGGGTTCGAAAAGCTGCATCTGGCGCCGGGGGAGGTCCGCACCGTCCGACTGACGCTCGATGCCAGGGCGTTTGCCCTTTATAGGACGGCCGCGCGCCATTGGCTGGTCGAAGCGGGCAGCTTTACCATCCATGTCGGACAGTCCTGCGAAGATCTGCCGCTGAGCGGTCGGATAGCGCGAGAGACGACGCTGATGCTCCCCGTATAGGCCAAGATCTGAAACCGGAGCGATCTGAAGCCGGAGCGAAAGGCGGCGCCCTGCACCGTCTCGCGGTTTCCCGCGGGGCACCGGGGCGTCAGCTGGCTCGGCTGTCAACGCGGCCAAAATAGGCCACGATGGCTTGCGAGCGGGAAACGACGCCGAGTTTGCGAAATGTCTGGCTCAGATGATATTCGACATTGCGCTTGGTCAACCCCAATATGGTGGCGATATCGAGGTTGGATTTGCCGGCTGCCGCCCATTTGAGAATTTCAATCTGGACCGGCGAAAGCGCCGAGGCAGAGAGGGCCTCATCCACCGAGGTCTGCCGGCAGAGGCCCAGCGCTTCGGCCTTCATCATGCCTGTATTGGCTATGGTTGAGACCCAGAACATGGTGGCGTCGGAGAATTCGCTTCGGGTGTGCGACTCCACCGAAATGGAGCTGATCGACCCGGGCCGCCGCGGCAGGGGCACAACGATGCCGCCCTTGAGCGGCGTCGTCACCAGATAGTCGATATAGCTCTGCTTCAGCGTGGTTTCCTGGGGATCGTGAATGCTCCATCGGAACGCCTGCTCGGCCATCGCGGCGCGCTCGAGGGTCGGGTCGCAGTCCCCCCAATGCGCCCGCTCATATTCCTTGGTAAAGTCGAGCGACCAGGTCACCAAGGTCGCATTAAGTGCGAGCTCATATTTGTTCGGCTTGTGCAGACCCATATTGAAGCTCTGGAAGCCGAAGGTTGCGAACCCTTCCGACAGGGCCTGAACCAGCTCAGCGGCGTTGCGCGCCGCACGTATCGACTGCGTGGCTTTGAAAAGCCGGTCCAAAACGCCGAAACCGTCGGGGCCTCCACCCTCGCCGCGATCTTCCATCAATCCCCCTCCAGATCGGCGGCCTTCTGGAGCATGCCACCCTTTCGGAAAGGTTGATCACCTCAGTGCCGGGGTCCCCGACACCTCAATATCGACGTGCTGCCAGCCCCTAACGCCGAGCTTGAATCGCAGCCTATACGCTATCTTGACAGAAAATTTAACAATTTATTAGCGCCTGGCCCCGCCACTTTCGACGTTGTTGTTTTGCGCCCCTTTAGTGTGGCGCTAGAATACTTCCCAATCGCTGGCCAAGGCGGCATTCCCCGTGGTTCGCAGCATCGGCGCGCTGGCCGTACGCCCGGTTCGCGTCTGTTCGGCAAACGCGCCATCGATCCGAAACACCTCGACGATCCGGTCCAGCTCGCTGGCCTGTGCCTCGGTTTGTTCGATGGCGGCGTTGGTTTCTTCCACCAGGGCGGCATTGTGCTGGGTCATCTCGTCCATCTGCCGAACCGCGGCGGTGACTTCCGCCAGCGAGGCCGACTGCTCGCCATTGGCCCGCGCGATAGTGTCGATCAGCCCGGCGCTTTCTTCCGCTCCTGCCTGTATATCCTGTAGCGTCTCGGCCGCCCGGGCGACCAGCCGCGTGCCATGACGCACTTCCTGGGCACTGGCCTCGATCAATTGCTTGACCTCTGAGGAGGCATTGGCCGCACTTTGGGCGAGGCGCCGCACTTCGACCGCCACAACGGCAAAGCCCTTGCCAGCCTCGCCGGCCCGCGCCGCTTCCACCGAGGCGTTGAGCGCCAGAAGGTTGGTCTGGAAGGCGATGTCGTCAATCAGCCCGATAATATTGGAGATCTTGCCCGAGGAGACCTCGATGGCGCTCATGGCCTGGTTGGCTTCATCCATCACCCGGCCACCTTCGGTGGCATTGCCGGCCAGTTTTTGCGAGGTGTCCCTGGCGGTGGCGGCGCGGCTGGCATTTTCGACAACGGCGGAAGACAAGTGTTCGATCGAGGCCGTGGTTTGCTCGATCGCCGCCGCCTGGCGCGTGGTGCGATCGGCCAGGTCATTGGCGCCGGACAGGATTTCTCCCGTCGCCGTCTTCAGCGAGCGCGAGGTCTGCTGCAGCTGCTCGACGATGGCCGCCAGTTTCTCGGCGACGGCATTGGTATCGTCCTTGATCTGTTCGAACTCGGGATCAAGCGCTTCGGTCACTCGGCTGGTCAGATCGCCGCGCGCCACGTCCTTGAGCACCGCACCGGTCGCCGCGACGGCCTGCTGGATCCTGGCCTGAGCGGCGAGATCGGCCTCGCGCGCATCCGCGGTCAGCTTGTCGAAATAGGCGCTGACCCCGATATCGATATCGAGCAGCATGGATTTGAGCACCGACACCAGAGCCTCGGCCATGGCGTCGGCATCGGCCAGCACCGCTTCGGGCTTGCGCGGCCGGGATCGCCCCAAGAGCCCCTTTTCGGGCGCCAGCGCCGCCGCCATCTGGTCGTGCACGATACCGCGCACCAGCGTTTCGATGATGACGCCATAGCCCCCGATATGCCAGCGCGGCTCCAGGCCGATCTGCGCATGGCGCAGCCCGACACGCGTGCTGGCCTGCAAGTAATCGCCGTCAAACTGACCGGTGGCGATCGAACGCCAATGGCCGAGCTGTTTGGACTTGGCCCGATCCATTTGCGGCTGGCCATCGAAAAAGCGCCTGACCGCCGGCACGGTGGCGATCTTGGCATAGAACAGTTCCAGGGCCGGCTCGAGGTGCCTGGTTATGCTGGCCTCGACGCCGGCCAGATGGCGGCGTGCCGCATCGTCAATGCCCATGAAATCCAGCCGTGACGACAACGCATCGATTTGCGTGTTTTCGGGTTGCATGGTCTTTTCTCCGTTCGGCTTCGCCGGCTTCAGCACGGTGCCAGCCAGACATGGGCGACGCCGCCCTTGTGATGATCTTTCGCCACATCCAGGGTTACCCTGGGGTCGAGATAACGGCCCGCCGGACTGGGGGTCACACGCTCGATGCCGGCCGACAGGGCATGAATTATTGCTTCGTCATCCTCATGGGAAAAGAAGCCATAATTTGCCCAAGGCACGTCAGGTGGCTGGCAAAGATCGGGATCGTGACCATCAATCAGCAGCCCCCGGCATGCCGAGTAGAGACAATTGAGGGGTGTCACGGCAAATTCCTCGCCGCAACGCAGCCAGATTAAGTTCACTTCCTGCAGATCTCCGATCCGTTCGCCTCAATTCCTGCGTTCTGCAATTGAAGCCGCTTGCCCGCCTTGCACCGAAAGCCTCATCTGCTGGACCCGACCTATTTCCCAATGCGATGGCTCCACCGGTGGACATCATCGCCGTGGTCCCAGGAAAATCGAACTTTCAGGCTGTCCAGAACATCGACTAAGGAGGCTCGGCTTGGGGGGCTGTCGCTGTCAGCGCTGATGTCCTGAACGACAATCATTTGGAGCAGGAGCGCCTTGGGCGCCACTGCGGTGGCAAGCAGTTGTTAAGTTCCAATCCGGTATATAAGATTGGGGCACAGTGTGAGGAGTTTTCAAAATCCGATTCGGCGCCTGAAAAAGGTGTTGTCGAGCGGTCCCGCGCTCCAGTTTTTGAGCGAGGCGCGTGCTTTGGGCACCCCAAGGGCTATCGCCGGAAAACCGCGCATGGAAATTGGGGGATCGGGATGTCCGAAGACAATGAGTTGTCGCCCTCACGGGGCGCCACAACCATGGAAAAACTGTTTTTCAGTACGCGCCTGATCCACTCTGCGGGCAACAGGGCAGAGCTGATAGCGGCCCTGTCAGAGAGTTTCCTGACCTTCGGCTTCGGCAGTTTCAATCTCGGCCTCCACAAGCTGGACAAGCACGAATTGACCCTCGACGCGACGCTGATGACCTGGTCCAACGACTTCGTGGTGGAGTTCGAGCGGAAGAACTGGGCGGAAAACAACCCCATGCTCGACCGGGCGATCATCGCCGAACACCCGTTTTGCTGGAGCGTCAACGATCGCCATCAAGACAGGCTGAAGCAAAGCTATATCGACTATCTGGTGACGACGCCGCTCAAGGGCGGCATCAGCGTTCCCCTGCCCCGCCGTCCGGGAACGGTCAGCAGCATCTCGGTGGAATCGCATACGCGGACCGAGTTTTCCGACGCCGATATCTCCACCGTCGCCCTGATCGCCAATTCGGCCATGATGAGAGCAGAAACATTGGGCCTCTGCCGTCAGGTTTCCATCGACGAAGCGCAAGCCCGCGATGCCTTGACGCCGGTGCAGGTCGAAATTCTCAAATGGGCGGCGGCCGGAAAATCCAATCTCGACATCGCCATGATCTTGAACATGACGAAGCGCAATGTCGAATATCACATGAGCCAGATCTTCCGTAAGTTCAGCGTGGCCAGCCGCTCGCAGGCGGTGGCCACCTTCTTGATGTCCAACAGCCCCTAAAGCGCATCGCGCTTCTTTCAGATTCGCTCCCTGCGCTTTAACGCACGCACTCGACCAGCGGCAGGAGCGCCTTGAGCCGGGAGGCGTCGAGCGGCAACTCGCGGGCCTGTTCGGCGCGCTCGGCCAGGCCCCTGAACCCCAGGGTCAGCGAGGCGCCCTTGAGGGTGTGCAAAGCCGTGTCGACGCCTTTTCCATCCGCCGCAGCCAGGGCCCGGGTGGCGTCCGCGACAAGCCGGGTGGCATCGCGCCGAAACTGCGTGACGAGATCGTCGAAGGCCGGCTGGCCCAGCTCGTCGACCAGGCCTTGCCGATACTGGACATCCACCTCCGGCGCGCCGGCAACGCTCGCTTGGGGACCATTCGCCTGGGCCAGGCCAAGCGCGGCCACCAGTTTTTCGCGGGTAACCGGCTTGGCGACAAAACCGTCCATGCCGGCGTCGAGGCAGGCCTCTCGGTCGGAATCGAAGGCATTGGCGGTCAGCCCGATAATGGGCGTCGCCACCCCGAGCGCGCGGGCGCGGCGGGTGGCCTCGAGGCCGTCAAGGACTGGCATCTGCATGTCCATGAAAATGAAAGCAAAGCTTTCAAGGCCGATGGCGGCAAGCGCCTCCTCGCCATTGCCCGCAAAGACCACCTTATGGCCCAGCCGTTCGAGCAGGGCGCCGGCAACCGTGCGATTGACGGCATTGTCGTCCACCACCAGAACGCGGCCCGACTGCGCGCAGCTTGGCGTCGGCGTCGGCGAAACCACCGGGGCGACGGCCGGCGCCACCGAGGTGACCGGCAGATCGACCCAGAACCTACTACCCTTGCCCAGCTCGCTCTCGACACCGATCGTTCCGCCCAAGGCCGTGGTAAGGCGTTTGCAAATGGCCAGACCGAGGCCGGTTCCGCCATGCTGGCGGGTGGTGGAACTGTCCAGCTGGCTGAACTCCCGGAACAGGCGCGGCAGATCGCTTTCCGCAATGCCGGCGCCTGTATCGGCCACCGCGCAACAGAGCCGGTCGTCGCCAATATCGGTGGTGATCGTCACCGCTCCAGCGGGCGTGAACTTGATGGCGTTGCCGATGAGGTTGATCAAAATCTGCCGAAAGCGCGCCGGATCGGTGGTCACCGTCACCGCAGGATAGCTGAAGTCGATGGCGATGCCGGCCTGGCGGGCGCGCGGCTCCATGATGGCGCGAATGGACTCCATGACATCGGCAAGCGCGAAGGGGCGCGGATCGGTGGTCATCGCGCCCGCTTCAAGCTTGGAATAATCCAGAATGTCATTGATGACATCGAGCAGCACGTCGCCGGACTGGCGGATAATGTTCAGGTTTTGCCGCTGTTCGGGCGACAGCGCGGTGGTGTCGAGGATCTCGGCCATGCCGATTATGCCGTTGAGGGGCGTACGGATCTCGTGGCTCATGGTGGCGAGGAAACTGGATTTGGCTCGGCTGGCGGCCTGCGCCTGCTTGGCGATCCGCGCATTGCGCTGGCTGAGCAATTCGATTTCGCGACCGCTGCGCGAGATATGGCGCAATTGTATGACAAGAAGGGTGACGATCATCGACAGGATCAGGGTCAGGGCCGTCACGGCCGACCCGATCCGCCAATAGGTCGCCAATGCCTCCTGGCGCTCGGAAACGCGCATGGCGTTGACCGCGGCATTGGCCGAGGTGAGCAGGGCGCCGGTGGCCTGCCGGATCTCCTGACTGCGTAGCAGGATCTCGGACCAATGCGCATCGATATCGGCGTGGCCGGCCGCGATGTCATCGAAAAGCGGGGTAAGCGCCAGCACGAGGCGCTTCACCTCAGCGGCGACGGTCGCCAAGCCGGGACTGTCGCCAAAGGCGATGGCGTAGCTTCCCCCCGATAGCAGGCCCACACGGCTATAGAGCAGGTCGAACCGCAATGGCACTTGTTCAGGATCGGCACGATCGAGCACCGCTTCCACGAGGCGGGCCGCCTCGCGATCGGTCTGGAAGGCGGCCCACACGGCGTCTTCGCGCACGCTTTGGGCGACAACCCGGCTGCGCTCCTGCAGTCCGGCGAACAGCCATACCGTGACCACCAGCAGAATGGCGCAGATGACCGTCAGAAAAATGATCCCGGCGCCGACGCGCCGGGAAATCTTCCGCCTTGCCCTGATAATGGCCTGAGGCATGGTCAATGCACAGTGATCGAGACGACCTGCCAGACCGATCGTCCGAAATAGACTTCATTGTAGAGGCTGGGCATTTCGTCGAAGGGATAAATGACGAAAAGCGGTCCCCTATCGCGGATGGACAGGGTTTCCCCATTCATCCGCGACGCCAGAATGACGGGATTGGCGATAAGGTCATCGACGGGAATTTCGGCCGAATAGTCATTGATCGCCTGCACCGTGACCAGCGTGCCCTGGGCACCCACCGCGTCCAGCAGGGCGGCGGCCAATGGGCCGCTGAAGGTCTGAGTGCCCTCATGCCAGGGCGTTTCGGTGACGGTGACCCGCTGCGGCAAGGCGTCGATCATCGCCAGGTCGAATTCGGCCCGACCTTCGGCATTGGTCTTTGTGATATTGCCCTCGACGGTGAGGACCACGGCGCCAGAGGGCTTTGGCAGCGAAGCCGCAAGGGCGGGCAACGGCGCCATGAGGGTGAGGGCGAACAGGGCGGAGGACAAAAAGGCGCGCATCGACACTCTCACGCTACCGCATCAAGGGTTTGATCAAAAAGGGCGACGATGCGGGGCCAGGCTCGATCAAAGGCGGCGACGCATTCGGGGTCGAAATGGGAACCGGAGCCGCGCAGGATTTCCTGATGCGCCACCTCGACGGGCCAGGCAGGCTTGTAGCTGCGAACGCTGCACAGGGCGTCGAAAACATCGGCGATGGCCGTAATGCGGGCAGAAAGCGGGATTTCCAACTTGGACAACCCTCGGGGGTAGCCCTTGCCATCCCAGCGTTCGTGATGATTGGCGGCCACCGCCGCCGCCATTCGAACCAGATCGGAATCTCCATCGGCCAGAATCTCGGCGCCGATCACCGCATGTTGCTGCATGACGGCCCGCTCATCGGGATCCAGCCTCCCCGGCTTGTTCAGAATGGCATCCGGCACACCGATCTTGCCGACATCGTGTAAGGGCGCCGCCAGCGCCAGAACGCGGACGAATGCATCATCCTGCTGCATTTCTTCGGCGATGATGCGCGAAATCGTGGCTACACGCGCCACATGTTCGCTGGTCTCATTGTCCCGAAATTCGATGGCGCGGGCGAGACGGTGCACGATTTCCTCTTCGCGCCGCTGCAGATGCGCTGTCGCGCGGGCAACCTCCTCAGCAAGCGTATCCGCTCTTTCGGCGAGCGCATTCTGCGCCGCACGCAGGGCGAGCAGATTGGCGACGCGCGAGCGCAGCTCGATGGGATCGACCGGCTTGGCCAGGAAATCGGTCGCGCCCTGGGCGATGGCATCGAGCCGCAGCGCCCTGTCCGCATCGGCGGTGATCATCACGATGGGAACGTGACGATGCCGCTCGATGGCGCGCATGGCTCGGATCAGCTCGAGCCCGTTGAGGCCCGGCATCAGAAAATCGACAATTGCCAGATCGCAGGGGCGCGCCTTCAAATCCGCCAGGGCTTCCAGAGGATCGGCAAAGCCGATGCACTGCACCCCCTCCATACGCCGGACAATGCCACACAATACCGCCAGATTGGTGGAGTTGTCCTCGACGATGACCACGCGCATGCTTGCCTCCAGAAACGCAGGCCATGCTTATTAAATTCCGACCCGGAACACAAAGCGTGCCACTCGGAATGCTTGCCAAGCGCTTAAATCAATGGCGCGAAGATGTATTGATCTTGGGAAAATATGCAGCGCCCCCACTTGTTTAAAAATAGTCTCTGCCGGGACTGCTGATGGCGGATCTGGTAAACATTCATTAAAATTCCCAAATAACTGATCGAATGAATCAGGCGCCAATTGCGCCGCCACCGCTCTGTTGGGACAGGCGAGGGAAAAGGGTTTGCATGATGGTCCGTCGCCGCCCGGACATGATGCCCGTTCGCGCGGCCAAGGACGCAAGCGCTATGTCGCTGAAAACAAGACTGATCATTTCGTTTGCCATGCTTTCGGTCATCATCGTGATGCTGATCGGCGCGGGCTTCACCACCCTCAACATTTTGAGCGGGCAGACGCGCAATTTGCTGGTGCAGCACATTGAGCCGATGCGGGCGATGAAGGCCATGAGCGACGCCTATGCGGTGAGCCTGGTGGACAACGCCCACAAGGCCCGCGCCGGCATGCTCGACTGGGACGAAGCGGATCGGAATGTGGGCGAGGCGCTCTCCCTCATCCAGACCGCCTGGCAGGCCAATGGCGAACTGCCGCTCACCGAAGCGGAAATGGCCGCCGCTCAAGTCATCGACACGCTTATGATCGGTGCCAATGCGGCAGCGAGCGACCTTCAGCAGATCTTGCGCAACAGGCATGTCGAAGCGCTCGAGCATTTCACCGCCAACCGGCTCTATCCCGCCATCGACCCGGTCAGCACAGCGATCACCGACTATATCGAGCTGCTCGAAGGCGAAGCGATAGAAGATATCGAGGCGCAATCGGACATGCAGAGCCTCGTGCAATGGGCAATGCTCGCCGCCGCCGCGCTTGCTGCGGGCGCGATCGGTTACGGCGCCTATGTCATTCTGCGCAGCGTGGCCAATCGCCTGCGGGACATCGAGGCGGCACTGACGGCCGTGGCATCGGGAGATTTCACCAGCACCATTCCGTTCTCCACCCGCAAGGACGAAATCGGCCGCATGGCCGCCGCAGCGGAAGTGTTCCGCCTCAACGGGCTGAAAATCTCCGAACTTTCCGAGGCCGAGGCCGATCAGCGGGCGCGCCGCGAAACAGAGCGCCGAGCCACGATGGCGCAACTGCATACGGAATTCGGATCGGTGGTTACGGCTGCCAGCAATGGCGATCTTAAACAACGCGTCCCGGTCACTTTCGACGATGCCGAGCTCAATGGCCTGGCCGGGGACGTCAACCGCCTGCTCGAAACCGTTGACGATGGTCTTAGCGCCACCGCCATGGTGCTGTCGGCCCTGGCGCGGGCCGAGCTGGATCGCCGGGTGGAAGGCCATTTCCAGGGCGCGTTTGGCGCCTTGCAGCGCGACACCAATGCCGTTGCCGACAAGCTCAGCGAAATCGTCGGCGATCTGCGCCAGACATCGGGGGCCTTGCACACCGCTACCGGAGAAATCCTGTCCGGCACCAATGATCTGGCTGAGCGCACGACCCGGCAGGCCGCCACTATCGAGGAGACGTCGGCGGCCGTGGAGCAACTGGCTTCCACCGTTTCGAACAACGCGCGGGAAGCGGAAGGCGCGGCGCAGCGTTCCGGCCTGGCTGCCGAGGCGGCGGCCAAGACCGGCGCCTCGATGGAGCAGGCGAGCCAAGCCATGGAGCGCATCAGCGCTTCCTCGCAGCGCATTTTCAACATTATCGGCATGATCGACGATATCGCCTTCCAGACCAATCTTCTGGCGCTCAATGCGTCGGTGGAGGCGGCGAGGGCCGGAGAAGCCGGCGCCGGTTTTGCCGTCGTCGCCCAGGAAGTCCGGCGCCTCGCGCAGTCGGCGGCGGAATCGTCGGCGGAGGTCAAGGGCCTGGTGGAGCAAAGCTCGCAGGAGGTCAGCACCGGGACACGGCTGGTGGGCAACGCCGCCAGTGAGCTCGCCCAGGTGCTGTCGGCGATCCGGCAGAACGCCGAAACCATGCAGGCCATGGCCGGCGCGAGCCGTGAGCAGGCCACCGCCATTGCCGAAGTCGCCACCGCCGTTCGTCAGCTCGATGAAATGACCCAGCACAACGCCGCCTTGGTCGAGGAGACCAATGCCGCCATCGAACAGACCGAAGGGCAGGCCGGGCGGCTTGACGGGTTGATCGACGTGTTCACGCTGGCGAGCCCGAAAAGCGCGGTGGAAACCCGCCCTGCCCCGCAAAGACGGGTTGCCAGCCAGCATCGCTACACGGCCCGGGCCGATGGTCTGGCGCGGGACTGGAGCGAATTCTAACACTCATGCCGGGCGAGCGGGTAAAAACCATGCCTGCTCGCTCGCCATTCAGCGGGATGGAGCGATTGCCTCATCCCGCCGTGCCAAAGTTCGGCTCACCACCCTTGCGTGACGCTTTCCTTAACTTTGTTGGCCGATCGTTATTCACAACCCTGACACATCGCGGCATTAGTTCCTGATCGAAGCCGCTCGCCTAAGGGTGTTGGAGCGAGGTTTGTGACACACACCGAAATTTTCGCGCCGCATGCACGGCGAATGGCCGTGTCTGGCTTGCGTCAGAACAACGAACGCGCGGTGATGACCGTGGTGGCCGCGGCCCCCGGCTCGTCTGCGGCGCAGATCGCCCGAGCGACCGGACTGGGGCCGCAATCGGTGTCGCGCATCCTCATCGAACTCGAAGCGGCGGGGCTGGTCCGGCGGGGCGAAGCGAAACGTGGACGGCGCGGGCAGCCGGCGGTGCCCATTTTCGTCGATCCGAGCGGCGCCTATTGCGTCGGCTGCGAGATCGGCTGGCGCCATATGCATATCCTGATCCGCAATCTGGATGGGCAAATCCTGGGCGAGCACCGCCGCGATTACGACTACCCCGAACCCAGCGCCCTTCTGAACGAAATCATCTCGCTGAGCCGGCTGCTTGTGGGTCTCGTGCCGGAGGAACACCGCTCGCGCATCCTGGGCATTGGCCTTGCCATGCCGTTTGGCATCGCCCGCAATGTGCACCTGGTGCAGGCTCCCGATGAGGTCGTGCAGCGCTGGAAGCAGATCGACATCGCCGGTGAAGTACAAGCGGCCACGGGGCTTACGGTCCAGGTGTTCAATGATGGCAATGCCGGATGCTGGGCGGAGCTCTGCGCCCGCCCCATCACGCGACCGAGAAACATCGCCTATCTGCAGGTTGGCACCTTTGTCGGCGCGGGTCTTGTCGAGAACGGCCGTCTTTGGGAAGGCTCGTCCGCAAATTCCGCCAATCTGGGGTCGATGATGGTCTGCGACCTCGAGGGTCAGAGGCGCTATGGCCATCTCGTCGCGTCCCTTTTCGCGCTGGAAAACCGATTGCGGGCGGCAGGCAAGCCTGTACCGACGGGAAATCCGGCGGACTGGGATTGGGAGGCCATCGAGCCCGAAGCGGGCCTATGGATCGAAGAAGCCAGCCTTGCCCTGACGCAGATCCTGTTCAACACGGCGGCGGTGATGGAATTCAGCGTCGCCATCGTCGATGGCGTCATGCCGCGATCCATCGTGCATCGTCTCGTCGAAAGGGTGAAGGCGCGGGTGGCTGAACATCCCACCCTGACAGCCGACAGGCCGGCGGTTGAGATTGGCCGCCTGGGCGCCACCGCGCCGGCACGCGGCGCCGCCCTCCAGCCGATGTTCCGGCGCGTCTTCTCGCGCGACGTGGCAGATTTCCTGGACTGAGCGCAAGGACCAGGCGCCCTTGATTTGCGCGCTTGACCTTCAACATAACCTCAAGGTTAGGGTTGATTTTGTTCAGGTCGGAGCCGTCCCATGTCAAAGCGCATCATCCATGTGGTCACCAATGTCGCTCATTACGACGATCCCAAAGAACCGACCGGACTGTGGCTTTCGGAGCTGACCCACGCCTGGGATCATTTTGAAGCGTGTGGCTATGAGCAGGCGATTGTCAGCCCCAAAGGCGGGCACACGCCGCTCGAACCCCGCGCGCTGAAATGGCCGCTGCTCGATGCATCGGCAAAGGACTGGCTGGGCGACAAGGACCGCATGAGCCGGTTGGCGGCGACCGCGCGGCCGGACGATATCGACCCATCGCGGTTCGACGCCATCTATTTCACCGGCGGCCATGGCGTCATGTGGGATTTTCCGGATGATCTCGGCTTGCAGGCGCTGACGCGGACCATGTGGGAGCAAGGGGGCATCGTTGCTTCGGTCTGCCACGGCTATTGCGGGCTGCTCAATGTCACCCTCTCGGATGACACACCTCTGGTTGCGGGCCGGAACCTGACCGGCTTTTCCTGGTCTGAGGAAGTGGTGGCCGGGGTCGCGAGCAAGGTACCTTACAATGTCGAAGCGGAGATGAAGGCGCGCGGCGCGCATTACCAGAAAGCGCTGTTGCCTTTCTTGCCCTATGCTCGTGTCGATGGGCGCCTCGTCACTGGCCAGAACCCGTTTTCGGCCAGGCTAACGGCAGAAAAGGTAGTCGGGGCGCTTGAAACTCTGTCTCCCGCCCATTGACGCAAGAAGGCTCACCCGCCTCGAGACACTCCTCGATTGTGTCCGAGGGGAAAGGCTCCTTAAAGCCCTCGGCAACCCGGCCATTCCGGATGACATCCGAATGGGCCGGGCAACGATGGCAGAGGCAGATGTTGTCCGTCTCAACAGATCTTGTGCTAAAGCGCATCGCGATCTTTCAGATTCGCTCTCTGCGCTTTAGCCCTTTGTTTTGTCGCATGTCTCCCGAAACCGGGACCATTTTCGAGAGACATGCTCTAGATGCGGATTTCCTTGCCGCCGCCGGACATGCGCATCAACAGGAACAGCGAGAGCATGGTTAGCAGCAAAAGGATGGTCGACAGAGCCGCCGCCGTGCCGAGCTGTCCCCGAATGACCTGGGCATAGATGCCCAGCGACAGGGTCTGCGTGGAAGTATTGTACAGGAACAGCGTCGTGCTCAGTTCGGTGATGATCGTCACCCAACTGAGCACGGCACCGGACAAAATTCCCGGCGCCAAGGCGGGGACGATCACCTGCACCAGCGTGCGGATTTTCGATGCTCCCAGGCTGACGGCTGCTTCCTCGATGCTTGGGCTGAACTGGTACATCAGCGCCGTAGTCGATCGCACCGCATAAGGGAGGCGCCGGATCGCGAGGGCCAGCACCATGACGGCGAAAGTGCCGGTCAACACCAGAGGCGGCTGGCTGAAGGCGGTGATGAGAGCGATGCCGATGATGAGGCCGGGCACCACATAGGGCACCATGGTCATGGTATCGAGCGCTCCAGTCAGCGCGCTCTTGCGGCGCACCGTAAGGTAAGACACCAGCACCGCCACGATAACCAGCAACACCAGAGCGGTGACACCGATGCTGAAGGTATTGGTGATGTAGCGCACGATATCGCGCTGCGCCGAGACGTAGTTGCGGAAGGAGAACCCTTCGACGAACTGGCCATAGAGCGTGTTGCGGAAAGAGCTGATCACAACCACGACCAGGGGCGCGAGTGCCAGGATCAGGAAGCCATAGACATAGGCATAGACGCCCCAGCCCTTCCAGCCTTTCAACCTGGTCGGCTCGATGGCGCGCATGGCGGTCATGGCGAAAGTGCGACGATCGACGATGTAGCGCTGCAGCAGGAACACGCCGAGCGTGACCGCGATGACGATGACCGCCACGGCCGCAGCAAAGCTGTGGTCGACGCTGACTTCGCCGATGAACGAGCTGTAAATCAGCACCGGAATAGTGCGATATCCCTGACCGATCAGCATCGGCGTGCCGAAATCGGCAAAGGCGCGCACGAACACCAGAAGACTGCCACCGAGCACGGTGGGCAGCAGTAGCGGCATAATGACCTTGAGAGCGCGGCGCCAACCGGTCATGCCCATGCTTTCGGCAGCTTCCAGCAGCGACACATCGATGGTGCGCCAAGCGCCCATCAGATAGGTGAAGATCAGCGGCACGAGCTGCAGCGTCAGCACCAGGACAATGCCGGCAAAACCGTAGATGCTCGGCACTTCGAGGCCGATATCCTTGAGCCAACGGGTGATCAGACCATTATTGCCCAGAAGCAGGATCCACGAATAGGCGCCGATAAAGGGCGGCGACATCATCGAGGCCAGGATCAGCACCTGTATGGTGCGATTGCCCGGGATACGGAACATGGTCATGAAATAGGCGAGCGGGAAGGCGATGATGAAGGTCAACACCGTCACGCACACTGTCACCACGATGCTGTTGAACAGCGTGCCGTAATAGAGCCGCGACGAGAAGAACGTCGCGAAGCCGTCGAGCGAAAAGCCGTCCGCATTGGTCACGCTGCTGATGAGCACCGTGATCAAGGGCCAAACGACCATGAACAGATAGCCGGCCGTCAGCAGTAGGGCGACCGACGTCCAGCCATCAACGGGTTTGCCTCCGATCTTCAATCGCCCGCTCCCCGCATGACCGACACGCCGCTGGCTGCGTCGAAAAGGGTCAATTGGTCGGTGTCGACCTCGAGGAACACGCGGTCGCCCTGGGTCCACAGCGCCGAGCGCCGGGAGAATTCGAGGAACTCGATGATGTCGCCGCTCTCGAGCCGCGCCCGAACCTGTGAGTGCGAGCCCAGAAAGGTTTCGTCGACGACTTCGGCGGCAAGACCGCTGCTCGCCGCCTTCACCGCCTCTGGCCGCACAGAGATATGCACCTTGCCCGTGGCCGAGGGCCCGACCAGATCCGTCACATCGAGGCGCTGGCCCGCGCTCAGCTCGACCAGCGTCCGGCCATCCTGCCGCACGAGATCGCGCTCGAGAATATTGGTCTTGCCGATGAACTCGGCGACAAAACGATTGGCCGGGTGCCGATAGATTTCGGCCGGCGAGCCGACCTGCTGCACGACGCCCAGATTCATCACCGCGATGCGGTCGGAAACCGCCATCGCCTCTTCCTGATCATGGGTGACGTAAACCGTGGTGATGCCAGCGGCGCGCTGCGCCTGGCGAATGGTGTCGCGCATTTCTACGCGCAGCTTGGCATCCAGATTGGACAAGGGCTCGTCCATCAGCAAAAGCGCCGGCTGGATGACGAGGGCGCGCGCCAAAGCGACACGTTGCTGCTGGCCGCCCGACATCTGGCCGGGCAGCCGATCCTTGAGATGGCTCATGCGCACCGATTCCAGCGCCTCACCGACCCGCCGCTCAGCCTCCGCCCGCGCAATCTTGCGCGTCTGCAGACCGAAACCAACATTCTTGGCGGCGGTCATCTGCGGAAAGAGCGCGTAGTTCTGGAAGACCATGCCGATATTGCGCTCCGAGGCGGGGCGGTCATTGATGACCGTCCCGTCGAAGGAGATCGTCCCGGCTTCAATCGAGTTGAAGCCGGCGATCATGCGCAAAAGCGTGGTCTTGCCGCAGCCCGAAGGACCGAGCAGGGTGAAAAATTCCCCGTCCGCGATCTCGAGATTGAGATCGGGGATGGCCACCTGCCCGGCATATTCCTTGCGGAGCGCGTGAAGCGCTATCGTCGTCATAGAGCTTCTCCGTGCGGCACCGAGCTTACGAGCGGGCTTCGAGAATGGCGCGATACTTCGCCACGATCTCTTCGCGATGGGCCGACACATAGGCGCCGTCTTCCTTGACGGTCGGGATGTCGGACAGAACCGGCAGGCCTTCCTTCACCACACCTTCGCGCAGCGGACGGCCCGCAGTTTCCTGGGCGATGATGGTCTGGCCCTGCTCGGAGATGATGAAGTCGATAAAGGCTTCGGCTGCCGACTGATTGGGGGCGCCCTTGATGATCTGGATGGTCGCGGGCAGGAAGGCCGCGCCTTCCGCCGGGTAGACGATCTCGACCGGCGCGCCGCTGCGCACGAAGTTGAGCGAGAGCGGTTCATAAGTGAGGCCCACGACATATTCGCCATTGGCGACGTCGGCCGCGACCTGGCTCGAAGAGCCGATGGTGATGCCATCGAGCTGGTCGACCAGAGCGGTGACATAATCCCAGCCGGCGGCCGCTTCATAGTCGCCGCCCACCGCCTTGAGCATATTGGTCAGCTGGGCGAAAGCCGAAGAGGAGCCAGTGGGGTCGCCATAGGCAATCTTGCCCTTGAGCTGGGGCTGCAGGAGATCCGCATAGCTCTTGATTTCAAGGCCCAGGCTGGCCAGCGCCTCGGTGTTGACGAGAAGGTTCGATCCGTCCGCCTGATAGGGCGTGAAGGCGCCGGTGGTGTTCTTGCCGGCTTCGACCATCGCCGCGTCTTCGGGCGAGGTGTATTCCTGCCACAGATCGATATTGGCAGCGGCCTGCGCGGCGCCACCGCCAAACATCACGTCGCCCTGGGGATTACCGGCTTCGCTGCGGATGCGCGAATAGAGTTCGCCCGTGCCGGCGGTGATCAGTTGCACCTGCACGCCGGTGTTTTCCTCAAACAGCGGGATCAGGCTTTGCAGCATGCCTTCTTCGTTGGGCGTATAGACGGTCAGCGTCGTGCCGGAGATATCCTGACCCTGCGCGCTCGCCAGCGCGGCCAGCGAAACGGCGGAGGCGAAGACGGCTGCGACAGCCATTTTGGAGAAATTCTGCATCGATAGCTCCCTTGTGTGCACGCGTGAAACTGACACCAACTCAGTCGGCTTGCGTATATTTATGATGGAAGAAAAGCGGTTGGTGAAGGGTCCGGACCGTGGCGGCGCGAGGCTCGAACGCCTCGCCTTCGGCTGGGCGGCCTGGGTCTTGCACTTCTTTGCTCGGCACTAGACCAGCTCCCATAAGCCCTCGCGAGTGCCTGACATGCAACCCTATGCAAAGCCTTGCACGGATTTCATGCCATTTCCATACCTCTGCACCGGCATTTGTGGCGCCGTTGCCGAATTGGTATGGAATAGGTATGCTTTAGCGGTGGATAAAAGCGCGCTAACGGCTCCTCTCCGCCTCGGCGCGGGACCTGCACCTCGATAGTGCGGACGGGCGGCGCTGGCGCAATTGTCATCGGCTGGCCTATCCCCGACCCTCACCGCACCCCCAATATTGGACGGATCTCTTGCATCTTACAGGCGGAATTATCTTACCCGCGAAGGCCATGGCTTTCGACATGGATGGCACGCTCATCGACTCGACCGCTGCAATCGAGAGCATCTGGGAAGGGTGGGCGGCGCGACATGGCGTCGATATCGATGCGCTGCTTGCCCAATCGCATGGCCAGCGCGGCATCGATACGATCCGGATGTGGGCGCCCGAAGGGCTGGACCACCAGAAAGAACTGCAATCTCTTCTCGCAGAGGCGGCAATGCGCCTCGACGAGCTTCAATTGGTTCCCGGCGCCGCAGAGCTGTTGCGCTCCCTACCCACGGATCGCTGGGCGATCGTTACCTCCTCGGACGGGGTTGTGGCGCGGCGCTGGCTCAACCATCTCGATATCGCCATTCCCCAGATTTTGATCACCGCAACTGACGTTGCCAACGGCAAGCCGGCGCCCGATGGTTATCTGATGGCGGCCGAGCGGCTCGATGTCGCGCCCGCCGAACTGCTGGTCTTCGAAGACGCGCATAACGGCTTTATCGCCGGCGACAGCGCCGGCTCGCCGGTGATCGCCCTGGCCACTCGACTGACCGGCAGCGCCCTCGGCGGGCGACCCTGGATCGCGGATTATTCCAATGTCCGCTATGCCGAGGGCGCTCTGCATTTCGGCTGAGAGCAACAAGGTTCGGCCCGCTATGCGGGCCGACGCCACTCCACATAAAGCATGTCTCCCGAAAGTGGCCCCGGTTTCGGGACTAAAGACATGCTGCAAAACAAAGGGCTAAAGCGCAGGGAGCGAATCTGAAAGATCGCGACGCGCTTTAGGCCGACGTCAAAACCTCATCCTTTAGACATTTTTGAAGTGCTGCCCCTGGGCGCTGCCCGTCTTCCTATGCAGGGGCGGCAACACTCTTTTGTGACCCCCTCGCCCCGCTCTGGGGTTGCCCAGCGCATAAAGCGGCATGCGTTCCGTCGAACGCAAATCGCCGCTCTAATCCCTTGTTTACACATCAGATTATCCAAAGCCGTGAGGACACTTTTCGGCCCGATGCTTCAGACAAAAGAATCTTATTAACACACTTGAGTTAAGTTAATGGCTCTGCATAGTTGCTCCCATGACCGTTGCAAACGGCCGTGGAGGGCCGGCGCGCAAGACGGTCATGGAGAGGAAAAGATCAATGACACGTTTGACCCGGCGAACCTTTATCGCTTCCGTTCCCCCTTTGCTGGCGGCTACGCAGATTCCGGCCTGGGCGGCTCCCGCCTCCAATCTGGAACTGATCGCGGCTCAGAAGGGAGAGCCCGCAATCGTCAAGCTCTACCGCCAGTTGGAGCGCCTGACGTCGACCGTGACATTGATGACCACGGGCGCCCATCCGGATGACGAGCCGAGCGGCATGCTGGCTGCACTGCGCCATGTCTATGGCATCCATCCAGTGCTCTATTGCATCACGCGCGGCGAAGGCGGCCAGAACGCCATTGGCCCGGAGCGGGGTTCGGTTCTCGGCGTGTTGCGCACCCGCGAAATGACCGAAGCCTCGCGCGCGCTCGACGCCTCGCTGGCCTTTGGTGGCCAGGGCCACAATGACAGCGTGCACGATTTCGGCTTCTCCAAGGACCCCAACCAGACCATTGACCGCTGGGGCCGCGACCGCGTCATCGAGCGCATGACCTGGGCGTTCCGCTACTACCGCCCCGACGTGATCATGAACTGCTTCCTCGACGTGGGCGGCCAGCATGGTCATCACCGCGCCGCCAATGTGGCAACCTTCGTGACAGCCGGAATTTCCGGCAATGCGGCCGAATTCCCCGACCAGATCGCCGCCGGGCTCAAGCCCTGGAGCGTGCCCAAGATCTACCAGCCCGCATGGGGTGGCGGCGGTGGCGTCTATGACGACGAAACTCCGCCACCGCCACAGACCCTGGTGGTCCGTGCGCCCGAGCGCGATCCGATCTCCGGCGCCACTTTCCCGCAAATGGGCGAATGGTCCCGCTCCTGCCACCTGACGCAGGGCATGGGGTCCTGGCGCCCCGATCCACAGACCGAATGGCCGCTCAACCTGAGCTGGGCCGCCAATGGCCAGGCTGGCGTCGAGGAAAACGACATTCGTGACGGCCTCATCGCCACGGTCGGCCACGTCGCCGAACTCGACGGCATGCCCGCTTCGGCGGCCGATGCGCTGCGCAATGCCCATGGCGTGATCGAAGAAGCCATTTCCGACTATGGCGACCCGGTTGTAGTCACCAAGAAGCTGGCCGAAATCGGCAAGGCCATCGCCGAAGCCCGCGCCAGCCTGCCCGAGGAACTGGAACTGCAGGCCGGCCACCGGCTCGACCGCAAGATCAAGGAAGTCGATCTGGCACTGGCCACTGCTGCCGGCATGCATATCCGTGCCTTCACCGACGGCGGCGATCTGCGCCCGGGCCAGGACATCGTGGTCAAGGCCATCGTCGATGCGCCGGACAGCGTCACAGTGGAATCGGTTGCGGTCATCGCTCGCGACGGCATCAACAGCGAGCCCGCAGAAGGCGGCGTCAAGGTTTCGATCGCCGCCGATTCGGCGCTGACCAACCCGCTCAACGAGCAGTTCGACCCGCTCGGGGGGAATGGCGATGCTTATGTGCGCCTCACCGCCAACATCGCCGGCTACAAGGCCGTGCTCGATATCGACCTCGAAGACGCACTGCGCGTGCTGCCCGAAGCGTCGCTGGAACTGAAGCCCGACGCCGTGGTATTCAACACGGAAGCGGAAATCGTTCCTGTGGAAATGACCGCCGTCGTATCGGGTGCGACCACGGCCGATCTCGACTTCAACCTGCCCGAGGGCTGGTCGATGACGGCAACCGGCGAGAAGGGTCTGGAAGCGGGCACGTTCGAGCTGGCGCCGCCGGAGGAACTTGGCACCGAGCGCATCACCATCGCACCCAAACTGCTCGACAAGCAGGCCTATGCCATCAATGTCTTCTCCTATCCCCATATCGGCCGCTCGGTAGTGCCTACGGAAGTGGCAGTGCCGGTGCAGTCGGTTGGGGCGGTGATTCCGGAAGGCAAGATCGGCTATATCGGCGGCGGCAACGACAACGTGGCCATCTGGCTCAAGCGTCTCGGCGTCAAGCTCAAGGAACTCAGCCCGTCCGATATGGAGGCGGGGGCCTATCGCGACCTCGATACCTTGGTCGTGGGCATTTTCTCCTTTGGCCGCCGCAAGGATCTGGTTGCCGCCCTGCCCGGCGTGCATGAATGGGTGAAGAATGGCGGCCACCTGGTGACCCTCTACCACCGACCGTCCGATGGCTGGAACAACGACACCGTGCCGCTGGCCTATCTCAAGATCGGCACGCCTTCGATCCGCTATCGCGTCACGGATGCCAAGGCGCCGGTGACCATGCTCGAGCCCGATCACCCGTTGCTGACCTATCCGAATGCGATCAGCGAAGCAGATTGGGCCAACTGGGACAAGGAGCGCGGGCTCTACTTCGCTTCCGAATGGGACGAAGTCTATAAGCCGCTCCTGGCGATGAGCGACGCCGGCGAAGAGCCGCTGACCGGCTCGCTGCTTTCCGCCGAGATCGGCGAAGGCCGCCACACCCATACCAGCCTCGTGCTGCATCACCAGCTCGACAAGCTGACACCGGGTGCGTTCCGCATCATGGCCAACCTGATTCAGCCAGCGAAACGCTAAACGCTTCCGGCTCGCGGTCCCCTCCCTCCGCGAGCCGTCCCCGCCGCACTCGCGGCAGAAAACCTCCGATCCGGCGCCGGATCGGGGGTTTAACTTTTTGTGGCCTTGGAGCAAGTCTGCCCAAAGTGGGAGCCAATTTTGGCGGTGCGCGTAACTCAGTCCAGCAAACGGGCGAGATTAAAACTCGAAAGGTCGATTGCCGATCGCCCGTCCACAGCCCATTGCGCCACGCTTTCACCAATTGCGGCGGAATGTTTGAAGCCGTGGCCGGAGCACGGCGAGACCACCAGAACATTGTCATGATCGGGATGGTGATCGATGAGGAACATGCTGTCGGCGGTGGCGGTGTAGATGCAGGTGGTGGTGCGTACCGCTTGGCGGACGGCCCCGGCCATCCGCCCGGAAATATGGAAGTCGAACATGCGCTGACTGTCGCTTTCCGGTACGTCGCGGTCGATATTGTCCGGATCGCTCGCAGCACCATAGAACTCGTCGGCGGTCTTGAAACTCAGCCCGTCGAGCGAGGGAAAGCCGTAGAAAAAGCCATCCTGGGTATCCCCATGCGGCCACATAAAAACCGGCGACTTCGTCCAGGCGGCAGGGGCGTCGGGGGCCAATGCGAACCAGTGCATGACCTGACGGGTTGGCTTTAAAATACCCTCATAGGGCGCCCCCAGCAAATGAGCAGCCCATGGACCAGCGGAGACGATAAGCTGTGCCGCACCGATGGTTGATCCGTCGGCGAGATGGAGGGTGACGCCATTGGGCTGCGCATCGATCCGCACCACCTGGTGGCCGAACTGCAGCACCGCGCCCATCGCCTTCGCCCGATCGAGTTGCGCGGATACGCAATTTTCGGGCACGAGATAGCCGCCGCCGGGCTCGTAATAGCCGATCTCGGACTCCAGCGGCATCAGGTTGGGGAAACGATAGCGGATTTCAGCGGCCGAAAGAATTTCATGGGGAATGTCGTAGCGCTCGGCGGCGGCGATGGAGCGGCGGATGAAGCCGGTGCGACCGGGCCGTTCGACATCGTCATTGTGTTCGGAGACGATGATGCTGCCCACCTTATGCAACAGGCTCCGCCCGGTTTCGGCTTCCAGTTGCCGCCAGATCTCATGCGAGCGTTTGGCCAGAGGCACATAGGCCTCGCCCTCGCCGATGCCGCGCCTGGTGATGCGGGTTTCGCCATGAGTGGAGCCATGGGCATGGGGTGGCTGGAACCGATCTATGCCGATGACCCGCACTCCGCGCCGGGCCAGTTGATAGAGCGCGGCACTGCCCATGGCCCCGAGGCCGATGACGGCGAGGTCAAATGTCTGAACCATTATTGGATACGTCCTTGGCTGGGTAGCGACGGTCGAGACGCGCGGTCAGGGCCAGCGCAAAAAGAATAATGACAATACCAAAGATGGTGGTCCAGGCCGGCACTTCGCCAAAGGCGAAGAAGCCGGCGAAACTGGCGAGAACGATCGAGAGATAGCCGAGCGGAGCCAACACATTGGCAGGGGTCGATTGGTAAGCGCGCAGATAGCAATATTGCGCCACCTGGGCGATGACGCCGATGCCGAGCAATAATGGCCAGGATGAGGGCGCAACCGGCTGCCAGGCAAAGGCAGCGGGAATGGCGGAAAAAATGGTGAGACCGACCGTATAAAATACCATGAGAACAGTGGTGTTTTCATCCTTGAGCGCGCGGGTCTGCACGGTTGCGAGCGAACCGAAGAGAACCGCGGCCAGGGCGGCGAGAATGCCGGCATTCCAAGCGACTTCGCCCGGGGCGACCATGACCATAACCCCGGCAAAACCGATAGCCGCGCCGATCCAGCGCCAGGGGCCTGAACGCTCGCCGAGCATGAAGGTGGCCAGGGCCAGCACCACCAGCGGCCGCATGAAGCCAATGGCATTGGCCAGCGCCAGTGGCAGGGCGGTGAGCGCAGCGAAATTGGCATTGAGCGCCGCCGTATTGCAAAACACGCGGAAGGCGTGACGGCCCCATTGCTGTGTCTGGCGCAGGGCGTGACGATGGCGCCACGCCAGCGGCAGCACGCTGACCAGCCCAACCAGCGAGCGGATGAACACCATCTGCACGGCGGGATAATCGGCACCTCCGAGCTTGACCAGCACCGTCATGATGGTGACGAGGCTCATGTCGCAGAGCAACCAGACCATCCCCTTATCGGGCGCGGCGGGCTTGGACATCTCAGGCTGGTTGCAGGAGATTGGCCATGATGCGGAAGGCGCCGGGAACCAGGCGATCGAGTTGATGATGCAGCACGAGACTGGTGTGGGTGTGGCGGCCCTTGCCGATTTCCGCCGAGAGCATAGAGCCGGTGAGCGGGTTTTCGCCTTCGTCGTGCATGGAGAGGAGCGGCTGATAGGCCTTGTCCCAATCCGAGGCGAAATAGAGGCCGCGCTCCTTGTCCCAGCCGGCGAAATCATCCTGGGTGATGGCGTTGGGGCCGGCCAGCAATTTGTGGTCGGGGGCAAGCACGGTGACCGGCGCCGCCGGATTGGTGACGCGCCAGCGCAGCGAGGGCGAGCCGATGACGAGACGTCGCGGTGGCGTGGTCTCGGGCGTCCAGCCATCGGTGGGACGATGATAAAGGGTGACAAGATGCCCGCCCTGTTCGACCCAATGGTGAAGACGCGGCGCGGCAGCGGCAAGATCGGGCCGGTTGCCGAAGGCGAAAATACCGACGACGATAGTGTCGAATTCGGCAAGGCTGCCGGAAAGGGCGTCCGCTTCCAGCATTGTGGGATTGGCGCCCATGCGGTCGAGCCAATGGCCGACGCGGTCGCTGCCGCCGCCGATATAGCCGATGCGGGATTTGGGCAAAGTGAGATCTAGGGCCAGAATGTCGAGGGCCAGCGGTTTGACGAAACGGGTGCGCCCGATATGCTGATAGGCAATCGGCGTCACCTGATGGGCCACCCGACCGGCAATACGAACGGGCAGGCTATGACGGCCCGGCGCCAGAGCTGGCGTAGCTGTGAGGCGAAAACCGTCTGTCTCAGCGGTGAATTCGACGCCCTGAGGAGCTTCCAGCGCCATCTGTGTCAGATCGGGCTGCGGCTTGACCGCGACGTGATGACTTGCCTCGGCCGGAAGCGGGATAATCAACGCCTCGGGGGCAAGGGTCAGCGAATGGGGCGGCTGGACCTGGAATTGCTCTTCGGTATCGACGCTGAAACTGATGGTTTCCCCTATGAGGGCAGCGGTGACGGAGAGCCAGAGGGTGCCATTGCCGCCCAGGCTTGACCAATCGGGGGCAAAGGCATTGGTGATCTGGGCGTCGGCGCGAACCTTGAGGGTGAGGTTGGCCCGGGTCTCAACCTCGACGGGCCCGGCGGGGTCGAGTGCGGCGCCGCCTATGGGCTGGACGGCAATAGTATCGGCAAGGCCGGGCTCGACTTCGACCATGAGGTCGACGCTGCCGCCCGGTACGACATCGGCCGAGGCCAGGCCGACGTAAACGCGGATATTGGCGGCTGCGGCGATGGCCGCGTCGATCTCGACCAGCTTGCGGGCGAGACGGTGGTCATGGAGGTCGAGCACCTTGGCATCGAGCGCGGACTGGGCTTCGCCGATGTGGCTCCGGGCAGCCAGAAGGGCCCGGATGGCGGCCCTGGCATCGGGGAAAGACGCGATGGCTTCGGCGAGGGCGGCATCAGCGGCGCCGAGAGCGACATGCGGGGCGAGATCGGCCAGCCGGGTTGGCAGTTCGGCCAGAATATCGGGTTCCAAACCGCCCGCGAGCAGATGCAGGTCCCAGCGGGCCGGCGCGGGGTGGATCCAGTGCCCCATGTTCTGGCTCGCGTGATAGGCACGGGAAATCTCGCCCAGCCGATCATAGGCGAGGCCGGTCGCCGGATCGAAACTCCGCGCGATGACTGTGGTGGTGGCTGGCGGCGGCGGCACTTCGTCGTCGTAGTAGCCGTTTTCGCCGCCGGTCCAGGCGGGGAGATAGTATTTGGCAACGCGCCAGGGTTTGAGGCCCTCCGCAGCGTGTTCCAGGAAGCACGCGGGGTCGGCGGCGAGCGCCAGGGCGGTTTCGGCGGCCTGTGTCATGGCGCGGTGATGGCCATGCTGGCCGGGCACGTCGAGGAAAGTGGGGATGACGATATCGGGCCGGAACTGGCGGTAGGCGCGAACCAAACGCTCGATGGTGCGGTCCTTGCCCCAGCGCGACAGCGTATCGGGGCCGGATTTGGAGAAACCGAAATCGTGGACCGGGTCATCCGGACCATGGCCGAGCCAGGCCAGGTCGGCGTCGATGACACGAGCGGATTCTTCCATTTCACGGCTGCGCATGACGCCCAGCACACCGCCACGCTCGGGACCCAGAATGTTCTGGCCGCCTTCGCCGCGGGTCGAACAGGCGATCACCACCCGCATGCCATGCTGGTGGCGGAGGGTGGCGAGCAGGCCGTTCTGCTCGTCATCGGGGTGGGCGCCGGTGTTCATGACGGTCAGCGGCGAGGCGAGGCGACCAAGGGCGTGACGGAAGGTGACGAGATAGGGCTGGGCCGCCTGTCGGCGGAGGCGTTCGCGACTGGTGAGCATTCTTGATTTCCAGAAAAGGCAGGGATCAGGTCGTCGGATCGGCGACGCTGAGATGGGGCGAAACGGTATCGAGCAGCGGCAACGCGGCCGCGCCCAAGGCGGCGGTGAGCAAGCCGGTCTGGCCACGCAGGACGCGCGGCAGGGAACGCTGGCCGCGGGTCGCAACCGAAACGGGCAAAGGCGAGAGAGCGTTGATAACCGAATCGAACACCGAGTCGGGCAGGCCGCCGCCAAAAATCACCGTTTCTGGATCGAAGATATTTTCCAGCAGGGCAACGGTGGGCGCCAGATAATCGGCGGCCATGGCGATCCAGTCGTTGAGCGACTGGTCGTTATTGTCGTGCAGTTTCTGGATATCTTCGACGCTGGCGGTGTAGATGCCGGACATGGCGAGGCGTTCGCGCAGCGCGAATACGGAAACGAAGCGCTCCAACGCACCAGCGGGGCCATAGACGGCCCGTCCCTTGCGCGGGGTCAGGCCGATATGGCCGATTTCGCCGGCATTGCCGAACGCGCCGCGCAGCGGGCGGCCATCCTGAATGACCCCGAGGCCCAGACCAACACCAAAATAGAGGTAACAGAAATTGCTGAGCTGACGGCCTGCGCCATAAAGGCGCTCGCCCACAACGGCGGCGGTGGCGTCGTTTTCCACAACCACATGCTGGCCGGTGGCCTTGGCGAATAGCTGGACCGGGTCAACGCCCGTCCAACCCGGTAGCGTGGCCGGACCAACCGAGCTCATGCCTTCGATCTCGAAGGGACCGGGCATCACCACGCCGATGCCCAGCAGAGAACTGCTGCTGGCGCCAAGCGAGGCCTGAAGCTTGTGCACTTCATTGGCAGCCAGCCCCGGAACAACATCGGGACCCTGGCTATCGGGCGTCAGATCGACGATCGACTGGCCACGAATGCCGCCGGAAAGGTCGAGCAACACGGTGACCATGTGGTCGGCCGCAACTTCGATCCCGGCGGTGAGCGGACCGTTTGGATTGACGGCGAACTGAATGGGAGGCTGGCCTCGACCGGAGCGCAGGCGGCCCAACTCGATCAGCAGGCCCTCTTCAAGCAGTTCCTCAACAATATTGGCAACGGCCTGCGGGGTCAGCTGCGCGCGACGTGCGATCTCGGTGCGCCCAAGATGCTCATGCATACGGATCACTTCGAGCACGACACGACGATTATGAGCCCGGTTGCGTTCCGGATTGGAGCCGATGGCCACGCGCTGGCGCAGGATTTTCTTGCTGCGACTGTTCACTGTGTCCGGCCCTCCAAACTCACGCATACACGACGTGGAAAAATCAGACTAGACGCCAAACAGAATAACTCAAGTAGATTATTTTATTGACAAGCCGGTGTCGCATATCTCACGCTAGAGATGGATTGGCGGTCGTGCGCCTATCTCGCACCAGAGATGACCACTGAGGGATCGGTGGCTTTAAGAGAGGGATTGAATGTTCACCAAAGCAAAGATGGCTGCGCTGGCAGCAAGCATCAGCTTTCTCGCCCTGAGCTCTGCCCAGGCCGTGGAAATTGAATATTGGCAGTATGTGTTCGACAGCCGCGTCCAGGCCATGGACAAGCTGATCGCGAACTTCCAGGCAGCAAACCCGGACATCACCGTCAAGCACACCACCTTCCCCTATGCCGACTACCAGACCCGCGTCGTCGCGGCCAAGGTTGCGGGCCAGGGCCCCGATGTTGTGCAGCTGTTCTACGGCTGGACCGACCAGTTCGTGAATGGCGGCCTGATCAAGCCGCTCGACCCGGCCGTGTTCCCGCATGACGAGATCGAATCCGAGTTTTTCCCGATCGTTTCGGCGATGAAGCGCGGCGAAGACTATTACGGCCTGCCCACTGCCGTGCGCTCGCTCGCCCTGTTCTACAACAAGGCCCTGCTCGATGAAGCCGGTGTCCAGCCGCCGAGCACGCTCGATGAGTTGCTGGCTGTCGCCGAGGCCACCACCAAGCGCGATGGTGGCGGCAACATCACCACGGCCGGCATCACCATGGATATGGCTGGCCAGGACCACCATTGGTGGCGCGAGACCCTGATCCGCCAGTTTGGCGGCGCTCCCTACGACGCTGAAGGCAATGTCGCCTATGACGACGCGGCCGGCGCTGCGGCGCTGAAGTTCTACACCGACCTTCAGACCGAGCATAAGGTCGGCCTCATCGGCTTCATGGACGAAGGCCAGGCTGCATTCCGCGCCGGCATGGCCGCCATGACCATCGACGGCACCTTCCGTCTCGGGGCTTTTGCCAACAACCCGTTCGAATGGGGCGTGGTGGAACTGCCGGCCAATGCCGAAGGCCTCAAGTCCAACTATTCGAGCTATTTCGCCAACGCCATCGGCGCGACCGCCGAGGGTGAAGAGCTGGAAGCCGCCCAGAAGTTCCTCGCCTATATCTCCTCGCCCGAAGCGATGGAAATCTGGCTCGCAACCGTGGGTGAACTCCCTGCTCGCCGCGACGTCGCCCTGACCGAAGCCAATCTGGCCGACCCGATCCGTGGCCCGTTCCTCAAGGGCCTCGAATACGCGCAGACCACCCGCTTCTATGACGAAGCCGCACAGCGCCAGACTTCGATCGACATGGTCAACCGCGTTCTGCTCGAGGGCCAGTCGATCGAGGATTCGATCGCTCAGGCCGCTGCTGCCGAACAGGGCATCATCGACGCCGGTCGTCAGTAAGCCTAACGTCAAACCATAGATCGGTGGCGGCGTGGCGCCGCCACCGATCATCGGCTTCCCAAGGAGCGATCATGGCGTCGGCAAACGCAACTTCCCCCGCAGGCCCGTCTCGCTTTTGGGATCGCCTGAATATCAGCACCAAGCGTTTGATCTGGGCCTGGGCCTTTCTGGCTCTGCCCATTCTGTTCTACGCTGGCATCCGCTTTTACCCCACCTTCCAGGCCTTCTGGCTGTCCCTGACCAATTGGGACCTGCTGCGGCCGGCCCAATTCATCGGCCTGGCGAACTATCAGAAAATGTTCGCCGATCCGATCTTCTGGAAAGTGTTTCAGAACACCTTCCTCTATCTCATCATCGGCACGCCGATCAGCCTGCTGATCTCGTTTGTGATCGCCTATTACCTTGACCGCGTTAAGGTGATGCACGGCTTCATTCGGGCGCTCTATTTCCTGCCCTATTTGACCACGGCCGCGGCCATGGGCTGGGTATGGCGCTGGTTCTATCAGCCGGTTCCGATCGGTGTGATCAACAGCTTTCTCTCCACGCTCGGCATTGCTCAGCAGCCGTTCCTGCGCTCGGTCGATCAGGCGCTGATTTCCATCCTTATTCCGGCAATCTGGGCGGGCCTTGGCTTCCAGATCATCATCTTCATGGCCGGTCTGCGCGCCATTCCCTCAACCTTCTACGAAGCCGCGCGCATCGACGGGCTGGGGGAATGGGCAATCCTGCGCAAGATCACCATTCCGCTGCTGAAGCCGACAACCGTTTTCCTGGTCGTGTTTTCGTCCATCGGCTTCCTGCGCATTTTCGACCAGGTCTACAACATGACCACCAATGATCCGGGCGGGCCGCTGAACGCGACCAAACCGCTGGTGCTCATGATCTATCAGACCGCCTTCTCCTCCTATCAGATGGGCTATGCCGCGGCGCAGACCGTGGTTCTGTTCACCATCCTGCTCATCGTCTCGCTGCTCCAGCTTTACGTGCTGAGGGAAAAGAAATGACCGCCATCACCGAAACCAGGGAATTGGCGGCCAATCGCCGCGACATTCGCCCCGGCCGCATCATCGCCTGGACCCTGCTGCTGATCGGCGGGCTGATCATGATCACGCCTTTGCTGTTCATGTTCTCGACCTCACTCAAGACCTCAGGCCAGGTCTATGACCTGCGCCTGATCCCGGCAGCGCCGACATTTGAAAACTACATCAAGGTTCTGGGCGATGGCCGCTTCATGCGGTGGTTCCTCAACTCGACCTTCATCGCGCTGACCGTCACGCTCTCCAACGTGTTCTTCGACAGCCTTGTCGGCTATACGCTGGCCAAGTTCGAGTTCCGTGGCCGCTATTTCATTTTCCTCGCCATTCTCTCGACCCTAATGATCCCGACCGAAATGCTGGTGATCCCGTGGTATCTGATGTCAAGCCAGCTTGGATGGATCGACAGCTATTGGGGCATCATGTTCCCCGGTATGATGACGGCCTTCGGCACTTTCCTGATGAAGCAGTTCTTCGAGGGCGTGCCCAACGACTTCCTCGAAGCGGCACGTGTCGATGGGCTCAACGAGTTTACCATCTGGTGGAAGATCGCCATGCCCATGGTTGTGCCCGCCATCTCGGCTCTGGCCATCTTCACCTTCCTTGGCAATTGGACCGCGTTCTTCTGGCCGCTGATCGTGACCACCTCCAAGGAGCTTTATACGCTGCCCGTGGGCATCTCGAGCTTCTCGGCGGAATCGTCCATTCAGTGGGAGCTGATCATGACCGGCGCCGCCATCGGCACCATCCCCACGCTCCTCGTGTTCCTGGCTCTGCAGCGGTTTATCGTGCGCGGCGTCATGCTGGCCGGCCTCAAGGGTTAAGCAATGACCGATCCCCGTCTTTCCGATACTTCCGTCTTTCCGGACCCCGTTTACAAAAAGACCGTTCTGGCGCCGCTGTTTGATGGCGCCAAGAACCACCATGTCGAGGGCTTCCGCGCCATTGACCGCGCGCACCTGGTGATGCTGGCCGAAACCGGCATTGTCGGAGCCGATCAGGCCAGCGCCATTGCCAAGGCGCTCGATAGTATCGATGCCGAAATCGAGCCATCCGAACTGGTCTATACCGGCGAGGTGGAAGACTTCTTCTTCCTCATCGAGAAAGAACTAAAGAAGCGCGTCGGCCCGGATCTGGGAGGACGCCTGCACACGGCGCGCTCGCGCAACGATATCGACCACACCCTGTTCAAGCTCGGCCTGCGCGAACGGCTCAATGTGCTGATCGGCAAGGCGCTGGCCCTGCATAAGGCCCTGATCGAGGCCGCCGAGCGGGAAAAGGACACGCTGATCGTGGCCTATACCCATGGCCAGCCGGCGCAACCGACCACTTTCGGGCACTATCTCTCGGCCATTGTGGAATTCGTCGAGCGCGACATCGGGCGGCTGTTCGATGCCTATGCCATCGTCGATCTCTCGCCCATGGGCGCCGCCGCGATCACGACGACCGGCTTTCCAACCGACCGGGCGCGCGTTGCCGAGCTGCTCGGTTTTGCCGGCCCGCTACAGAATTCCTATTCCTGCATTGCCGGGGTCGATTACATCACCTCGACCTATTCGGCGATCGAGCTGATGTTCCTCCATCTTGGCCGTCCCATCCAGGACTTCCAGGTCTGGACCAGTTTCGAGGTTGGACAGATCTATGTGCCCAATAGCCTGGTGCAGATCTCCTCCATCATGCCGCAGAAGCGCAATCCGGTGCCCATCGAGCATTTGCGCCATCTGGCCAGCCAGACCGTGGGCAGGGCTCATGCCATGCTGACGGTGATGCACAATACGCCCTTCACCGACATGAATGACAGCGAAGGCGAAACCCAGTCCATGGGCTATGGCGCCTTTGACAGCGCTTATCGGGTGCTGGACCTGCTGGCGGCTCTGGTCGGTCAGATCCGCATCGATCCGGCACGGGTGGCGCAGAATATCCGCCGCTCCTGCATCACCATCACCGAACTGGCCGACAGCCTGGTGCGGCGGGAAGGCCTGTCCTTCCGCGAGGGGCACGAAATTGCCGCGGCGGTCGCCAAGGCCGTCGTGGCCATGGGCGGCGATCTGATGAGCGATGGCTATGGCCCGTTCGGTGCTGCCTTTGAACAGGCAACCGGCCGCACCTCGAGCCTCGACGCGGCAACATTCGCCGAGCTGGTCTCGCCTGAATACTTCGTTGCCGTCCGCACGCGCTTCGGTGGCCCGGCACCGGAGCCGCTGCTGGCGGCCATCGCCGGATACAAGGACCGCTCGGCCCAATTGAACGAACAATTTCAAACTCTGCTGCGCCGTCAGTCCGATGCCGCGCGCCTGCTCAAAGAGCGTTTCGACGCATTGAAGGGAACAGCCTGATGGCCAAGATCGAACTTCAAGGCCTGATCAAGGCCTATGGCAATACCCGCGCCGTGCATGGCATCGACCTCACCATCGAGGATGGCGAGTTCGTGGTCTTTGTCGGACCCTCTGGCTGCGGCAAATCCACGACCCTGCGCATGATCGCCGGGCTTGAGGACATTTCCGGTGGCAAATTGCTGATCGGCGACGAGGTGGTGAACCAGCGCGAGCCCAAGCAGCGCAATATCGCCATGGTGTTCCAGAACTACGCCATCTACCCGCATATGACCGTGGGTCAGAATATCGGCTTCGGGCTCTATACCTCCAAGCTCTCCAAGGCCGAAAAGCAGAAGCGGATCGAGGAAACCGGCAAGATCCTGGGCCTGGAAAAGCTGCTCGAGCGCCGACCGGCGGCCCTCTCCGGCGGCCAGCGCCAGCGCGTCGCCATTGGCCGCGCCATGGTGCGCGATCCGGTCGCTTTCCTGTTCGACGAGCCGTTGTCCAATCTCGACGCGCAGCTGCGCAGCCAGATGCGCATGGAAATCAAGAGCCTGCATCGCCGGCTGGGCACCACGATCGTCTATGTGACCCACGATCAGGTCGAGGCCATGACCATGGCCGACAAGATCGTCGTCATGCGTGATGGCCATATCCTGCAGGTGGGTTCGCCGACCGATCTCTATGAGAACCCGGTCGACATCTTCACCGCGCGGTTCATCGGCAGCCCGTCGATGAACGTGATGGAGGGCGCGCTGGCCAAGGGCGCACTCAATATCGAGGGCGTCACTCTCTTGGGCCTGGAGCTGCCCGCGCATGAGGGCAAGGTCGTCGTCGGTATTCGCCCCCACGATCTGTTGGTTGGCGAATATTCCGGCGCAGGCATTGTCGGCTCCGGCGTGGTTGAGGCGGTCGAGCCCCTCGGCTCGGAAACTTTGGTGCATCTGATGCTGGGCAAGACCCTGGTCACTGCCACTGCCCCCGGCCGCGTGGTGCCGGCGATCGGCAGCACCGTCACCGTGCATGCAGAACCCGGCGCGCTCTATCTTTTCGATGCAGCCAGTGAAAAAGCACTGGGCCGGGCATGAGTTCAACACCTTCCAAAGCCAAGGCTGTGCTCAGCCTCGGCCGTATCTATTGCGACATGGTGTTTCGCGGTCTCGATGAGATGCCGCAATTGGGCCGCGAGCTGTTCGCGCGCGATTTCACCATGACGCCGGGCGGCGGCGCTCTTATCACTGCCGCGCATCTGTCGGCAGGCGGGCGGGCTTCGGCTTTGCTGGCTCGTTTCGGCACCGACGCCCTCTCCATGGCGCTGGCCGGCCAGATCGAGGCGCTGGGGCTGGACCTTCAGTTCCTCGATCGCCACGAAACCGCTGGCCCGCAAATGACCGTGGTGATGGTCAAGGACAATGATCGGGCCTTTCTGTCCCGGCGGGCTGGGCATGCGCGCCCGGCCAGCTTCGAGGACGCGCTGGCCTGGCCCGAGGCGGGGCACCTGCATATTGCCGAATACGCGACCTTGCATGAAATGCGCGATGCGATCAGCGCGGCCAAGGCCAGGGGGCTCACCATCTCGCTCGACCCGAGTTGGGATGATGAGCTGATCCGCGATCCGCTTTTCTTCGAGCGAACCACCGGTGTCGATATTTTCCTGCCCAATCAGGAAGAGGCCCGGGCCTTGACCGGGCGCGAAGACCCACGCGAAGGCTTGGCGATCCTGGCGCAGCATTTCCCCATAGTCGCCCTCAAATGTGGTGGCGATGGCGCCATGCTGGCCATGGATGGGAAGGTGATCTCTCTGCCCAGTCCACAGGTTCGTGTCATCGACACGACCGGTGCCGGCGACGCCTTCAATGCGGGCTTCCTTAATGCCTGGCTTGATGGCGCGGAGCCTGAGGCCTGTCTTGCAGCGGCCATTGGCGCCGGTTCCTGCTCCGTACAGGCATCGGGTGGCACCGGCTCGCTTGTCGGCCTTGCTTAGTCCTATCTCCATCGCCTATGCCTGGAAGCATGATGATGACCAAACCTGAATTCCGTGTGTTCCCCACGGCACAAGCGACCACCCATGCAGTTGCGGCTCACCTCGCCGCTGCCCTCAAGCAACACCCTGCCCTGCGCCTGGGCCTTGCCACCGGCAATACTTTCGTGCCGGTCTATGCCGCACTCGTCGATCTCTACCGGGCGGGGGGCTTTTCCTTTGCCCAGAGCATGAGTTTCAATCTCGACGAGTATATCGGCCTGCCCCCAGAGCATCCTGCCTCGTTCGGGGCCTATATGCGGCGGCATTTCTTCGACCATGTCGATATGCCCGCCGGCAAGGGACGGCTTCCCATTGTCGAGGGCGATATCGATCAGGCGTGCCAGGATTACGAGGCGGCCATCGCCGCTTCGGGAGGCATCGACCTGCAAGTGCTCGGCATTGGCCGCAATGGCCATATCGGTTTCAATGAGCCGGGCTCGGCCTTCGACAGCCGAACCCGCCAGATCGACCTGGCCCCATCCACCCTTGAAGCCAATCAGGGCGACTTCCCGCCCACGGAGAGCGTACCGCCATCGGCGGTCACCATGGGCATCGGCACCATTCTCGATGCCCGGGAAATCGTGCTGGTCGCGAATGGGGCCTCCAAGGCGGAAGCGCTCCGCGCCGCATTCCTGGCACAGCCATCGACCGACTGCCCTGCCTCCGCCCTTCAGTCGCATGGCAGGGTTCTGGTATTCTGTGACGAGGCCGCGGCCGAAAAACTGGATCGCTGATCGGCGGCGAGACGACAAACCTCCATGCATTGCCGCCCGACAGTCGCAACATTTGCGGCCCGCCGGGCGGCGATCCACGCCCTAGCTAAAGCCCCATCCGCCGCCTGCTAGATTGACGCGCAAGATCGAGGATAACGAGACAGCGTCCAGCAAGCGTATCGGCGGCCGGCAAGCGTATCGGCGGCCGGCAAATTAAAGCATGTCGCGGGTTAACGGATTCGGGATTCCCGGCGGGGTGGATTGGTGCTTCACTGCGGTTGAAGGAGAACCGCGATGGGCAAGCCGTATCCACTGGAGTTGCGTAGTCGTGTTGTTGCGTTTGTCGAGGAAGGCCATAGCAATCGGGAGGCATCGCGACACTTCCGTGTTTCGCCTCGATTTGTGAACAATCTGATCCATCTCAAGGCCGAAACGGGCTCGCTTGCGGCACGCCGGCAAGGTCACGGCATGGGCGGGGGCAAGCTTGCCGGGCATACCGCGTTTGTGCTCCAGCGCCTGGAGGAGAACGGCGATCTGACGCTGGATGAGTTGTGCATCGAACTTGGAGGGCGCGGCGTAAGCGTTCACCGCTCCAATGTCGGGCGTCTGCTGCACCGGCTTGGCCTCAGTCCCAAAAAAAGAGCTTACGGGCCAGCGAGCAGCGCCGCCCAGATATCCGGGACGCGCGCCACCATTGGATGACGGCCCGCAAGCCCTTCTTCGCCAAAGCATTGGCACGTCTGGTCTTTATCGATGAAACCTCGACCAATACCAGACTGACCAAGCAAAGCGGCTGGTCGCCCAGGGGCGAGCGCTACCGCAGCCATGCCCCATTCGGCGGCTGGAAGACGCAGACCTTCATCGCCGGTCTGCGCTGCTACGGTATGGTCGCGCCGTGGATCATCGATGCACCGATGAACAGGGCCCGCTTCGAGGTCTATATCGAGACCCAACTTGCACCCACTCTCTCGCCTGGCGACATCGTCATCCTCGACAATGTCGCCTTCCACAAGAGCGAACGCGCCGCCGAACTGGTGCGCCAGCGCGGCGCCTGGCTTCTGCCGCTGCCGGCTTACTCGCCCGATCTCAATCCCATCGAGATGGCCTTCTCAAAACTCAAGACAGTGCTGCGAAAGCGCGCCGCAAGATCCTTCGACGCCATCTGCAATGCCCTCAAGGACATCTGTGACCTCTTTGAACCACAGCAGTGCAGGAATTACTTCAAAGCTGCTGGATATGAGGCCGATTAAACGCGACACGCTTTAAGCGAAATCGCGCTCAGAACGCCTGGGCGCCGACCGGCTCTAACTATAGCTACGCCCGGCGCGGCGCTTGTCGAGGTCGCGCGCTGCGGCGTGTCGCAGCTCGGGGTCGACAACAGCCTTCATGCCTGTGCCAGCCATGACAGCAGCGGCCCGGACCATGGCGCGGTGGGCTGCACCAGATTGGCCCTGCGCGACCGCCTGCCAGCTGTGGCTTGGTGTTCCAGCCGCCCAGGTCGCCGTAGAGCACTCGACCACCGGAACAACCCAGCTCACGTCGCCGACATCGGTCGAGCCGGTGCCTTGCGACATTCGCCCATCATAGGCGCGCAGCCCCGCATGAAGGGGTGTCAGCCCTCGCCCATCGCTCAAAAACAGGTCATCAAACCCGGCGTCGCGCCGGTCGCTTGCGGCAGTATTCAAGGTCGAACGGATTTCGTGGGCAAACGCACGCTCCGCTTCCGTAAAGTCCAGCGGACCCAAATCGAGCATAACATCATGCATGGCCGCGCAAAGTGGCGCATTCGGTATCACATTAGCCGCACCGCCCTGGTCGGTGATGTCCACCTCCGTGCCGGTCATCAGCGCCGCTCCCCGCGCGATGTCATCAACGCGGTGGACAAGATCGTCGCGCTCATCGAGTTCGGGAGCGCGGATCATGTAGAGCACTTCGGCCCTTGACTGCACGACGCCCGGCGCAATGCCGCCGGCATCGGTGATGGCGTAATGCAGCCGGGCGTCTTGCGGCATGTGCTCACGCAGGAAATTGGCCCCGACATTCATAAGCTCCACGGCATCAAGCGCGCTTCGGCCAAGATGGGGCGCCATGGCAGCATGCGCGGCCTTGCCCCGGAACCGATAGGTGCGATTGGAAATCGCCAGCGTCGAACGGGCACGCACGCCATTGAACGTGCCGGGATGCCAACCGAGGGCGATATCGACGCCATCAAAGGCCCCTGCCCGCACCATAATGGCCTTGCCCCAGCCTCCTTCCTCCGCAGGACAGCCATAATACCGCAGCCGCGCGCTTATGTTGCGCGCCGCCAGAACTTTTGACAACGCCACCGCGGCCAGCATCGAGCCGCTGCCCAACAGGTTATGGCCGCAGCCATGGCCGTTGCCGCCGGGTTCGAGAGGACGCTCCTCAGCGACATTGGCCGTTTGGCTGAGACCGGGGAGCGCGTCGAACTCGCCAAGGAACGCAATGAGGGGCGCCTCAGCTTCAGCGCTGCCCGGAAAAGCCCAATCGGCGATAAAGGCGGTGTCCAGTCCGGCGATACCCCGCGTTACCCTGAAACCGAACTGCTCCATGATCCGGATTTGCGCCGCCACCGAGCGATGCTCGGCGAAACACAATTCCGGCGTGGCCCAGATTTCGTCGGCCAGCGCCGTAAAGTGCGGCGACAGGCGTTCGATTGTTTCGCTCAGCAGATCGGCAAGGGCCTCGTCCATAAGCTAGTTCTCTTTCATCACCGGCAGGATCAGCCGCGAGGCATGCACCGGGTCGTGGTGGATGGCGTTGACGGCCACTCGTGTGTGCGTATGGCGACCGATGGGCTCTCCCGTATTGGGATTGACGTCGAAACGCGGGAATGACGCCGACGAGACCAACAGGCGCAACCTGTGTCCGGCCTGGAAGCGGTTGGCGATCGGGTACAGTTCGAACCGCACTTTCACAACTTCCCCGGGCGCCATCATCAAGGGCTTGTCGAAAGCCTCGCGATAACGCAGGCGGAAGATGCTTTCCGTCAGATTCATCCGATAGCCGTCCGGCCAGCTTTCGCTTTCAGGATAGACATCCTGCAGCTGCACGAAAACGTCGGTATCGGGCGCATCGGAAGAGAAGTAGATTTCCACTTCAGGCGCGCCGACAATATCGAGATCCTCCGCCAGGACTTCCGAGGTGAAGGTCAATACATCGGGGCGCTCGGCAAGGTCGCCAAAAGGCGCTTCCGCACCATACACACCGGCATGGGTGACTTGGTCCCCGGCGCCCTGCAGGACAATGCTCTCCCGCAAGGTAATGGGATCGCCCGTGCGCATCATCCGCGGAAAGGGCGGCAGGTTCTGTGTCATCGAGGAGACGTTTGACGCCACCGTCGGCATCGGCTTTTTGGGGTCGAACACGTAACTTGTCGGTGCGTGATCCGCCGGCTGCTGTGGGGAAAGCCCCCCACCCCGATGGAAATGCCAGTCCTCGTTCACCACCCCTTGAGGAGGCCATTGATCGGCAGTCTTCCAGCTGCCGCCATGCACGAGACGGCCGGCCGGATTGCGGGCGCCATCACCGCCCATATGGAAATAGCGGATATTGGGCTGATCGTTCCAGGCCTTGTCGTCGCCTCGCAGGAAGCGATCAAAGAAGGCCAACATGATTTCGCGCCGGTCCTTATGGATATTGCCCTTGATCGGCGCGCCCTTGCCCATATCGACATCGCCGGCCACCGGATTATCGAAATTGGGGCCGCCATGCACACCTCCACCCATCAGCAGATATTGGTGCGACAGCCGGTCGGCCAGATCGGTGTAGTTCTTGATCGAAGCGCGTGGATATGTGTCGTACCAGGCGCCTGCATACATGGTTGGAATGTCGGCCGTCTGGTCCCGATAGGCTTCCGGGTTCAGCGTTGGGTTCATCCAGAATTCGCTGAAATCGCCATTGCGATAAAAATCCAGCGCGCGCTTCTCCCATTTTGGCAGTGGCGCAAGCGGGCTGTTGCCTTCGCTCCAGGGCAGGCGCTGGAACCAGTCGAACATGTTTTCGGCGTTGCGCACCAATTGCGCCTGCAGCGCCGGGTTCGCATGGGCCTCCTGAGAATGAATGGCATTGGTGACAAGCCAAGCCAGCCAGCGCAGTTCCAATGTGCCGTGATGGCGCAGCGAATGGAGGAAGCCGTTCGAGCCGGACTGGTTAACCCACATGGCCTTGAGGTGCGGCGGGCGCTGGATAGCGGTTGCGGTCTGGTTCCAGGCGCGCAGGGACGAGCCTTGCGTGCCGATCATGCCGTTGCAATAGGACTGAGCGGCAAGCCACTCGATCACGTCATAGCCATCTTCTCCTTCCTTGGCATCGAGAAGGACGAAGTCGCCTTCCGAGCCAAACCGGCCTCGGCAATCCTGCACCACGTAGAGATAACCGCGACTGGCGAAATACTCGCCATTGCCCGCCTGCCCCGAGGGGCCTTTGCCGGAGCGCGTATCGTAAGGAGAGCGGGTGATGATCGCCGGGAATGGCCCGGGCAAAACCTCTCCATTCCGTGCCGGGCGATAGATATCGAGCGACAGCTTAACGCCGTCGCGAGCCATGCATTTGACCGATCGCGCGATCACGACATCGTAGGGCGCGGCGGAGGTGCTCGTGTCAGTCATGATCTGTCCTCAGGCTGGATTGTTGATGGAGGGCGCGTGGCCGGCAAATTCACGCAAACGCAGGTCACGCCGCTGGATCTTGCCGACGGCGTTCTTGGGCAATTCATCGATGAATTCGATGCGGCGCGGATATTTGTAGGGCGCTGTCATGCCCTTGACGAAGTTCTGCAATTCCTTGGCAAGCTCAGGACTGCCCTCGAAGCCGTCATGCAGCACGATGAAGGCTTTCACCACCTCACCACGCTCTTCGTCAGGGCTGGGCACAGCGGCCGCCTCGCGCACCATCGGATGCTCGATCAGCGCGTTTTCGACCTCCTGTGGACCGATCCGGTAGCCGGCCGAATTGATGACGTCGTCCGCCCGGCCCTCGTAATAGATGTAGCCGTCCGCATCTGCGCGGGCATTGTCCCCGGTCATGAAGTATTCGACGCCAGCGATCACCTTGCGGGTCGATGCCGTACGCGCGTCATCCTGCCAATAGCCCAGCATGATATTGGGGCTGGGTAGTCGCAGGGCCAATTGACCGGTTTGACCGGGCTCGGCAACGTGATCGTCCGCCGTGATGATATCGAGATCGACCCCGGGCAAGGCGCGCCCCATGGCACCCGGGCGCACCTCGGTGCCGCGATAATTGGCTACCAGCATCAGCGTTTCGGTCAGACCGTAGGCTTCAAGCACCGGTCGAGCGGTCATCGCGCTCCACGCCGCAAGCACGGGAGGATTAAGCGATTCCCCGGCCGACACGGTGATGCGAAGCCTGGAAATATCCTTGTCGGTCAGATCTAGGGCCACCAATCGACGCAATTCTGTCGCGGCCGCGCAATAGACGGTGACGCCATGGCGGGCGATGAGCTCGACGCGATAGTCGGCATCGAAGGGACCATCGTAAAAGAGCACCGTGGCCCCCCGGCCCCAGGGGCCGAACAGGATCGACGTGCCAGCCTTGGACCAGCCGGTATCGGCCGTGCAAAACATGACATCGTCTTGGTCAAGATCGAGCCAGTATTCGGCCGAACCCGACCAGGCATGGAGAGCGCGCGAAGCGTGCGTGACACCCTTGGGCAGACCGGTAGAGCCGGAGGTATAGAAGATCAATGCCGGATCTTCGGCCTGCACAATGGCCGGCTGGAAACCGCCTTCGTCTTCCGCCAACAAATCCGCGAATGACAACCACCCAGCCGGGGCGGCGGCAGTGGCATGGCTGCCTGCCGGCTCAGCGGGGTCGACGGCAATCTGCAGCGCGTCGTCCGGCGCATCCCCAAATTTGGCCACCTCCAGATTGGTGGTGATGATCGTCTTCGCTCCAGAATTGGCGAGACGATAGGCGATGTCCTTGGGCGTCAGCATGGTGACGCAGGGAATAGCGATCGCACCAAGCTTGAGGATGGCCACCATGGCAATCTGCCAGGCCGGGATGCGCGGCAGCATGACCATGACCCGATCACCGGCCCCCACCCCCCTGCGTTGCAAGGCAGCTGCCAGACGATCCGTCAGCCTGGCAATATCGGCAAAACTATAGCTATGCGCTGCCCCGGCGGCATTGCACCAGATCAGCGCCGGCGATGCGTTGTTGCGCTCGGCATTGGCGGCCCAGGCATCAACGACATCCGTGCCGAAATTGAAGGTCCGGGGTGTTTGTGCCCGGTATTCGGCCCGCAGGCGCTCATATCTGTCCATGGTCAGGAATCCACAGTCCTTATGCGTTCTGGAGATCCTTGAGGAAGGCGCGCGTCCGCTGAGCAAGATAGTCCGGCTGGTCACCCCAGATGGTGTGATTGCTGTTCTGGACCATTTCCCGCGTAGCGTTGGGGAACTTGGCCGTCAGCTCCTCAGCCTGGTTTGCGCTCAGCACATTGGAGCGGTCGGCATTGAGCACCAGAACCGGCACCTTGATTGCTGCGATGTCAGCGGATTGATCGGTCGACAGGTTGAGGAAGACCTTGGTGATGGCGGGCAGATCGTAAGCCCAGCTCCAGCTGCCATCGGCCTCTTCACGGAAGTCACCCTGATTGGCAAGGCTGTGCAATTCATCGCTCAGGCCCGAACGCTGCGGGAGCGCGCGCGCGAAGGCTTCAGCTTCCGCCAATGTGGGGTAGTTGCGGCGACGCGTATGATGCGAACGCAGATATTTGACGATCTCGCCATCAGAAACAAAGAAGCTCGGATCGGAAAGGACAAGGCCGGCGATCCGGTCGGGATTGGCGGCGGCGAAAGACACGGCAACCTGATTGCCGACCGAGCTGCCAACCAAGGTGATGCCCTTGAGGTCGAGCTTGGCGGCCAGCTTGCCGATGTCCTCGGCCAGCTCCTTGATGGCATAGGTGCTATTGGGACGGTCGGACGCGCCATGACCGCGCATGTCCACGGCGATGACGCGATAGCTGTCACGCAGGCTGGCGGCGAGATGACCCCAGGCATGGGCCGTCATCGAAGTGCCATGCAGACACACCAGCGCCGGACCAGTGCCACCATTGTCGAGATAGCGGATCTTGACGCCATCGAGATCGGCGATGTGGGAGGTCCAGTTGGGATCGATCTTGGTCATTATATGTCTCCTTGAGAAATCAATGTTCGCCATTGGCGACGCAGGCCGCGGCCTGTCGTCCATTGGCTGTGGTCACCAGGCGATGACGGAGTTCGGCGCAGGCCGGCTGGGCCTTTGGACAGCGCGTGCGGAAGCGGCAACCGCTTGGCGGATTGCGCGGACTGGGCACGTCGCCGGTCAGAAGCGGCACCCGATCAATGCGCATGTCCGGATCGACCTTGAGCGAAGAGGCCATCAGGGCCTGGGTATAGGGATGACGGGGCGCAGCAAGCACCTCGGCGGCATCGCCCATTTCCATGATGCGGCCCAGATACATGACCGCAACCCGATCGGCGAACTGGCCAACCACCGTCAGATCATGGGAAATAAAGAGATAGGTAAGATTGTACTCGACCTGCAAATCCTTGAGCAAATTGAGGATTTGAGCCTGAACCGACACGTCGAGGGCCGAGGTCGCCTCATCCAGAACAATCAATTCGGGCCGCATGGCCAAGGCGCGGGCAATAGCCACGCGTTGTTGCTGGCCACCCGAGAGCTGATGCGGAAACTTATGGAAAGCGCTGGCGGGAAGTTCCACCTGCTTGAGCAGGTCGTTTACCTTGGCGTCGCGCGCGGCTCCGGTTGCCGTGCGGTGCACGTCGATACCCTCGCCGATAAGGTTGCCGATCGTCCAGCGCGGGTCGAGCGAGCCGAGCGGATCCTGAAACACCACCTGCGCCTTGCGAGCCAGTTCCTTGCGGCCGGCAAGGCGCTTGCCGGAGGCGGTGATGGTGCCGTCAGCGACCTTTTCGAGACGCAGAATGGCGCGGCCAAGCGTGCTCTTGCCGCAGCCGGATTCGCCGACAAGCGCCAATGTCTCTCCGCGCTTGAGGTCGAAAGTCACCCCTTCCACGGCCCCGACATGACCGACAACGCGCTGAAAAAAGCCGCGCCGTATCGGATAGCGGACGCTGACGTCGCGCAGGGAAAAAAGGTTCTCGGCTTCAGCCATCGTGTCGTTCCAATTCATCGGCGCGCAGACAGCGCATGACGCGCCCGCCGCGAGCGGGTTCAAGGGCCGGTTCCTTGGTCTGGCAGATCGGCATCGCGGATGGGCAACGCGGGTGGAAACGGCACCCGGAGGGCATCGCTGCCGCATGGGGAACGGAGCCGGACAAAGCCTCGATCCGGGCGCCGGCCTCGCCGGTGGGAATGCTGGCAAGAAGCGCCTTCGTGTAAGGGTGGCGCGGTCGGCGAATGATCTCGCCCACGGAGCCGGTCTCGACCACCTGGCCGCCATACATGACTGCCACACGGTCCGCCATCGCGGCCACGACGCCAAAATCATGCGTCACCAGCACGAGTGCCAGATTGAGCTCCCGCTGCAGCCGGCGGATGAGGTTGAGCACCTGCGCCTGAATGGTAACGTCGAGCGCCGTGGTCGGCTCGTCGGCGATCAGCAGCTCCGGTTCAGAGGCCAGGGCAATGGCGATCATCGCCCTTTGTCTTTGACCACCCGACAATTGGTGCGGGTAGCGGTCCAACGCCTCTTCGGGGTCTGGCAGGCCGACATGGCGCAGCCATTCCGCGCCCTTCGCTCGCAGCTCTGCTTTCCCGGTGAGCCCGGTCAGCCGCAACGCCTCATTGAGCTGCTGGCCGATCGTGAAAACCGGATCGAGTGCTCGCGAAGGATTCTGGAAAATCATGCCGATCCGCTTGCCGAGCAACTTGCGGTCGCGGCGCTCGCGTTCGGAAAGGCGGGAAATTTCTTCCCCGTCGAGCTTTACGCTGCCGCGCACGATCGTTCCGCCGCGCCCGAGCAGGCCCGTCACGGCCAAAACCGTGACGGACTTGCCCGATCCAGATTCCCCAATCAGGGCCAGGGCTTCTCCACGTCGGACCTCGATGGAGACATCCGAGCAGACTTCAAGCACACCGCTATATGTGACCGCCATGCCCTCCACCGAGAGCGCAACGGGGCTTGTCGCACTCGGGGTGGTTGCCTCGGACACGCCGGTTGGGGCCATGGCGGTCATCGCGCTTATCTTTCGATCCAGACTTCAGACAGGCTCGGGAAACCCTGCGTGATCATCGGGTTCCAGCCGCGGATGTCGCCCTGCGCCGGGTGCAACAGGACAGCAGCCCAGATCGGCAGGGGGTTCTGGATGTTCTGGTAGACATAGCGCTGGATTTCCCAGATTTTTTCCTGGCGCTTGGCCACATCCACAATGCCCTGCTGCTCTTCAATCATCGCCGTCAGAGTGGGATCATTGATGCCGGTATAATTGCGCACGGCACCGGGCAGATAATGGCTGGTGAAGTATTCATCCGCCTCGGCGAACGGGCTCATCATCAGGAACATGGCCTGGAAGTCGCCCTCCTTGCCCATGGCCTGCCCAGCGACGGGGTCGATCATCTTGATCTCGGCAGTGACGCCGATTTCTGCCAGGTCCTGCTGGATCCATTCGGCTTCACGAACGAATTCCTCACCATAATTGAGCACGGTGAATTCAAAGCTGAACCCTTCGGGATATCCGGCTTCAGCGAGCAGCGCCTTGGCCTTTTCATGGTCTGGCGTGCCGTAGAGGGCAATGCGCTCTTCTTCCGGCAAGGTCTGGGCATTCAGGGCGGGTCCGACCACGCCACCGATGCCACCACCGCCACGCACCACCTCGCCAAGACCCATGCGGTCAAGGGCGAGGTTCATGGCCTGGCGCACTTCAAGGCTGGCGAAAGGCTCGAAGCCCGGATTGAGATAGAGCTCGCTCTGCGTGTTGGCCGTGGTCTGCACGTCCTGAATGTCGGGCACAGCCTGCTTCAGCCCTTCCATCTGCGTCAGGTTCAGCGGGCCGAACCAGATGTCGACCTGGCCGGAGCGGAACGCCATGATGCGGGCGTTGAGATCCTTGATCGGCAGGATTTCGACCTCGTCGACATAGGGCAATTGCTCGCCGTTCTCGTCCTTGCCGAAATAGTTCTCGTTGCGGACATAGTGGGTGGCAACACCGGCTTCGTCGCCAGTGAGAATCCACGGGCCGGTGCCGATGACGGTGACGTTGCGGTCATAGCCGCCATCGAAGGCTTCCGTGGGCAAGATCCACATGTTCTGATGCGCCAGGTTCTGCAGCAGCACGACATTGGGGCGCTTGAGCGTGATCACCACGGTCTTGTCGTCAGGCGCAGTGATCGCGTCGACAGTGGACAGAAGACCCTTCTGCACACCGCCCGCAATGATGGCATCATAGGTCGCAACCACGTCGGCCGCCGTAACTGCGCGCCCGGAAACCGGGGCGATATCCTGCCAGACGGCGTCCCTGATCTTGAACGTATAGGTTAGGCCATCTTCGGAGATTTCCCAGCTTTCGGCGAGGCCCGGCTTTGCTACGAACTGGCCATAGCCGATATCATCGCCGGTCTTCCACTCAACCAGACGGTTCATGGCCAGGCCCAGCCGCGAATGAACGGCAAACTCGGTGCTGGCGAGCGGATCGAAATTCGGAGCATCGGCGTGCACGTTGATGACGACCTTGCCACCATGCTTTTCCTGAGCCATGGCCGGCGGCGCCACAACCATTGCCGCCGCGATGGCGAGCGCAGGAAGTGCGGTGACGAATGCGTAACGGGCGAGTAGTCGTTTTAACATTGCAGTGCGTTCCCTTATTGTTATGACTTGGGGCTCGGTCCGCTGGTCTTGGCTAGCGGTTGCGAGGGTCGAGGACGTCGCGCAGGGCGTCACCGATGAGGTTGAGGGCAAGGACGCTGATGGTCAGCATCAGCCCTGGAAAAACGATCAGCCAAGGCGCCTGGCCGATAAAGCGCGTGCCTTGAGACAGCATGGTGCCGAGAGACGGATTGGGCGGCGGCGTGCCAACGCCCAGAAAGCTCAGCGCCGCTTCGGTCATGATGGCGATGCCAAAGACCAATGAACCAAGCACCAGCATTGTCGGCATCAGATTGGGCACGCCATGGGTAAGCATGATGCGCAGCGGTGAAGCGCCAATCACCCGCGAAGCCGCGATAAAATCATTGTTGCGTATCTTCATGGTTTCAGAGCGCACCACGCGCACAAAACGGGGGATCTGCGCCAGCGTCACCGCGATGATCACATTGCGCACGCTCGGCCCCAGCATGGCCGCGATAAACAGCGACAGAACCAGCGAGGGCAGCACGTCGAGCGCCTCGACGATGCGCTGGATGATCACGTCGACCCAGCCGCCGAAATAGCCGGAAATCATGCCGATGAGACCACCGATCACCATGGTGATGATCACCACCATCAGGCCCACGAGCAAAGAAACCTGGGTGCCGTAGAGCACGCGGGAGAACACGTCGCGACCGATATCGTCGGTACCGAACCAATGGGTCAGCGATGGCGGCTGCAGGATGGCGCGGCGGTTCTGCACCAGCGGGTCGAACTGGGCGACCAGTGGAGCAAAAATCGCCAAAGCCAGAACGATGGCCAGGATCACCAATGCGGTGCAGCCAATGGGATCACGAACCAGTGCCTTGAAGATGGCGAGGGTGCGATTGGTGCGACGGGCCGGGGCCGCCTCCTGGATGAGCGAGGTCACGAGCGGATCCCCCGGATGCGGGGATCGACGAGCCCATAGGAGAGGTCGACCATCAGGTTGACGATGATGGTGATCAGGCCGTAGGTCAGAACGGCGGCCTGGATCACGGTGTAGTCACGGTTGGCAACCGCCTCGAACAGAAGATTTCCCAGACCCGGAATATTGAAGATGCGCTCAATGATGACCGTGCCGGAGAGCAGGTTGCCGAACTGAGTGCCAAGAAGTGTGATCACCGGGATCAGCGCGTTCTTGAGCGCATGGCCGAGATAAAGCCCGGACGAGGAAACACCGCGGGCGCGGGCGGCGCGGATGAAATCAGCGCCGGTCACCTCCAGCATGGCCGAGCGCGTCAGACGCGACAAGGCCGCGGCCACTCCCAGGGACAGGGCAAGAGCGGGGAAAATAACCTGCTGGAAATTGGCCCAGGGTTCGGCCGAAAAACTGCGATAGGGCAGCGGAATGTAATAGCCGATCAGCGCCAGGCCGGTCAGCGTGAGCAGACCAAGCCACAGTTGCGGAATGGCCAGGAAGACGGTCGACATCATGCGCAGCACCATGTCGCCGGCAGTGCCGCGCCACAGTGCCGCCAGAACGCCGGCGCCGACGCCCAAGAGGGCACCCATGACAATGGCAATGATTGACAATTGCAGCGTGGGCAGGAGCGCGGCGCCGACCTGAGCTGAAACGGGGCGGCCGGTCCAGAGCGAACTCCCCAGGTCGCCGCTGACGACACCGCTGGCCCAGACGAGAAACTGCTCGTGGACAGGCTTGTCCAGCCCCATCGCCGCACGCTTTTCCTGCAGCAGCTCTGGAGTGACGGCGCCGGCTTCGGACAATTGCTGGTTGACGATGTCACCTGGTATCAGGCGGATGGCGACGAAGACCATCAGCGCCACCGCGACCAGGACGAGCACCCCCAGAACTGCGCGCCGGATTGCAAAAACGATCATGGCTCAGGGCTTCCGCTGCCATTGCGATGTCGCGGCGGCATCCTCGACCGGCTGGCCGGCGCTTTCCCAACCGCCAAAGCCGCCATCGAGATGCCAGACATTCTCGTAGCCCATGTCCATCAGCGCCAGCGCGGCAAGAACGGAACGCCCGCCGCCCGCGCAGTAGACGACATAGCGCCCGCTTTCGACGAAATAGTCCCGATGATAGCCCGTTGCGGGATCAGCCCAGAATTCCAGCATGCCGCGCGGCACGTGACGAGAATTCGGGATTGCCCCCTTGTCGATGCGCTCTTGAAGTTCGCGGATGTCGATGAGGATCAAGGCCTCGCCATCAGACAGCCGGCGTGCCAATTCATTGGCGGTAAGGGTCGCCACTTGCGGACGCAGACTGTCCACCCAGGCCATGGTGTTGCGAATAGCCATTAGTTTTTTCCCTCAGACGTCTCATCCCTGATCTCGAGCATTGGCGGCGTCAGCGCCCGGCGCAGGCCATCGAGCGGATCGACTTCACGCACCATGTGCACCTTGGCGTCCCACGTCCCCAGATGGTCGGACATGCAGTCGCAGGCGTGATCCAGCCGACCCGATGCCAGCGCCTCGACGACCGAGACGTGTTCTTCGTAGGACATGCGGGCATCGCTGGGCGTCTGGTGCCGCATAGTGAAAAGCGTCGTCAGAACAGTGAAATCGCGCAGCTTTTCGGCCAGGAGGCGATTACCCAGGCACTCAGCGAGGCAGACGTGGAAATTACCCAGCAGATAGCTGCGGCGTCCGACATGACCTTCTGCCAAAGCCGCCTGTTGCTCTGCCAGATGCGCCCGCAGGCGGAGCAAGAGATGCTGCTCGAGCGGGCGCCCCTTCTGAGCGAAATGGCGCAGAAGACCCACCTCGACAATCTGGCGAGCATCGTAAAGCTCACGCGCCAACTCGGCGTCGACCTTGGTGAGAAACCAGCCCCGACGCGGACTGACCGTCACGATGCCGCGCGCAGACAGATCGAGCATCGCCTCACGGACAATGGTGCGGCTGCAATTGAACAGGGCGGCAAGCTCGGATTCACCGAGCCGGGAATCCGGGGTCAGTTGCTGACTCAGGATCGCCTCAACGATCTTGCTGCTGATACTGGCGGCAACAGTCAAAACACCCTCCCCTACCTTGTATGCAACATTAATATACAAGATGACCGCCTGTGCAAGAGGCCGCGCCCCACTTTCACAAGCATGCGCAAACACATCGGAACGGGCAAGAAACACGCTGCTAATTCAATATGTTATAGGGAACGCAAGCACTGAAAATACGTGCTTGCACGCCAAGAATTTTCGCGTTGGGGAAATTTTTTCGAGCGAGCGCTCGTTATCGCGGCGAGATCGCGGCGTTGACGAATGTGTTTACCCGCTCGGCATATTGGCCGACGGAAATTCCCGCCTTGCGATATTTCGCGCGCTTTACATACCAATCCTGCAGGAGCGGTTTGATAATCGCGGCCGTCAGCGGAACATCGTCAATGGCAAAGGCGCCCGAGGCGACACCCCGGCGGAGCACGTCGGCAAAGATGGTTTCCGTAGCCGCTTCGCTCTCAATGGCGATGCGCTTGGCCGGTTCAGGAAAGGCCTTCGCTTCCATGAAGACAAAGACGAACCAGGGCTGCATGATCTCGGTGAGCTGAATATGCGTTCCGATCAGCCAGTCAAGATGACGCGCAGGATCATCGGCAATGCCCTCCGGCGCGTCGTTCAGAACATCCTGCGCCGAGGTCGAGACCGCGTCGAGGATCATCAACAGCAGGGTCTGCTTGTTGTCGAAATAGGAATAGAGTCCACCCATGCTGAGGCCGGCGGTCGTTGCGAGTTCGCGCAATGACATGGCGTGAAAGCCCTGCCGGTTCGACAGTTTCAGCGTGGACTGAATGATACGGGACAGATTTGCCACGGCCAGATGCGGCTTCTGCACGGAAACAGAGCCGCGATGGCGCTGCAAAAGACGCTCGCAGATCGCCTCGGTCGAATAGTCCTGCTGCAATTTCTTCGGCGTCAAAATCAGCCCATCCCTGCCCTTAAAACGACATGCGCAAAAGGGCCGGGCAAGTCAATTGCGAAGTCGCTTCCCGGTTTCGATCATGTGACGGATGCGGTCCTGGCTATTGCGCATGAACAATAGCTCGATGAAGGCGTCGCGCTCCAAGGCCAATAGATCGCGCTCACTGACTTCCCGGAACAGGTTACCTTTGTGAAGGCGCCGATCAGACACGCTCCAATACCATGGCGATCCCCTGACCGCCGCCAATGCATTGGGTCGCCAGGCCATGACGCCCTGCCCCTTCGGACAATTGCCGGGCCGTTGCGCCGACCAAGCGTGCGCCGGTTGCCCCCAGCGGGTGCCCGAGCGCGATGGCCCCGCCTGACGTATTAAGCCGGGACGGATCGATACCAAGATCACGACAACAGGCCAGAACCTGCACGGCGAAGGCTTCGTTCATCTCGATGACGTCAAGCGCGTCGCTGTCGATATTGGCACGGTGCAGCGCCTTGCGCGTCGCTCCGACCGGACCGATACCCATGATTTCCGGATCGCAGCCCGAGGTGGCATATCCGGCAATACGCGCCAGCGGTTTTAGCCCGAACCGAGCGACCGCATCCGCCGATGCCACCAGCACTGCGGCAGCGCCATCGGTAAGGGGGGAAGCATTGCCAGCCGTCACCGAGCCATTTGCGTTAAACACCGTATTGAGCGTGCCAAGTTTTTCGAGACTGGTATCGGGGCGAATGCAGCCATCGCTATCGACCTGCCCTATGGGAACAAGGGATTGCGTCCCGCGAGACGCTTCGGCCTTGCGATGGCTTTCGAACGCGAATGCATCCTGATCGCCCCGCGATATGCCATAGCGCTCAGCCAGATTTTCCGCGGTCAGCCCCATATTGAGATAGGCCGCACGGATCGGGTCTGGCCAATCCGGGTTGGGCATGGGGTTGAAACCCATCATCGGCACACGGGACATGGATTCCACGCCGCCTGCCAGAAACAGGTCGCCCGCCCCCATTGCGATGGCTCCACCCGCCATCTGGATGGCCTGCATGGACGAGCCGCACCAGCGATTGACCACACAGCCCCCGACGCTGTCGGGCAGGCCGGCGATACGGGCGGCGCAGCGGCCGATATTGAGCCCCTGCTCGCCCTCGGGAAAGGCGCAGCCGATAATCACGTCCTCGATGGCCGCCGGATCGATACCATTGCGCTCCACCAACGCCTTCAGCACAGTTGCGAGCAAGTCATCGGGCCGCGTCATGGCCAGCGCACCGCGCTTGGCCGGCGTAAAAGGCGAGCGGGCATAGTCAACGATATAGGCAGCACTCATCGCGGCACCTTCCACGGGAATTGCGAAATCAGAAGCGGGCATGATCCGAGACGCCATCGATCACTTCGAGGGCGCGGACGGCAAAGCGGGCGGCAAGCGGCCCCATCGCCTCGGCATTGGCAGCCACGGCATTGCCGCTGCGCACGCGATCGGCAATACCGACGAAGATCACCGAAAAGCGGAACAGGGCAAAGGCCACGTGAAAGGGCAGAAGCGGCGCATCCGAACCAACATGGCGATAATAATGGGCGCAGAATTCGCTCTGGCTGGGAATGCCAAGATCGGCATCGAGCCCCAGAATGCCGCCATATTCATCCGGCGCGGTGTGCCAGGGCATGCAACAAAAGCCCAGATCGGCATGAGGATGGCCCAGTGTCGACAATTCCCAATCGAGAACGCCGATAACGCGCGGCTCGGTAGGATGGAAAAGCATATTGCCAAGACGGAAATCGCCATGGGCAATGGCTACCTTGCCATCATCGGGCGGCATCAGCGCCGGCAGGCGGGCTACCAGCGCATCCAGCGCCGCGATGCGTTCGCCGTCCGATTCATTGTATTGCTTGCTCCATCGTGCGAGCTGACGCTCGAAGTAGTTTCCTGGACGACCATAGTCGCCCAAGCCGATCGCCTCGGGTCGCACAGAATGCAGTTTCGCCAGCGCTTCGGCCATGCCGAAGTAAATTGAGCGACGCTCGTCCGGGGCCATGCCAGGCAGGGCGCAATCCTCGAAAACGCGGCCTTCCAGCCGCTGCATGAGGTAGAATGGAGTGTCGAGCACGTCGGCTTCGGCGTGATAGAGAATAGCCTCCGGGACTGGCACATCCGTTCCGGCAAGGGCCTTCAATACGCGAAATTCACGGTCAATGGCGTGGGCGCCTCGCAGGATGGGGCCGGAAGGCTGCTTGCGGAGCACCATGCGCCGGCCAGCATAATCGACAAAAAATGTCGGGTTTGACTGCCCGCCCGAAATCTTCTCGCAAACGGGCGCCTGAGCGGCGCCAAACCGCCCCGCCAGAAAATCATGCAACGCCTTAAGCTCGCTTTCAGTCACGCCGACCTCCCTTACCCACGTCCGGTTCAGCTTTCGGCCACCATGGGCCAGCTCCAGAACTGGCGGCCTTCATCGACGAGGTAGCGGTTGAGCACCATTTTGTGCACTTCATCGGCGCCATCGACGAGCCGCGCCTGACGGGCATAGCGATAAATCCACTCGAGCACGGTATCGCCCGAATATCCCCGCGCGCCGTTGATCTGGATCGCACGGTCGGCTGCATCATGCAGCACATTGGCGACCTGTATCTTGGCCATGGACACTTCCTTGCGCGCATACCCGCCCCGATCCAGCTCCCAGGCCGCCTTCATCACCAGCAGGCGCCCAACCTCGATCCGCATCGCCAGGTCGCCCATCATCAATTGAATGCTTTCGCGATCGGCAAGGCGCATGCCGAAGCCGTGGCGTTCGAGCGCATAGGCCTGAGCAATTTCAAGGCAGCGCTTGGCAAGGCCCAGCCACCGCATGCAATGGGTCAGCCGCGCAACACCAAGACGAGCCTGCGTCACCTTGAGGCCCCGCCCCTCGCCCACCAGAACATCGTCTTCGGAGACCTCCAGGCCGTCAAAGGCGATCTCACAATGGCCGCCATGCTCTTCCGGCCCCATGATCTCGATGCGACGTACGATCTCCCAGCCGGGCTGGTCCTTGTGAAACATGAAGGCGGTGAGACCGTAGCGCGGATCGTCGGACGTACGGGCGATGACGGTGAAATGGCTGGCCTCGGCCGCGCCGGTGATGAACCATTTGCGCCCGGTGATGAGATATTTATCGCCGCGCTTTTGCGCGCGCGTCAGCATCATCGATGGATCAGAACCGCCACCAGGCGCAGGCTCGGTCATGGCGAAAGCCGAACGTACCGAGCCATCGGCGATGGGGCTGAGCCACTTTTCCTTCTGCGCTGGCGTGCCGAGGCTTTCCAGCATCATCATATTGCCGTCGTCGGGCGCAGCCGAATTGAAGACGACCGGGCCGAAGATCGAGCGGTTCATCTCCTCATAGCACACGGCCATGCCAACGCGCCCCAGCCCTGCTCCACCCGCTTCCGGCTGCAACTGCAGGCACCACAAACCCTCGGCGCGCGCTTTGGCGCGCAGCGTTGTCAACAGCCCGAGCGTGATATTGCCGTGCGCATCATAGGACGCCTTGTCGCCTTCCAGCGGAAGGATTTCGCGCGCCACAAAATCGGCGATGCGCCGCCGATAGTCCTCGATGCGGGGCGAAACCTGGAAGTCCATGAGCCTGTCCTTAGAGAGAAGAAACGAGATGGCCGCCATCGACGGCCAGGGTTGCGCCGGTGATGTAGCGGCCAGCATCCGAACACAGCAGCAGCAGCGCGCCATCGAGATCCTGTGGCTGGCCCAACTGGCGCTGCGGAATACGCCGGATCAGCGCCTTCCCCTCATCACTGGCGAAGAAATCGCGGTTGAGATCGGTCTCGATATAGCCGGGGCACAAAGCGTTGACCCGAACCGAATACCGCGCCCATTCCAGCGACAGTGACTTGGTCATCTGGATGCTTGCCGCCTTTGAGGCCGCATAGACACTGAGATTGCCCGCCACGCGGAGACCCAGGATGGAGGCGATATTGACGATGGCGCCGGGCCGGCCCGTATCTTTCATTCGGCGCGCAACGGCTTGCGCCACCAGAAAGCTGCCTTTGAGATTGGTGTCGATCACCGCATCCCAATCGGCTTCGCTGAGGTCCAGCGCCCTTTTTGCGACACTGATCCCGGCATTATTGATCAGGATATCGATGTCTCGATCGGCCAAGGCCGCTGCGATGGATTGCGCATCCGAAACATCGAGCAAAACCGGCTCGGCACTGCCGCCCGCGGCGGTAATTTGAGAGCAGGCCCGATCGAGCGCCTCCGCGCGGCGCGCCGCCAGCAGCACTCGTGCACCCTGCCTCGCCAGCACATCAGCGAAATGCAGACCCAAGCCCCCAGAGGCGCCAGTGATCAACGCCGTCTTGCCTGCAATGTCCTCAAACATGGTCGCATTCACCTATATTTCGAACGAGCGCTCGATTTTTAACGTGCTCCATGACCTTTGACAAGTGGGCTTTCGAGCCAAACATCTTGCACGAGTGGAAAGGAGAACGCTGCCGTTTCGCCATGAGCAGAAGGCAGCTCCATCAGCATCGGGTGATCCGCACGGTTGCGAAGGTTCGACCGTCAGGCCAACGCAAAGCGCCAGACGCCGTCATCATCCTGATGCCTTGTCAGCGTAGCGCGATGCCACAGATGATTGGCAAGACTGAGCACCATTCCGGGCAGAAGATAGCCGAAATGCCTGATTGTCTGCGGCGCAAAGACCAATGGCGCCATTTCGGCGCAACTCATCGCGCCGCGTATCTGTCCGACCAGCCGGGAAAGCCGTTTCTGGTGCGCCTTGTGTAAATTCAGCGCGTGGGCGGGGATGCCGGCAAAGACAGCACCGTGCCCGGGCAGAACGGTCATCGTCTCCGGCAGCACCGCGAGCCGATCCAGAAAAGCAAAATATTCGCTCAACAGGTCGGCCTCCGGCTCATTCAGCCCGACACTGATATGCGGCCCGGCCCCGGCCAAAAGCTGATCACCAGCAAGCAGGAACCGGCTATCCTGCGAGATAAGGCACGCCGCCCTGGTCGAGTGGCCACCCCCGGTCATCACCTGCCAATTTGTGCCAGCAAGCGACAACATCATGCCGTCCTCCAAAGGATGGTAGTCTCGCGGAAACGCCGCCAGAAGCGAATAGTCCGGTGGCGCGGTCAGTCGCGCTTCTGCTGCCGGCACGCCAAGCGTCACCAGGAACGCCGAAAGCTGGTGTCGCCGCTGTTCGAGACTTGCCCCACTCGCGGCAATGACTTTGCTATGCTCCTCGGCGGTCATGAACAAAGGGGCGCCATGGCGCGCCGAAAGGGCAGCAATCTGCCCTGAATGATCCCGGTGCATATGGGTGCAGACAATGGCCTCCACAGCGCCGACGGCGCCGGCGTTTTCGGCGGCGTGCCAAAGTGCCGCCGCCTCGGCGCCGGGTAGCCCGCCATCGGCGATCATCTGCCTGTCCGGCGCACCGATGATCCAGCCATTTACCGAGCGTGTCCCGCCCATGGGAAAGACGAGGCGAGAGACGCCCGGTGCGATACTTTCAAGAAAATCCAAGGACAAGGCTGTCGTCAGCGGCGCTTGTGCAGCACGCCGAAAATGCGGTCCAGGGCCTCGTCCAGGATTGGACGGGGCGTTGCCAGGTTCAATCGGAACGAACCGGCGCCCTCGAGCCCGCAATCTTCTCCGCCGGTTACCGCGACTTTAGCCTCCTCGCGCAGCATCGGAGCCAGATCGCGCCTGTTGGTGAGTTGGCTCACATCGATCCAGGCCAGATAGGTCGCCTCCGGTGCCCGATGCACCGCGCCGGGCAATTCGCGCTCTATGCGCTGGGCCAGATGCTTTCTGTTGCCATCAAGATAGGTTGTGACCTCAGCCAGCCAGTCACCACCGTCATTGTAAGCGGCGATGCTGGCGCGAACGCCGACATTGGAAGCTCCGCGCGTCGTGTGATGGCCCAAGCCCACAAAGGTTTCCGCGTCGGCATCGTTGGAGAAGACCATCTGCGCGCAGGCGAGACCGGGAATATTCCAGGCCTTGGACGCGGAGATGGCAGTAATGGTGTGCGCTGCCGTTTGCGCATTCAGCGATGCATAGGGGATGTGCTGGCCGCCAAAATTGAGCGGCGCATGAATTTCGTCGGCGAAAACCCTTGCGCCGGTGCGCGTGGCGATGGCGGCGACACGCTCCAGTTCCGCCCGCGAATAGAGCCGTCCGAGAGGATTGTGCGGCGAACACAGCACAAGCAGACCACCCCGCTCGGCCAGCGCCGCCTCGATGCCGGCTTCATCCAGACGCCAGACGCCATTTTCATCTCGCTGGCAGGGCACCTGGATAACCTCCACCCCCTGCCGCGCCGGCAGGGACATGAAGGGCGGATAAGCGGGCGTCGGCAGAACGATCGGCTGATCTGGCTTCCGCCAATAGGTGAAGGCCAGTTCGTATGCCCGGAGCACGTCGCCGAGCAGGCCCACGTGATCGGCTTTGACCTCCCAGGCAAAGCTGCGTTTCAGGAAAGCGGCACTGGCCTCGCCCAGATCACGCGCAAGCGCCTTGGGCATATAACCGGTCTCGAGCCGATCGGCCGTGGCCCGGATCGCGTCGGCGACCGGCGGGGCAATGCCGAAATCCATCTCGGCAACCCAGGCGCCAATGGCATCGGGAAACATGGTCCACTTGGTGCTGCCGCGCGCGCGCAGCTCATCTATGGTCAGGGCATCCCATTGGGCAGCAAGCGTGCTCACATTGTCCTCATTCTGTAGCGGGCGCGCCGTGCTGGCGCTCGAAAAGATATCTCTTGGTTTACCGGTTTTATTCGGAATAGAGCCTGGAAAACCGGTCTCGCAGCAGGTTTTTCTGAACCTTGCCCATAGTGTTGCGCGGCAGGTCGTCCACGAAGACCACCTGCTTGGGCAATTTATAACGGGCAAGACGTTCCTGCAGCAGCGAGAGAATGGCGGCAGCGTCCTGTGGCGCGTTCTTTTCGCACACCACAACGGCAGTCACGGCCTCGCCGAAGTCACGATGCGGCAAGCCGATAACGGCGGATTCCACCACACCCTCGAGGACGTCGATTTCTGCCTCGACTTCCTTGGGATAGACATTGAAGCCACCCGAGATGATCAAGTCCTTGCCGCGCCCGACGATCCGCACATAGCCGCGCTCGTCGATGCACCCCAGATCGCCAGTGATGAAGAAGCCATTCAAGCGCAGTTCCTCGGCTGTCTTTTCCGGCATGCGCCAATAGCCCGTGAACACGTTAGGACCGCGCACTTCGATCATGCCGATTTCGCCCGCCGCCATTTCATTGCCGTCAGCGTCGGCAATCCGTAATTCGACACCGGGCAAGGGCATGCCCACCGTGCCGGCAATACGCTCCCCATCATAAGGATTGGACGCATTCATGTTGGTTTCGGTCATGCCATAACGTTCGAGGATCGCATGGCCGGTGCGCTCCTGCCAACGACGGTGCGTTTCCTCAAGCAGGGGTGCCGAGCCCGAAACGAAAAGCCGCATCGAGGCGGTGGCCTGCCGCGTCAGACCCGGCTCATCGAGCAGACGCACATAGAAGGTTGGCACACCCATCAGGACCGTGGCGCGCGCCATCAAGCCAAGGATGCGCGCCGGATCGAATTTGGCGAGCAGGATCATCGAGGCGCCGGACAATAACGTCACATTGGTGGCGACGAACAGGCCATGCGTGTGGAAAATCGGCAGCGCGTGAATAAGGATATCGGCAGAACTGTAATGCCAGGCGTGACGGAGCGTCAGTGCGTTGGACACCAGATTGCCATGCGTCAGCATCGCCCCTTTCGATCGACCTGTCGTGCCGGATGTGTAGAGCAAGGCGGCCAAATCATCGCGCTCGCGCGGTATCGTGGCAAAGTTCGCCTCGCTTTCCCGCGCAGCATCGGCAAGCGTGCCGCCATTGCTGGCGTCGAGGGTCACCACACGAGCGCCGCTCGCCTTGGCCACCGGCTGCAGCAGATCGAGCCTTGCCGGATCGCAGACGAAAATGGCTGGCTCCGCATCGCCCAGAAAATATTCCAGCTCGCGCGGCGTATAGGCGGTATTGAGCGGCAGGAACACCCCGCCCGCCCGCACCGTCGCGAGATAGAGAATGACGCTGTCGGTGGACTTTTCCACCTGCGCGGCGAGCCGGTCCCCCGGCTTGAGACCAAGCCTGACCAAAGCATTGGCCATTTTGCCGCTCAACGCCACGACATCGCCATAGGAGAGCCGAGCCCCGCCATCGGTTTCGATGGCAAGTGCGTTCGGGACAGAAATCGAGCTGGAAATGACGTCGAAGATATTGTTGCTCATGGCGTCTTTCTTGGGTTCAATTCAGGTGTTGGAGGACAGGCGCCGCAGGGCGTCGGGCGAGGCGATGGCGCCACGTTCAGCAAAGGCTTCGTGATTGCGTTCAATTTCGTCGAGCGCGTAGAGATAATTGACCATAAGCCCGTATGACTGACGCAACCCACTGTCCGACACGTCGCCCATGGGGTTGAGCCGTTCCAGCCGCGCACCATTGCCCAGATGAAAGCGCGCCACCGGATCGATCGGTCGGCCGGCTTTGTCCTTGGCCTCAAGAAAATATTGCGCGGCAATGGGAAGCAGCACTTCGTTGACGGTGTTGGACGATGTCACGTCATTGTGCCAGCCGGGCTGGTCCACCAGCGCCAGAGCGCTCTGCTGTTCGCGGCTCAAATGCCCGGCAGCCTTGTGCTGGGCCAGCCATTTGCTGAAGCCGGGAACCGGCGACAATGTCACAAAGGTCTGGATGCCCGGCAGTTCTGCCTTGAGCAGTTCCACCACCTGCTTGATGAGGAAATTGCCGAAGGACACTCCGGCCAGCCCGCGCTGGGTATTGGATATGGAATAGAAGACAGCGGTATTGGCATCTTCGGCTGCAATCGGCTTGCGCTCGAGATCGAGCAGCGGCGCGATGGCGTCCGGAATGGTCCTGGTCAGCCCCACCTCAACAAAAATCAGCGGTTCATCCACCAGTTGCGGGTGGAAGAAGGCGTAACAGCGCCTGTCGGTCGGCTCAAGGCGGTTGCGCAGATCATCCCAGTTGCGGATCTGATGCACAGCCTCATAGCGGATCACCTTTTCCAAGATGCTGGCCGGGGTGTTCCAGTCGATCTGCCGCAGGCTCAGGAAGCCGCGATTGAACCATGACGAAAGAAGATGCTGGAAATCGGCATTAACCGCATTGAGATCCGGGTTTTCGCGCATGGCTGCGAGCAGGTCCTCACGCATTTTGACCAATGCGCGCGTGCCGCCGGGCGACATATTGATACGCCGGAACAACTCCTGGCGCCGCGGCTCGCTGGCTTTGTGCAAAGCCTCGACGCTACCCGGCTTTCCCTGCTTCCAGGCCAGAAAAGCCGCCTCGACCTCTGCCGGCTCGGGGCCGAAGCGCTCGGCCAGAACCTTGAGGAACGCGATCCGCTCCTCGGGCGAGGCAATGGCGTAAGCTTCAACCAACGACCGGGCCAACACCACGCCGGAGGCCTCGCCACGCCGCGATAAAATGAGCTCCCCGAGTTGGGAAAGGTCAGGCGCGGTGACCGGTCCGGCCGATGGGCGCCAGCCCACCAAAGCACGCCCCCGCTCCGTCATGGCATCGATCAGCTCCAGCAGGAACGCCGGAGGCTCCGCACCGAATACCCGCATATACCCCTCCCCGCCAATGAGTGACCGTTGTACTAAACAAGAGTTATGATATATTTATCAAGAGCAATCTTTCATATTTCTGACGAGGTTGGTATCATCGGCCACCAAGGGGATTTGAAACCATTGTCCAATACGGCCCGGATCAGGCAGGCGTTGGAAAACGCCATACTCAATGGCGACCATCCGCTCGGCTCCCAACTCGATCCCGATCAGTTGGCGCGACAATTCGATTGTTCCCGCACGCCCATTCGCGATGCTCTCCAACAGCTTGAAGCCTCTGGCCTCGTCCGCGTGCTGCCAAAGCGGGGCACCTTCGTCACCCAATGGACATTCGAACAGCTGACCGAGCGGTTTGAGGTGATGGCCGAAATCGAGGCAACCTGCGCGCGCCTTGCCGCACGCCGCATTTCCGAGGCCGAGCTGATCGACCTGACCAATGCGCAGCAGGCGTGCCGGGAGGCTGCGGAGGCGGATGATCCCGAGACCTATTATGCCGTCAACACCGACTTCCACCACTGCCTCTACCGCGCGACGCACAACAGCTTCCTCATCGCCGAAGCGTCGCGGCTGAACACGATGCTGCAACCCTATCGGCGCCTGCAATTGCGCACCCGAAGGCGGCTCATCACGTCATTAACAGAACACCAGGCCATCCTCGATGCGATCAGCGCTGAAGACGAAATCTCCGCCGCTCATGCCACCCATGCCCATATCATCGTGCAAGGCGATCGCTTCCACGACCTCGTCGCAGCCATGGCTGCCCAGACCGCCCCGAAGAGGACGGAGCGCACCAACCCCCGATGAGCTCTGGAGCGGCGTGCGTTCTGTCGAACGCAAATTGCCGCCCTTCATCCCTTGTTTGCGCATCGGATGAGCGGAAAACCGTGTGTACACTTTTCGGTCCGAGGCCCTTAGCGACTGCTATTGTCCGGATTTCCGTCCGCCTTGTGGCTTTTTTGGTTACCGATGCGGTCAGTCCGGGCCAACACCCCGCCGGCAGCGAGAATGATCATGGCAAACAGGCTCACCCACACGGCGCCCATCAGCTTGAACCAGTCCGTTTTGTCCGCATAGAGCGCATCATTGACGCGCCTGACCGTAACGGTTTCCCCGACGGTGTAGCCCCGAATGGCAGCCTCGGCGCTACCTTGCCGATTGTCATGGAAGGAGCCGGTCAATCCGCGAAGGTCCACGACTTCGGCCCCGTAACGCACAGTGATACGCGGAACATAGCGCATCACGCCATTTTTCCTGCCGAACACGACCTCCGCCGAGACGACGCGGACCGTTGCTTTCGGAGCCAGGAAAGTGACGGGCGCCGGATCGCCATTCGTCCAGCCGGCGAACGCGAATTGCGCGAAGACCAGGCCGAGGCAGATCAGAAAAGCGCCAAGCCATCGCGCCGCGTTCATCTCGACGGTTTCCCTTCATCGCCGGAAGAAGTTCCTGACCACCCAGGCCACCATTCTTGGCGACCTCAGATCGAGCAGGGTCTTCAATCCCGCCAGCAGCACGAGACCGAGCATGCCACTGCCAGTCAGCATGACACCGCCCGCGCCGAAGATGATGACGATCTGCATGACCGTGACCCGAAGATAGAGATCGGCGACCGTCGGCAGAGTGGTCGGTGCGTTGCGGTTTTGCCAGAACATCGCGGCGCGCTGGACAAAAAGAAAGGCAAGCGCTGGCCAGATTGCCTGTCCGATCAGAAATGTCTCGATGAAGGTCGAAACGGACTGCAAATGTCCCGGCCAAGCGTTTCCATAAAGCCGGCTCATCAGGAAAAGGTGCAGCGCCAGCATGAAACCGGTCTGGAACAGGATGAGGCCAGGGTTTGTCGGAGAAAATATGGAGCGACGGGCCGACATGCCGGGGGAAGTCCATCCCGTTTCATCGTCATCGTGCAGGGCGGCCGTGATGATCGTCCAGAATCCAATGATCAGGGTCTCACACCAATAGGCGATGAGCAGCGTATAGATATCCCATCCTGCAAAGAGCACGCCGATGATCGGCAGGATATTTCCTGCGATGGTCGAGGCCACACCATTGGCGTCGATGCGAAACTGGCCGTCGGCTATTCTCATTTGATTTCCGTGTCAGGGAGGTGGAAGCCGGACGATCCGCCATTCACTGCTCGAATGAGAGAGCAGTTGGCCGGGTCAGGGCTCATGTCGCGTCACCGTCGAGAACGGATCGGGCCTGTGCCGTGAGTGGAACGCCTCGCTCTGCAAGTGCCCTCACAAGACAAAGCGCCGCCGCCTTGTCGAAGAAATTGGCGCTGAACGTCCATGGCCCCTTTCGAGGCACCAGGGTCACCTGATGGGCCAGACGCCATCGAACATCCACTGTGGCAATGTCGGAAAAGGGCAGCACGCGACGGCCGATCACGCGGATGACGATCGCTTGCTCATCCATGTCCAGCGCCGGATAAAGCGAATTCCGCGACAGAGCGATGAACGGCACATAGCGCAAGCCACGGAAGGTTGCCGAGGGAGAAAACTGGCGCTTCATCGGCAGGTCAGGGCCCGGCCGGAGCCGGCGGGACCACGAGGCAGCCGCTGAGCTGGAACAGGCCTACCGGCATAGGATCGCGATCGGCGGCTGGATCGTCGGTGAACGCTGCCGCCGCATACCACAGCCCCTGCCCCAGTTCGGGCAGCATGATAAAGGCAGGCGCTTCATCGCCCTTCATGGGCGGATCGAAAGCTACGGCGAGGCTGGCATCAAGGCTCAAGAAGCGCAGCCATCCCCCGATCTCCTCGTCGGTCGCACCGTCAGGATTGTCGCCATAAGGTTCCGCCAGCAGATTGCGCGGGCCCGCCGCGTTGTAAGGATCGGTGACCGGAAACACCGATATGCCGCCATAACCCTGAGATACGCTGAAGGTGAACCAATAATCGCGCTGCGGCGTGGTCAGGCGCAGATAGAGGTCGGAGGCCATGCTGGCCATGGTCTTGGCCGGCACCAGGCCCAGCCGCCACGCACCCTCGCTGTCGGGAACACGCAGTTCGTAGACCGCCCGCTCCACCGGACACGGGTCCGGATCGAGCACAACGGGTTGGGCCTGCGCGGACAGGCTGGCGGCAAGCATGGCTGCGAGCACAGCCAAGCGCATCCCGATAGTGTGCAGCATCACCTCCAGTCCCCCATCAGTCCGGCCAGACCAGTTCGCCGGCCGCTACATTGGCCGCGTTTATCGTTTCGAGGGCGAAGATGGTGCGCCAGCAATCCGGGCTCATGCCCAGCGTTTCTTCGGTCAGCTCGATTTCCGCGCGGCGGCCGAAGGGCACGGCCATATAGGCTTCCCAGAAGCCATAGCCCCTGGCATAGGCCGCATTGGTCGAAACCGGATCCATCTCGTATCCGGGATGATCCATATCCTCGAACAGCGCCGCCGTAGCGTCCGCCAGGGTCGAGAGTTCCACGGCATGCGCCTGCGCCATACCGATATCCTGTGCGGTCTGTGTATCGGGCTGCGGATAGGCGGCGCGCAGATATTCGTAATCGTCAGCAAAGCCATTGGCGGCTCCAACCTGCTGGCCATAGCAGAAGGCGAGGAGGTCATAGTCCGTTTGCGTCGCCCGCTCGAAAGCCGATGCTGGCGCACTGGACAGCGTAAGGGACAGCACCGCCAGGCAGGCGACCTGGACTGCGGCCGGCACGGTCCGCCCCAAGGCGTCGGTTCTCTCTATGATATTCATTCCGCCCTGCCCCATCGCGCAGTTTCCATTCATGCATCGGGCATGATTGCAGGTCGATACGCTATTCGCATCCCCCCGTTCAGGGGGGCTCGCTGGATCGGATGTGGGGCAACGGCGCACGATGTTCATGTGCGCCGATCTCTGGGCGAGCGGTATTATTATGCGGCTTACGAGAGTTTCCAGGTCGAGTTGGCCACCGCGGCCAATCGGTCGGCCGCGTCATAAAGCCGTGACTCGACGAAAGCGATGCTGCGCCCACGCCGCAGGAACTGCGCCTCGGCGCGCACCTGGCCGTCGGTGATGGCCCGCAAATATTGCACTTTCATTTCCAGCGTTGCGCCGCCCATACCATAGCTATGGTGTAACAAATGCCCCATCGAGATATCCAGAATGGTGGCGATCATGCCGCCATGCAGGCTGCCCATGACGTTGAACTGGAAATCCCGCACCGGCATGCGCACGATGCATCGATCTTCTTCGTAAGCGATGTCCAGATCGAGCAGGCGCGCGAGAAAGAAGGTGCCGAAACCGGGAGCTTGGCTTGCCAGCGCCCGTTCGAAGGCTTCTCTCGCTGCGGTTTCGTCCATGTCGTGTCCTTTTCTATTTTGCAGCCAGCACGGCTTCCAGATGGTGGATGGTTGGCCCGCCCTCGCGCACGGCCGGATCGCGCAGCAGGCGGCTATGGAAGGGTATGTTGGTGCGGATGCCCTCGATCGTTGTTTCGGACAGAGCGTGCTCCATGCGGCGCAGGGCATCGGCGCGGTCGGCGCCATGGGTAATCAGCTTACCGATCATGGCGTCATAGTTTGGCGGCACCACGGCGCCTTGCACCATATGCGTATCGACGCGCACCCCTGGCCCGCCGGGCAGATCGATCCGCGCGATGCGGCCCGGTGAGGGCAGGAAGGTCTCGGGGTCCTCCGCATTGATCCGGCATTCGATCGCATGACCCTCGATGTTGATATCGTCCTGCCGCCAGGGCAAAGGCTGGCCCATCGCCAACAGGATCTGCGCACGCACCAGGTCGATACCGGTCACCATCTCGGTCACGGGATGCTCGACCTGTACCCGTGTGTTCATCTCGATGAAGGCGAAGATGCCGTCCTGATAGAGAAATTCGAAGGTGCCCAGACCGCGATAACCGATCTGTCGACAGGCGCGGGTGCAGAGCGCGCCCAACTCCTCGATGGCGCTGCGCGGGATGCCGGGAGCAGGAGCCTCCTCAATCACTTTCTGGTGGCGGCGCTGCAACGAGCAATCGCGGTCCCCCAGATGGATGGCATTGCCGTGATTGTCGCACAGAACCTGAATTTCAACGTGACGCGGACGGTCAAGATACTTTTCCAGATACAGCGTAGGGTTGCCGAAGGCCTTGCGGGCCTCCTCGCGCGTCAGGGGAACAGCTGTATCAAGCGCCTCGGGAGAGTGAACGACGCGCATACCGCGTCCCCCGCCACCGCCCGCGGCCTTGACGATCACGGGAAAACCCAGCGCAACGGCCATGTCCCGGATGGCGGCCGCGTCCTCGGGCAGCGCGGCGGAAGGACCGGGGACACAGGGCACGCCTGCCGCCTGCATCGCCGCCTTGGCGGCGATCTTGTCGCCCATCTGCCGGATCACCTGCGGACCGGGGCCAATGAAGACCAGGCCTTCCGCCTCGACCTTTTCAGCGAAATCGGCGTTTTCCGACAGGAAACCGTAGCCGGGATGGATGGCGCCGGCGCCGGTTTCGCGCGCGGCATAGAGGATCGCGTTGTGATCGAGATAGCTTTGCCCAGCCGCTGCCGGGCCAATGCACAGCACCTGATCCGCCTTGCGCAGCCAGGGACTGTCTCGGTCGGCTTCCGAGCAGATGGCGACGACGCGCAGGTCCAGCATCCGGCAGGCCCGCAGGATACGCAGGGCGATTTCGCCGCGATTGGCGATGAGGACGGTATCAAACATCGTGCGCCTGCAATTCTATGTGGTGGAGAGGCACCAACCGCGCGCCCTCGTCCGCCACGGTCTGACGAATGGTGCGGGCGATGTGGACGGCATCGGGCGTATCGCCATGGATCAGCAGGGTTTGCGCGGGCATTGGCAGTAGCGTGCCTGCCACCGTCTCGACCGTGCCTTCGCGGATGAGGCGGCGGATGCGGCGGGCCAGCGCTGCCGTGTCGGTCAGGAGCGCCTGCGGATGGTTGCGCGGCAGCAGCCGGCCATCTTCGGCAAAGCCTCGATCGGCTGAAAAAATCCCAAGACTGCGCAGCCCGTGATGCCCTGCCGCGCGCATCAGCATGGTATCGGGGGAGGTCGACACCACCAGGTCCGGACCGACGCTTGCCACCGCCCCGATCAGGCACAAGGCAAGGCTTTCGTCGGCGCAGGCCATGTCACCCAGCGCACCGTGGAAACTGATATGACTGACCCGGGTGCCGGCCGCGCGGGCGATGCATTGCAGGGCGCCCAGCTGGTAAAGCACGTGGCTGGCAAAGCCGGGGCCGTCGATAGTCATGCGGCGCCGGCCGAAACCGATCAGATCGGGCAGGCCGATATGTGCGCCGATGGCCACGCCCAGTTCAGCAGCGCGGGCACAGGTTGCCGCCATGATGCCGGCATCGCCGGCGTGATAGCCGCAGGCGATATTGGCCGAGGTCAGTTCAGCCAGCAGCGCGTGATCGTCCCCCAGCCGCCAGGCGCCATAGCCCTCACCCATATCGGCGTTGAGGTCAAATTCATCTGGCATGGGGCTCTCCACCGGGCAGGATCGTAGCGACCGGCTGTCCATAGCCGACCAGCTCGTCCGTCCCGACCAGCAGCGCCGACAATGTGCCGCCGGCCAGGGCGCGCAGCGGGCGCAGGATCGCGCCTGTGCGCAGGAAGCCGATCGCTTGACCTTGGGGCACAAACTCACCGGGTCGCGCCTCGGGCCAGGCGGGGTGGAAGCGGCCCATGCCGTTAGCGAAGAGCGTCACCGGCTCGGGCGGTGCCGGCCGCGCGGGCGCGGCATGAACACGCCCCGGCTCCAGCCGGAGCAACCAGTCGTCCCCGGAAATCTCCACGGCGGCGACACGGCAGGCGCGGGCATGGGCAACCAGCTCCTCGATTTGCCTTTCAGTCAGCATCTGCTCACCCCCTTACCGCGTGAAGCCGGGCAGTTCGGCATAGCGCGCCACGTCGCGGCGCAACGCGGCCACAAGGTCACGCTGCTCGTTCCGGGCGGCGATCGCCTGGGCTGTCGTGACGCGGTGAAAGCGGATCCGCGTGCCGGGACGGGCCTGTCCAGCGCGCCACATATCGGCCTGGATCACCACCCCGAGACGGGGATAGCCACCGGCGCTATTGGCGTCGCGCAACTGGATCAGCGGGTCGCCCGAGGGAGGCACCTGCACCACACCGGGCAGAATGCCGCCCGAGCGCAGTTCGGTGGGCTGCGCCAGTGTCAGTTTTTCACCCGACAGGCGCATACCCATACGGTCGGCCATGGTCGAGACGAGCCAGTCGTCCTGCCAGAATGCGGCCTGCGCCGCAGCGGTGAAAACGCCATGCTCGGGTCCTGGCACCACGCGAATATCCAGAAAATCGGAGGCGCTGGTGAACGCCAGCGTTTCGTCGGGCGGCTGGGCGCCGAAATCCTGCGCGCCTGTGCTGTGGGGAGCCGGTCCCACCGGCAGCAGATCGCCATCACGCAGGTCGCGCCCCTCATGTCCCCCAAGGCCGTTGCGCAGGTCGGAGGCGCGTGAGCCCAGCACCAGGGGGACGTCGATGCCGCCTGCCACGGTAATATAGCTGCGCGCTCCGGTCGTCGGACGCTTGAGCACAAGGTCCTGCCCCGGTTCCAGCCGCATAACCCAGCAGGGCGGCAGCGGCGTGCCGTCGAGAAAGGCCGAGGCAGCGCCGGTGACTGCCACCAGATGCGGCTGGGTCGTGGTCAGGCGCATCGGGAAAGTCTGAACCTCGATCCCGGCTGCGTGGTCGGGATTGCCCAGCAGCGCATTCCCCATGGAGAGCGCAAGGTTGTCCATCGCTCCGCCCTGGCATAGCCCGATATGGCGGTATCCTGGCCGTGCATGATCCTGGACTGAGTTCTGCGGTGGTGTTGCCAGGATTTTCAGCATGGCAACACCTTCTCGATGACAAAGCGGATGCGGTCGCCCACCGCGACCTGCAGCGGCGGCTCGGCATGAGGGTCGAATGGGTGACGGAAGCGGGTGGTGTAGCCCAGCGTGTACCAGCCGCTGGGGCCCGGCGTCATGCCGATGGTTGCCTGCACCCCCCCGATGCTGACGGTGCCCGGCTCGGGCACCATGACCGGAACCTTCTTGCGCGGCAGCACCAGCGCCGGATCGACACCATAGAGATAGCCGAAACCCGGGGTAACGGAGGGCGCAAAGATAATATAGTCCCGCGCGGCGTGCATTCGCGCCGCCTCTTCCAGCGTCACTCCGGCATGGGTTGCGACAAAGGGCAGGTCGGGTCCGCGCTCGCCGCCATAGATGACGGGAAATTCCCATACCCGACCCTCGATGGCCAAGGGAGGAAGCCGCACCCATGCGTCGTGCAGCCAGTCTGCCAAGGCCTCGGCCTGCCAGAGGTCAGGGTCGAAGCTGACCAGCAGGTTGGCCATGCCCAAGCCGGTTTCCACGATGCCCGGCTGCTCCTTCAGCGCGGCGTCCAATGCCCAGATGCGCTGCTGTGCGCCCAGGTCCATGGCGCCGGGTGCGTCCAGCACCAAGGCCGCCTCGCCAAATTGAGCGATGTGCGGACAGTCGGAGACGGGGTCATGCGAGTTCAAGAAGCACCTCGTCGTAAGCGACCTGGCTGCCATCCTCGACCAGAATGCGGCCTATCGTACCCGCCTTCGGCGCAATAACGGGATAGAGCAGCTTCATAACTTCGATCAGACACAGCGTCTGGCCGGGTTCGACCGAGGTGCCCGCGGTGATGAAGGCCTCGGCGCCGGGCGCATGGCGGAAATAGATCACCCCGTCAGTGGGCGCACGCACGACCGAGGCCGGACTGGCGTCGACAGGGGTGGTATCCGCGGCCTGCGCAGACGGAGTCGGCATCAGCGCCGGAACCGTTTGCGGCATCGGGGACTGGACCGCATTGGTCTCGACGCGGACCCGCATCCCCTCATGCGTGACTTCAAGCACGGCCACCCCGCTCCGGGCGGCCAGTTCGATCATCCGCTTGATTTCGTCAAAACTGATGGGCATGGCGCGGCTCAGTGCAGTTCGTGGCAGAATTCGACAATGCGCCTGCACCCTTCACTCAGCTGCGCGGGAGTGGCGGCATAGGAAATGCGGAAATAACCCTCCATGCCGTAGGCCGCCCCATACACTGTGGCCACATGCTTTTCGCGCAGCAGGGCGAGCACGAAATCCTGGCTGTTGGTGATCTGCGCGCCGGCCTTGCTGCGTTTGCCCAGATGCTCGGCGATCGAAGGAAAGACGTAGAAAGCACCCTCGGGCCGGTGACACCGCAGACCGGGGGCGTCGGCGATGATGCCCATGACCAGGTCGCGGCGGGCACGGTAGGAGTCGCGGCGCTCCGCGAGATATTCCTGCGGCCCATCCAGCGCGGCGGCGGCGGCGGCCTGCGCGATGGAACAGATACCGCTGGTGCTCTGCCCCTGCACGTTCAGCATCGCCGCCAGCAAGGGCTTGGGGCCACCGCAAAAACCCACGCGCCAGCCGGTCATGGCATAGGTCTTGGACACGCCGTTGACGGTCAGCACCCGGTCCCGCAGTGCGGGCTCGACCTCGGCTATGGTGCAGAACTCGGCGTCATCATAGAGGATATGCTCATACATATCGTCGCTGAGGACCATGATCTGCGGATATCGTAGCAGCAGATCGGCGATGTCGCGCATCTCGGCGCGGGTGCAGGCGGCCCCGGTGGGGTTATTGGGGAAGTTCAGCACCAGCCATTTGGTACGCGGGGTGATCGCAGCCTCTATATCCTCGACGCGCGGTTTGAAACAGTTGGACTCGTGGCACGGCACGGCGACGGGAACACCGGCGGCGAATTTCACCATATTGGCATAACTGATCCAGTAAGGCGCGGGGATCAGCACCTCATCGCCGGGATTGACCGAGGCCATGAAGGCATCGAACACGATCTGGGTGCCGCCATTGGCAACCATGATCTCGTCCAGGGCATAGTCCAGATTGTTCTCGCGCCGGAATTTGGTCTGGATGGCGGCCTTCAACTCGGCAGTGCCGGTTTGCGGCGGGTAGCGCGTCTCCCCGCGCAGGGCGGCGGCGTGAGCAGCCTGGACCACATGGGCCGGAGTATCGAAATCCGGCTCTCCCAGGGACAGCGGAATGACCTTGCCGCCCTGCTGCGTGATCTCCCGCGCCATCTGGGTCAGCGCCGCGGAGGCGGAAATCGGGACATTGTCGAGTCTGCTTGCCTGCTTGAACATGGTTCTTGTCTGTCAGATGGAAAGGGGATGTCTGTTGCCTGTCGGCAGCTGGCCCGGAGGGATCAGCCCTTGTTGAACCCGGCCACGCCGGTCTGAATCGAGGCGGCAACCTCCTTGCGCTGGCGGATTTCGAAGGCGCGCTCGAAGGCAGCCACCAGTTCAGGCAGGCGCAGATCGCGCAACCAGGCCTTGGTTTCCGCATAGGCGTGAGGCTTTTTCGCCGCCAGCTGCCGGGCAACCTCGAAGGCGCGCTCCAACACCTGCTCGGGTGCGGCAAGTTCCTCGATCAGGCCCAGGGCATGGGCTTCATCGCCATGAATCATCCGACCCGAGACCGAGATTTCGCGGGTCCGGTTGAGGCCAACCGCCCAGTTCAGGATCGTCGAGCCTGAAACGGTCGGGATGCCCGAATTGATTTCGGGCAGGCCCATACGGACACCGGCGTGACCAATGCGATAGTCCATCAACAGCACGACCTGAAAGGCCGAGCCCACCGCAATCCCGTTAAGGGCCGCAACCAGAGGTTTCCGGAACGACAATACAGCTGTGTAAAGCTGCAGAAACAGGTCCATGCGTTTGCGTGCATCCGATGGCACGCCGATGCCGGACTCCTTGAGGTCCGCTCCGGCGCAGAAGGCGCGCTCGCCCGTGCCCGTAACCACGACCGCTTTTACCGTCTCGTTCTGATCGGCCGCCTCCAGTGCAACGCGGAAGGCTTCGCGGGCCGGAGTGTCCCAGGCGTTCAGCTTTTCCGGGCGGTTGAGGCGGATCACCAGAATGTCGCCGTGCAGTTCTTGTTCGATCATGGTGCTGTCCTTTGACTGATGAGGAAAATGTTCAGGGCCGGCCGCTAAGCCAACGGGAGAAGCGGGCAAAGCGCGAGGTCTTGGGGGTGAGGCTGCGCTGCTCGGAACGATCGGCGGCGCGGAACAGGTGATAGCTGACGCGGGCGCCGAGCCAGCGCAGCGGCTCGGGTTCCCAGTCGGGAGAGCGGCGATTGGTCCAGGGCAGACGGGTCCAGCGCGTCTCGCCGCGCCCCGCCACCAGGTCCGCCAGGGTATGCCCGGCCAGATAGGCCCCTGCCAAACCCTGACCGGCATAGCCGCCGGCGCTGCCGATGCCTGTGGCGACATCGAAGCTGACCGCCGGCGCCCAGTCGCGCGGGACGCCGAAGATGCCGCACCAGGCGTGGGCGATTCGTGGCCTCACCGCCGGGAATAGCGTTGCAAGTCCCTGCTCCAGCGCGCCAACCACCGGGGTGTCGATCCTGCCGTTCTGGTCGAAGGCGGAGCCATAACGATAGGGAAAACCGCGCCCGGCGATGAGAATGCGGCCATCTTCGCTGCGCGTCGCGAAGAAAGGCGCGTGTTCGGCGCCATAGAGCCCCTCGGCATTCTGCCAGCCTATGCTGTCCCATTCCGCCGCGGATAGCGGCTCTGTCGCCAGAATGGAGGAGCGCATCGGAATGATGGCGCGGCGGTGACCGGGTAAAGCCGGGCTGTACGCTTCGGTGGCCCGCAGCACGACCTTGGCACGGATGGTACCATGGGCGGTGGTGACGCGGCCCGGCGCGATATTGAGTGCAGGTGTCTTCTCGAAAATGGTGACGCCTCGAGCCTCCAGCAGGCCCGCGAGACCCACCGCCAGCTTGGCGGGCTGGATACGGGTGCAGTGCGGGCTGTAGAGCCCGCCAAGGACGCCGTCGATACGGATATGCTCGCGCAGTGCGTCGGCGCTCAGGTAACGCAGATCCGCCTCACCCAGGCCCCAGCTTTCGCGGTCGGCGACAGTGGCATGGGCCCGCGCCAACCCTGCGGGGGTACGGGCAAATTGGAGATACCCGCCATGATGCGCGTCGATCTCCACCCCGTGCTGACGCATCAGGTCGGGAATTTCGGTTACCGCTTCTATGCAGGCCCGACGCAGATCGACGACGGCGGCGTCGCCCCGCGGGTTTTGCGCCAGCCGGCCACGGTGGCCGATCGGTTTGCCCGAGATCCAGCCCATATTGCGACCCGAAGCGCCAAAGCCCACATGCTCGGCCTCAATCAGGGTGATGCTGCGCTCAGGACAAGTCTGTCGCAGCCACCAGGCGGTCCACAGTCCGGTAAAGCCGGCACCGACGATACAGATGTCGGTGTCGATGTTCCCGCCCAGTGCAGGGCGCGATGCGGCGTTGGCGCCGATAGTATGGAGATGGAACGAAGCATTCCCGTTAAGCATCTCACCCTCGAAAAATGATCTGTGAGCGCAGCATAATTACTCACATTATGGAAGATCAAGTCAAATAGTGAAATTTATTCCCATGCATTTCACTATCAGGCCGCAGCTGCGGCAACGAAACGATCGAAGCGAGCCAGCAATTCACGCCCGCTGGCCTCGGCCTCCGAGGGGTTCAGGACCGGCATGTCATAGCCGAGCTGCACGCGCATGGCCTCGGCTTCGGCCTCGCCCATGCGGATGAGCCCGCCCGGCAGGATGGCATCAATGCCCTCGCCCTGCATCGCGGCCGTCAACACGGCGTCTCGTTGCGCCGCGGTCACGCCATCGGGCAATACAGAGATGGGGCGGCCGGCATCGAACACGACCTCGATACCGCCACCGATGCCGCCCGGAGCTGCGCAATGCACCCTCCTCCCGGCATCCGCGCCCAGCAGGCGCCGAACGTTCCTGGCGGCCGAGACCGCCGCTGGCACGGGGCTCTTATGCGGGCAGTTGCGGCGCAACACGGCCTGAAAGCCGCACGCATTCAAGGCCTCGGTCACATCTTGCCCCTTGTGAAGCAGGCGATACCAGAAGGCGCGGTCGGCCCAGGCACTGTCGTAGTCGAGATTGGCGAGGTGAAAATGGTGGCCGATGAGTTCGGCGTCGACTTCGGCCACCGGCACGCCCAGCATCTCGGCCGTGGAAATGCGCATGACGGCGTGAATGATCTCCGAATTGCCGGCGCCCAATGTTGGGGTGAGGCCCATGCGATGCAGGACCGGGTTCACGCCATCGGGAAAGGCGACATTGATTGTAGCGGCGTCCGGGCAGGCGGCAGAGCTGGCCTGCATGAAGCGGACCGCCGGCGCCAGATTGATCGGTAGCCATGGCCCGAAGCGGCTGGCCCCGTAAAGACTGCGCCAGACGGGGTGCGGCAGCGCCGAGGCGATGGCGAACCACGAGCGCATGGTTGCGGCATTGACCAGAACGTCGGGCCGAAGCGCCGCCAGCCGCGTGGCGGTGCGGTCGTGATCGAACAGATCGAGGACCTCGGCGCGGATAATCACCTGCTCGTTCCCGGCGCCCTCGGCGGCAATGCGCAGATCCATCGCCTCAGCCTGCAATCTGGCCGCATTGCCGGCAAAAATGCTGATCTCGCGGATTTCCGGCGCCGCCACAAGCGCGCGCGCCATCACGCTACCCACCCCGCCAATGCCAAAGATTGCGACCTTACCGACCATGCCCGCCTACCAAAAATATCATATTGTGAGTGGATCATGTCACAATATGCATGATACTGTCCAGCCACCACAATGCGCTATCCACCCGGCGACGCGATCGCCATTTCCCCAAAAAAAGCGATGCGCCCGCGCAGGATATGAGGGGGGATATCGCGTCCAAACTATTGTTATAAAAGGGGTTTTATCTTATAGGGAGGTTTCGCCTGAAGTCTATTGACAGGGCGAAAATTTTTCGCAGTATAAAAAACACAACCACATTGTGGAATTTTCCGAACGGAAGATGGTCACAATCTGCGGCCCGCCGATGCGAATGCAGCATGATGCCAGAGGGGATGGCTGAGGGGGCGCAAACATCAGGTCGACAGAAGGGAAAACGAGCGATGCCACGTATTGAGATCGACGGACTGACGGTCGCCTTCGGTGCCGGTGAAGGGGCCAAGCAGGCAATCGGGGGGTTCGACCTCAACATCGCCGATCGTGAGTTTTTGTGCCTGCTCGGCCCCAGCGGCTGCGGCAAGTCCACGGTGCTGAATGCGGTGGCAGGCTTCATCCAGCCCAGAGAAGGCGAAGTGCTGGTGGATGGAAGTCCGGTCGAGGCTCCGGGCCCGGACCGTGGCGTGGTGTTTCAGGACTCCAACGTTTTCCCGTGGATGACTGTCGAGGAAAATGTGCTGGCCGGGCCGCGCTTCCGCAATCAGAAGATCGACGACGCATTGCGCCAGCAGGTGAGCGCGATCATCGCGCGCGTCGGCCTCAACGGCTACGAGAACCATCTGCCCAAGGAATTGTCGGGCGGCATGCGCCAGCGACTGGGCCTTGCCCGCACCTTGCTGAACAATCCCGGCACGCTGCTGATGGACGAGCCTTTTGGCGCCCTGGACGCCCAAACTCGCATCATCATGCAGGAACTGCTGCTCGAATTGTGGGAACGAGACAAGAAGACCGTGCTGTTCATCACTCACGATCTCGATGAGGCGCTGCTACTGGGCGACCGCATCGTGGTGATGACTGCTTCACCGGGCAAGGTGAAGTACGAGCATGTCGTCAATTTTCCCCGCCCGCGCACTTATGCGCTGACCAGTACGCCGGAGTTTCAGGATGCCCGGCGGATGCTGTTCGACATCTTGCATGTCGAAGCGGAAAGGGCCGCCCGATAACGGGTTGAGGCCGGACGGATCATGAAAGGGAGGAATCAATCATGACGTATTTCAAGACGGTTGTATTGGGCACGGCCTTGGCGCTTGCAAGCTTCGGGCCGACGCTGGCCGAGGAAAGCACCGTGCGCGTGGCGCAGGTGCCGGCGCTGACCTGGGCGGCCTGGATGGGTCTGCCGGATCAGGCCACCAGCGGCGGCAAGGACATCAAGTTCGAGATGAGTGGCTTCCGCAGCTCGGGCGACGTGCTGCTGGCGGTGCAGACCGGCCAGATCGACATCGGCCCGACCGCCTTCAACGTATTGGCGTCGGCTTATGCGACCACCAATGCCCTGCCGCTGCGCATGGTGGCTGGCCTGGGCGATGGCACGACCGCCGTGGTGCTCAAGCCCGGCTCGGACGTCAAGACCTTTGAAGACCTGCGCAACAAGCGCGTGGGGCTGGTGCGTGGCTCGAACGAATATTTCAAGTTCCAGATCGCGCTGGCCAGCGCCGGTCTCGACCTGCACAAGGACATGGAACTGACCACGCTGAGCGGTCCGCCCGACCAGATTCTTGCCCTGCAGCGCGGAGACCTGGACGCCATCGTAACCTACGCGCCGTTCTCGACCATGGCGGTAAACGTGGGCGGCATCCTTGCTGACGAGATCAACGAGGTGTTGGTGCGCGAAGCCGGGGTCCCCTCCGTCATCATCGCCAACGCCGACTTCCTGGCGCGCGATCCCGAAGGCGCGCAGGCTGCCATCGACGCCTATGTCGCCAATTGGCGTGCCTATGAGGCAGACCCGGAATTGTGGGTGGATACCTATCTCAAGACCGCCTCGGGTGATCGCGATTTGATGATCGAAGCCGTCAAGGACATGCCGATCCAGTGGGAAATGAAGGACCGCGCCATGGTTCGCGTGGCCGGTAACCTGGCCGCATTCAAGGTGATCCCGGCCGATACCGGCGAAGCGCTCACCGAGTTGATCGAGTATAGCTTCCTCGAAAAGGCCACCGGCCTTTCCGCTGAAGAACTGGGCAAGGGTGTAGAGGGCAAGTGACAGCCACCACGATCGACCGGCGAGGGGGAAATCCCCCTCGCTCCAACCCGGAGGGACGTATTATGCGCAAATCCCGCCGTCACGGCGTACAGTTGAACATTTGGCCGCAATACGGCGTTGCCTTCATCTTCCCGCTTTGCGTCATCGCAATCTGGCAATATGTCGGTGCGAACCGGATGCTGGCGGATGGGCTGTTTCCATCCTTCACCACATCGATGGCCGCTTTCTGGGATTTTCTCACCGGCTCCATCGGCACCAGCCCCTATTCGGGTGACTGGCTGATGCATCTGGGCGCCAGTTTCCAGCGCATCATGATCGGTTATCTCATCGGCGCGGTCATCGGCGTGACGCTGGGGCTCATGGTGGGCTTCTACTCCCTGGTGCGCCATTCGCTGCACCCAACCATCAATGCTATCCGTCCGGTTTCGATCACAGCCTGGATTCCGCTGGCGCTGATCGTGTTGGGCATTGGTGACAAGCCCGCTTATTTCCTGACCGCGCTGGCGACCTTCTTCCCGGTCTATATCAACAGCATGATGGGTGCCGCCTATGCCGATGGCGGGCTGGTGCGCGCGGCCGAGATGCTGGGCGCCAGCCGTAAACGCATTCTGTTTTCGGTCACCCTGCCCGCCGCTCTGCCCAGCATTGCCGCCGGATTGCGGGTGGCGCTGGCGCTAGCCTGGACCACGGTTGTGGTGGCCGAGATGCTCGGCGCCCGCTCGGGCATAGGGTATGTGCTGATCGATTCCTATAGCCAGTTCCGCCTCGACTACGTGATCGCCTGCATGTTCACCCTGGGCATTCTGGGCACGATCAGCGACCGGATCCTGGGCTATGTGCTGGGTCGGCGCCTGCGGTGGGTAGAGGTCGGAGCGAAGGCTTAGCGTTCGGCCTGAAAATTTGCCATATCCTGTCATGCCGCGCGCCGCGCAGTGCGAGACGAGGAAACGGAGCCATAAATGACGGACCAGACCAGCCGGGGCACGCAGGCGATAGACCGCGCCTTGGATATCTTGGACATGATCGCCAGCAAGGGAACGGTTTCGCTGCCCGAGATCACCGAGGAAAGCGGGCTGACCACACCAACCGCCTACCGGCTGGTGAAGTCGCTGACCCGGCGCAGCTTCGTCTCCTATAATGAGGGGACCAAGCTTTACAGCCTCGGGCCCGAAATCGTGCGCATGGCTGCCGGGATGTTGCGGGGCAACAATTTCGTCGAAGTCTCGCGCTCCGCGCTGGACCGGCTCAACATGTTGAGCAACGAAACTGTCAGCCTGTTCACCGTGGGCATGATAGAGTTGCTGTGCGTGGCCGAGGCGGAATCGGTGCAGCAGCTCCGCTTCCACAGCGGCATCGGCCGCACCATGCCGCTGACCCAGGGTGCGCCAGGCAAGGCCGCCTCGGCGTGGTTCGATGCCACCAGAAAGGAATTCGTCTACAAGCGCGCAGGCCTCAGCAAGCAGGCAATTCAGGCGCTGGAAGACGAATTGACCAAGGTTCGCGAGCAGGGCTTCGCGCGCAGCTATGGCGAGGTGGTGCCGGAAACCTCGGCGGTCGCCGTGCCGATCTTCGACGGCTCCGGCCAGGTGATCGGGGTGATGAGCATTGCCGGCCCGCAAGGTCGGTGGAGCGGCGAGAAGGTCGAGCATGCCATCCAGGCCATGTTAACCGAGGCCGAAGGGATCACTGCCCAGTTCGGCGGTCAGCCCAAGCAGCCAACAAAATAGTCAAAACGGCCACGGACTGACATTTCCTTGTCTTTTGCAGCGCCGGCGCCCTGCCGGCGGGACGAGGCAAGCCGTTTTGAACGGACAGGTTTGAAAGATCGAGAGGACGAGCGATGTCGATTGCCCGGCAATTGGAGCAGGCCGCTGCGCGGCGTGCCGAGACAGAGGCGCGGATATTGCCGCGCAACCTTCCGGCCCTGTGCGACGAAGCGGTGGCCCAATTTGGCGACCGCGTATTCTGGCGCGCCGTCGATGGCGACGGTACCGAGCTTACCTATCGCCAGTTTGGGGCGCTGGTGGACCGTTGCGCGCGGGCATTTGCCCAATTTGGCATCCGAGGTGGCGATCATGTCGCGCTGGCGCTTCCCAACGTACCGGCTATCGCCGCCGCCTGGATCGCGTTGCACCGGCTGGGCGCGGTGGCGCTGGGTGTCAACGTCAATCTGGTCGCCCAGGAGGTCAATTATACCCTGCGCAGCGCTGCCGCCGATGCGCTGATCCTCGATGTTGCCCATAGCGGCCTGCTGGACATGACGGACGGGCCGGATTTCCCCGTGGCGCGCGACCGTATCATCGTCCATGGCGGGCAGGTCGCAGGGCTGGCGCAGTGGGACGAGGTGATGGCCGATGCACCGGGCGAGGTGCCCGTGGTCGATAGCGATCCCGAGGCCCTGGCCAGCATCCTCTATACGTCCGGCTCGATGGGCCTGCCCAAGCCCGCCATGCTGCCGCATAGCTGGCACACCGTGTCGGGCTGGGTGCGCTCCCGCCAGGGGCCGGAGCCGCGCAACATCCTCATCGACTCTCCCCTCTACTATATGGGCGCCCAATGGCGTCTGGCGATGGCGCTCTATATCGGCGCAACGCTATGCGTAGCGCAGAAGCCGACGCTGAACCGCTATGTCCAGCGCCTGCTGGATTACGATATCAATCTGTGCGCCGTTTCCAGCCAGACTGCCAAACTGCCCGATCACCCGGACTATGCCCGGTTGAACCTCACCTGGGTGACCGCGTCGGGCTTGCCCAAGCAGATGCAGGCACCGCTGGAAGCGCGGCTCGGCGCGCCGGTGCGCGAAATTTATGGCATGACGGAAATCGGCTCGGCGATCGTCATGCCGACGCTGGTGACCGGCATGGTCGGCTCCGGCTCGTGCGGATTGCCGGATGCCTTCCGCGAATGCCGCATCATCGATGCCGACGGCAACGATGTGCGTCAAGGCGAGGTCGGCGAATTGCTGGTGCGCGGTCCCGGTATCGCGCTGGGCTATTGGGGCAATGACGAGGCGACAGCCGAGACGCTGCGCAATGGCTGGTATCACACCGGCGATCTGTTCCGGCAGGACGAAAACGGTTTCTACTACTGGCAAAGCCGTATCAAGGACATCATCCGCCGCAGCAAGGAGAATATCTCCGCCATCGAAGTGGAGGCGGCGATCCGCTCCTTCCCGCAGGTACTCGACGTGGCGGCCCTTGCCGTGCCCGACGAATACCGGGACGAGGAAGTGAAGATCTATGTCCAGCTCGTCGCCGATGCCCGCCGCGACGAAGTGACCCCACAGCACCTGCTGGAGCATGCCGGCGCCTATCTGGCCGCCTTCAAACTGCCGCGCTACATCGAATATGTCGAGCAGTTCGAGCGCACCGCCTCCAACAAGATTTCCAAGCTGGCGCTGAAAAATGCCAAGCCCGATCTGCGTCTGGGCGCTTTCGATGCTGTCGACGGCACCTGGCGCTGAGGGGAGAAGCAAATATGACCCAACCGCTCTCGGGACTGAAAGTCCTCGATTTCTCCACCACCCTGCCAGGGCCGCTTGCCTCGCTGATGCTGGCGGAGGCCGGTGCGTGCGTCATCAAGGTCGAACGCCGCGATGGCGGTGATCCGGGGCGCTTCAACAAGCCGCAGCTTGCCGGCGAGAGCCTGCAATTCGCCATGCTCAATCGCGGCAAGCGCAGTATCGCGGTAGACCTCAAGAACCCGGCGGAGCGCGATATCGTGCTCAAGCTGGCCGGCGAGGCCGACATATTGATCGATCAGTTCCGGCCCGGCGTGATGGAGCGCCTGGGATTGGGATATGCGGCGGTGTCGGCGCTCAATCCGCGCATCATCTATTGCGCGATCACCGGCTTTGGCCAGACCGGGCCGGATGCACAGCGGGCCGGGCACGATCTGACCTATCTGGCGCGCAATGGCGTGTTGTCGCTGGGCGGGGCGGCCGGCGGACAATTGGCCCTGCCGCCCGCGCTGATTGCCGATATCGGCGGCGGCACCTATCCGGCAGTGATAAATGTGCTGCTGGCGCTGGCGCAGCGCGACAGGACCGGACAGGGACAATTTCTCGATATCGCCATGGCCGAGCAGGGTTTCCCCTGGATTTCCCGGCAATTGGCGGGGCTGGCCCATGACGGCGCCGCGCCGCTGCCGGGTGAAAGCAGCCATACGGGCGGCACGCCCCGCTACGCTCTGCACCGTGCTTCCGATGGCCGCTATGTCGCCGTGGCGGCCATCGAGGAAAAGTTCTGGCAAAATTTCTGCACC
>JAHCJW010000020.1 GCA_026126125.1 Devosia sp.
TCCTCAGCCTGCGCGGCCTGGTCAAGCGCTTTCCCGGCCGCAATGGCCGCATCGTCCATGCCGTCGAGGATGTCAGCTTCGACATCCGGCGCGGCAGCACGGTCGGGCTGGTCGGGGAAAGCGGCTCTGGCAAGACCACGGTGGGCCGATCCATCCTGCGGCTGGTCGAGCCGACGGGCGGGCAGGCGCTGTTCGAGGGCACCGATATCTTTGCCCTCAAGGCGCGCGAGATGCGGGCCTGGCGCAAGCGGCTGCAGATCGTTTTCCAGGATCCCTATTCGAGCCTTAACCCGCGCATGCGGATCGATGCCATTCTGGGCGAGGCGCTCGATGCCTGTGGTTTTCCGCGCGGTGCGGCCCGTAAGGCGCGGGTGGCCGAGCTGATGGGGCTGGTCGGCCTGCCGCCCGAATATGCACGGCGGTTTCCGCATGAGTTCTCCGGCGGGCAGCGCCAGCGCATCGGTATTGCGCGGGCTCTGGCGGTGGAGCCCGATTTCATCGTCGCCGACGAGCCGGTTTCGGCGCTCGACGTTTCGGTGCAGGCGCAGGTGCTCAATCTGCTGGGCGAATTGCAGCAGCGGCTGGGGCTCACCATGCTGTTCATCGCCCATGACCTCAGCGTCGTCGAATATCTGTGCGACGAGGTGGTGGTGATGTATCTGGGCCGGGTGATGGAGCGTGGGCCATCGCGGCAGGTCTATGCCAAACCGCGCCACCCCTATACACGCGCCCTTCTCGCGACGGCGCCAGTGCCCGATCCAACCCGCAAGCGCACGCATGTGCCGCTCGAGGGCGATATTCCCTCGCCCATCGATCCGCCTTCGGGCTGCGTTTTCCGGACCCGCTGCCCGATGGTGATCGATGCCTGCGCCAGCGTCGTGCCCCCCACTGAACATCTGGGCGGCAATCATCACGTCGCCTGCATTCGCCAGAGCGAACTGGCCTGAGTTGGAGTAATCTTTCATGACGCGTACGGAACGGGCGGCACCGGCTTCCGCCTCCCCTTATGATCGCCTCTCGGCGCTGGGGATCGTGCTGCCGGCGGCGCCGCCGCCCATCGCCAATTTCGTCACCCATGTGGCCGAGGGCAAGCTGCTGTTCCTGTCTGGCCAGGGGCCGAGCGAGCCCGATGGCAGGCTGCATAAAGGCAAGGTTGGCGCCGATGTGTCGGTGGAAACGGCCTATGCCCATGCGCGGCTGACCGGCATCAACCTCATCGCGGTGATGGAAACGGCGCTGGGCGATCTCAGCCGCGTGCGCCGCATCGTCAAGCTTTTGGGCATGGTCAACGCCACACCCGATTTCACCGACCATCCGGCGGTGATCGATGGCTGTTCGGACCTGATGCGGGCCGTGTTCGGGCAGGACGGCATGCATGCGCGCTCGGCTGTCGGCTTTGGGTCGCTGCCCAACCAGATTACCGTTGAAATCGAAGCCATCGTGGCGTTCGACTAAAAAAGGGGGGAATGGGGATGAACAACGATATTCGCGCCGAACTGGGCCTGCGGCCGGTGATCAACGTCTCGGGCACCATGACCTCGCTGGGCGCGTCGATCGTCGGGCCCGAAGCGGTGAGCGCGGTGAACCGCATTCTGACCCAATTCGTCGAAATGGGCGATCTCCACCGGCTGGCCAGCCGCACCATCGCCGAGCTGACCGGGGCCGAGGCGGGCTTTGTCACCGCCTCCTTCTCGGCCGCCATCAGCCTGGCCGTGGCCGCGGCGATCACCGGCGAGGATCTTCTGGCCATCGAACAATTGCCGGACACGGGCGGGCGGCGCAACGAGGTGCTGATCCAGACTGGGCATATGGTGAGTTATGGCGCGCCGGTCGAGCAGGCCATCCGCCTGGCGGGCGGCGCGGTCGTGCCGGTGGGGCAGGCGACCAGCGCCCACGCCTATCAGCTGGCCGGGGCGATCAGCGAGCGCACGGTGGCGGCGGTGTTCGTCGTCTCGCACCATGTCGTCGACTACGGGCAGATCCCGCTCAAGACCTTTGCCGAGATTTGTCACAGGCGCGGGGTCAAGGTGATTGTCGATGCGGCCTCCGAATATGACCTCAAGCGGTTCCTCGCCGATGGCGCCGATGTGGTGCTCTATTCGGGCCACAAATTCCTCGGCGGGCCGACCTCGGGCATTTGCGCGGGCGAGAAGAGCTTCATCCGCAATATCTATCTGCAGAACCGCGGCATCGGCCGGGGCATGAAGGTGGGCAAGGAAGGCATTGCCGGCGTCATTGCCGCGCTCGAAGCCTGGAAGGTCCGCGACCATGACGGCATTCGCGCCCGCGAACGGGCGGCGCTGGAGCTCTGGCGGAACACGCTCGAGGGGCAAAAAGGCATTACCCCGATCATCGTGCCCGATCCGACGGAGAACCCGCTCGACCGGCTGCAGGTTCATGTCGATCCCGAACAGGCCCGCATCACCGCCTGGGATCTGGCCAGCGCTCTGGCGCGGGGCGACCGGCCGGTGATCGTGCGCGATCACGAGGCCGAGCATGGCTATTTCTATCTCGATCCCTGCAATCTCCATCCCGGCGAGGAGAGCGTAGTGGCGGCGCGGCTGGTCGAGGAAGTCGAGCGGGCAAGTCGTGCAAATCAGATCATCCACACCCCGCTGGCCGAACGCTGGCTGGCCCAGGAGGCAGCGATATTGAACTGGCCCGATTGAGGGCCTAAATGAAGCCGCCAAGCGAGCAGGGAGCATCCGGATTGAACGATAGTCCGACGGCGAGGGAACCGGCGCGCCGGTCGCGCACCAGCGGCATCGACCGGGCGCTGCAGATTTTCGATCATCTGCAGCGCGTCGAACAGGCGGCGACCGCCTATGAGATCGCGCGCGGGGTCGGGGCGCCGCTTTCCACCATTTATGCCATCATCGATGACCTGGTGAGCAAGGATCTGCTCGATCGCGACGCCAACGGGCTGATCTGGCTGGGGCCGCGGCTCTATCATTATGGCCTGACCTACGCCCGCAATCTCGATCTGTTGAGCGCGGCGACCCAGGAAATGGACGAGCTTGCCCGCCTGTCGGGCGAAACCGTGCAGGTCTGCGGGCGTGACGCGGACATGATGGTGGTGCTGGCCATGCAGGATGGCGGCGCCCATTTCAATGTCAGCTCGCGCGCCGGTTCGCGCAGCCCGCTCAACTGGACCGCCTCGGGGCGGCTGCTGGTGGGGCACCTGTCCGAGCCCGATCTGCTCGAAATCTTTACGCGTTCGGCCCGGGTGTCGCCCACCGGCCGGGCTGAAACCGACCCCAGTATCCTTGTGGCCAATGCTCACGAGGCGCTGGCGCAGGGCCTCTCGATCCAGGCTGGGGAATCCGATTTCGCCGTCGCCTGCATCGCCGCGCCCATTCTCGATCCGCAGGGTGTGTGCCAGGCCACCATGTCGATCGTCGTGCCTGAAACCAAGGTGCACCAGAAAGATCCGGATCTGATCGACCTGGTAAAATCCAGCGCGCGGCGCGTGGAAAGCCGCCTGGGGTGGCGCCGGCTCGGCTGAGCCGTCACAGTCTTCTTCCCTCCAGCGGTGGTGCAGCTCTGGCACAGACTGTGGCTGAAAGTCGCTGTTCCTGCCCGGTCGCCGGATTTTGACTTTTTGCCGGTGCCGTCATGACAGGCGGTGCGCCGTTTTTATCGGCGGGCGACCCATGCAATTTTGTTCTCTTTGGGGCGAGATATTAACAATCCCCCGTCTCTTGACGTTTAGGTCAATCTTTTGCTTGTCAGTGGACGCTTTGGCGCGATACCGTCCAGCAATCTTGACCGACCGGACAAAACCGGCGGCGCGAGGGTTTTCAGCCCGCATTTCAAACGTGCGGACAGCAACACTTTCAGACTTCTACAAGGAGATGGGACGAGAATGAAGTTCACCACAGCCATTCAGGCGGTCGCAACCGCCGGCGCCATGGCGCTGATGATGAGCACGGCCGCTTCAGCGGTGACGCTGCAGCTGCACAATGGTGGCGATCCCGGCACCCTCGATCCGCACAAGGCCTCCGGCGACTGGGAAAACCGCGTCATCGGCGATTATATCGAAGGCCTTCTGACCGAGAGCCCATCGGCCGAAGCCATTGCCGGCCAGGCCGAAAGCTGGGACATTTCCGAGGACGGCACTGTCTACACCTTCCATCTTCGTGACGGCATTCAGTGGTCCGACGGCACCCCGGTGACCGCGGGCGACTTCGTTTTCGCCTTCCAGCGCCTGTTCGATCCCAAGACTGCCGCCGACTATGCCTATCTGCAGTTCCCGATCCTGAACGCGGAAGCCATCAACTCGGGCGAAATCACCGATTTCAACGAGCTCGGTGTCAAGGCCATCGACGACAAGACGCTCGAAATCACCCTCAACGCCTCGACCCCGTTCTTCCTCGAAGCGCTGACCCACTACACCGCCTATCCGGTTCCGCGCCACTTGGTCGAAAAGCTGGGCGATGAATGGACCAAGGTCGAGAACATCGTCGGCAACGGCCCTTATCTGGTCAAGGAATGGCTGCCGGGCTCCTATGTCCGCTCGGAGAAGAACGCCGACTATTACGACGCCGCCAATGTCCAGATCGACGAGGTCTATTACCACGTCCTTGAGGACCAGGCCGCTGCGCTCAACCGCTACCGCGCGGGCGAGTTCGACATCCTGACCGACTTCCCGGCCGACCAGTATCAGTGGCTGCAGGATAACATGCCCGGTCAGGCGCATGTGACCCCGTTCCTGGGCATCTATTACTATGTGATGAACCAGCAGGAAGGCCAGGTCCTCTCCGATATCCGTATCCGCGAAGCGCTCTCGACCACCATCGTGCGTGACGTGATCGGACCCGATATCCTGGGCACCGGCGAATTGCCGGCCTATGGCTGGGTGCCGCCGGGCGCTGCCAACTATGTCGAAAACGCCTATCATCCGGCCTGGGCCGATACGCCCTATGAAGAGCGCGTCGAGCATGCCAAGGACCTGATGACCGAAGCCGGTTACGGCCCGGCCAATCCGCTGACCCTGCAGCTGCGCTACAACACCAACGACAACCACCAGCGTATCGCCGTGGCGCTCGCCGCCATGTGGGAGCCGATTGGCATCAAGATCGAGCTGTTCAACGCCGAAACCGCCGTTCACTACGACGCCCTGCGCGCCGGTGACTTCCAGGTGGGCCGCGCCGGCTGGCTGATGGACTATAACGATCCGTCCAATACGCTTGACCTGCTCAAGACCGGCATCGACCAGGGCGGTACGATGAACTGGGGCAACAATTACGGTCGCTATTCGAACGCCGAGTTCGATGCGCTGATGACCCAGGCTTCGACCGAGCTGGATCTGAAGGCCCGTGGCCAGCTGCTGGCCAATGCCGAAAAGATCGCCATGGACGAGTTCGCTGCCATCCCGATCTACTGGTATGTGTCCAAGGACGTGGTGTCGCCGAAGATTTCGGGCTTTGAAGAAAACCCGAAGAATATCTTCCGTACCCGCTGGCTGTCCAAGTCGGAATAAGCGGATAGAAATCAAAAACCGTGGGGGCCTCAGGTCCCCACGGTTCTTTTGTCCGAGCGGCGCGCGACCTTTTTCCGCATCGCGCCCCGGTCAGGGAGTCCCAAACAATGCTGGCTTATGCCTTTCGGCGCGTGCTTTCGGCCATTCCGATTGCATTGATTGCCGTTACCGCCTGTTTCTTTATCCTGCGCCTGGCGCCGGGCGGTCCTTTTGATGGCGAACGCGCCTTGCCGCCGACCGTGCTGGCCAATCTGCGCGCCCATTACAATCTCGATCAGCCGCTGATCGTGCAGTATTTCATCTATATCTGGCGCCTGGTGCAGGGCGACCTCGGACCCTCGATGGTAATCGACGGGTTCAATGTCAGCCAGTTGATCGCCATCGGTTTTCCCTTCACCTTGACCATGGCGCTGACCGCCTTCGTGATCGCCACGGTGGTCGGATTGCTGGCGGGCATGGTGGCGTCGGTCTACCAGAACAAGTGGCCCGACTATGTGCTGGTGCTGGGCGTCATGGTGGGCGTGCTGATCCCCAACTTCCTGATGGCGGCGCTGCTGCAGCTGTGGTTCGGCGTCTATCTCAAATGGCTGCCGGCCGGTGGCTGGGTCAATGGCAGCTGGATGCATCTGGTGCTGCCGGTCACGGTGCTGGCCTGGCCGCATGCGGGACGCATCTCGCGATTGATGCGCGGCTCGATGATCGAGGTGCTTGGCTCGAACTATGTGCGGACGGCCCGCGCCAAAGGGCTGGGCGAGCGGCTGGTTGTGGCGCGCCACGCCATCAAGCCGGCGCTGTTGCCGGTCGTGTCCTATCTGGGGCCGGGCCTGTCCTATCTGCTGACGGGATCGCTGGCCGTCGAACAGGTGTTCGGCCTGCCCGGCATCGGCAAATATTTTGTCACCGCGGCGCTCAACCGCGACTATGGCGTCGTGCTGGGCACGACCATCCTCTACATGTTCATCATTCTCGCCCTCAATCTGATCGTCGACCTGGTCTATGCATGGCTTGATCCCAAGGTGAGGTACAGCTGATGCCCGGATTGACAGGTAAGGATCAGGTTCTCACCACCTATGCCAACAAGCTGGCAAGTCTGGATGCGCCCAAAGGCCGTTCGCTGACCCAGGATGCGTTGCGCCGGCTGGCCCGCAACAAGGCGGCGGTGGTGTCCATCGCCATTCTGGTTTTGATCATCGTCACCGCCATTGTCGGCCCGTATCTCGTTCCGTGGGGCTATGCGCAGGTCGACTGGAGCAATATCCGCAAGCCGCCCAATTTCGAGGTGGGGCACTATCTGGGCACCGACCAGAACGGGCGCGACATGCTGGCGCGCGTCCTGCAAGGGACGCAGATGAGCCTTATCGTGGCGTTGGTGGCGACGCTGGTCTCGGTGACCATCGGCGTCGTCTATGGCGCGGTGGCCGGCTATTTCGGCGGCCGGGTCGATGCGATCATGATGCGCTTCGTCGATATCATGTATGCGCTGCCCTATATCCTGTTCGTCATCATCCTGGTGGTGATGTTCGGGCGCAATCCGGTGCTGCTGTTCATCGGTATCGGGGCCATCGAATGGCTAACCATGGCGCGCATCGTGCGCGGGCAGACGCTATCGATCAAGGAGAAGGAATTCGTCGAGGCGGCGCGAGCCGGCGGCGTGAAGCCCTTCACCATCATCATGCGCCATATCGTGCCCAATCTGACCGGGCCGGTGGTGATCTATGCAACGCTCACCATTCCCGAAATCATCATTGCCGAAAGCTTCCTCAGCTATCTGGGCCTTGGTGTGCAGGAGCCGCAGACCTCGCTCGGGACATTGATCTCCGCCGGAGCGCCGGTGGCCGAGGTCATGCCCTGGCTGCTTCTGGCCCCGGCATTAGTGCTGGTTACCATGCTGTTCTGTCTGACCTATATCGGTGACGGGTTGCGCGACGCGCTCGATCCCAAGGATCGATAGGAGCGAAAATGACATTGCTCGACGTCAAAAATCTCAAGGTGGATTTCATCACCCAGGACGGTATCGTCCATGCGGTGAAGGATCTCAGCTACACGCTCGAAAAGGGCAAGACGCTGGCTATCGTGGGCGAGAGCGGCTCGGGAAAGACCCAGGGCGCCTTCTCCATTCTCGGGCTGCTGCCCAAGAATGGCCGCGCCTCCGGCTCGGTCAAGTTCGACGGCAAGGAAATCCTCAACCTGCCGCGCAAGCAGATGAACGCCTATCGCGCGCAGCGCATCGGCATCATCTTCCAGGACCCGATGACCTCGCTCAATCCCTATCTGCGGATTTCCCGGCAGATGACCGAAGTGCTCGAATTGCACAAGGGCATGAGCCATTCGGCCGCCGTGGCGGAAAGCGTGCGGCTGCTCGATGCGGTGCGCATCACCGATGCCAAGAGCCGCATCCACATGTATCCGCATGAGTTTTCGGGCGGCATGCGCCAGCGCGTGATGATCGCCATGGCGCTGTTGTGCCAGCCTGAACTGCTGATTGCCGACGAGCCGACCACGGCGCTGGACGTGACGGTGCAGGCCGGCATTATCGACCTTCTGGTCGATCTGCAGGAGGATTTCGGCACCGCCATCGTGCTGATCACCCACGATCTGGGCATCGTGGCCGGCACCTGCGAGGACACGCTGGTGATGTTCGATGGCAGGGTGATGGAATATGGCAAGACCGAAGACATCTTCGATCGGCCTCAGCATCCCTATACCCAGGGCCTTCTGGCGGCGTTGCCGCGGCTGGACAAGCAGGTCGATCGCCTGTCCACCGTCTCCTACGACTTCATGACCGGAGCGCGCGAAGCATGAGCGAGAAAGAACCCATCCTCAAAGTGCGCAATCTGTCGGTGGAGTTCTCCCTTCCCGGCGGGGGGCTGTTCGGCGCCAAGAAGATCCTCAAGGCGGTTCAGAACGTGTCGTTCGATCTGCACGAGGGCGAGACGCTGGGCATTGTGGGGGAAAGCGGCTCGGGCAAATCGACCCTGTCGCGCGCCATCACCCGGCTGGTGCAGGCCAGCGGCGGGGAATCGGTCTGGCTGGGCCAGGACATCCAGAAGATGAATTCCAAGCAGCTTCTGGCCCTGCGCAAGGATATCCAGATGGTGTTCCAGGACCCGCTGGCGTCCCTCAATCCGCGCATGACCGCCGGCGCCATCATCGCCGAGCCGCTGCTCACGCATGCGCCCGGGATCGGCAAGGCCGAGCGCACGGCGCGGGTTGCCGAGATGATGGAGAAGGTCGGGCTGGTTCCCAGCATGATCAATCGCTATCCGCACGAATTTTCCGGCGGGCAGTGCCAGCGCATCGGTATCGCGCGGGCGCTGATCACCAGGCCCAAGCTGGTGGTGTGCGACGAAGCGGTGTCGGCGCTCGACGTGTCGATCCGGGCGCAGGTCATCAACCTCCTGATGGACCTGCAAAAAGAGCTGGGCATTTCCATGCTGTTCATCTCCCACGACATCGCCGTGGTGCGCCATATCGCGCAGCGCGTGCTGGTGATGTATCTGGGGGAAGTGGTGGAACTGGGCGATGCCGAGCAGATCGTCTCCAATCCGCAGCACGATTATACCAAGAAGCTGATTGCGGCGGTCCCGGTTCCCGATCCAAAGGTCGAAATGCAGCGCCGCGAAGTGCGCCGTCGCATGCGCCGCGAGGCTTCGGCAGCCGCCTGATGCCCGAAGATGGCGGGGATGCTTGCGCTCCCCCGCTATCACCGGCTGTGTGCCCGCCCGACCGCTTTAGCGGAAGAAGCCGAGCCAGAATTTGGGCTGTATCAAAGCCGTGTTGACGAGCTTTTCAGCAAAGGAGGGTTCGGGGTTTTTGATGGCCGGCACCCAGGTGTCCGGCACGTGTCCAGCGCCTTCGACGGGCGGGGCGTGGACCGTTACGCCCTGCTCGATACCGAGGCGATGAATGTCCTCGCTGGTCTGAGGTGAAGAGGCGGATGGAACGGCGCTGTATTTATTGAACATGCCGTTTTCGGCAAAGATATCGTATGAGCCTTGCTGGATGCGGGCCTTGCCGGCCTTTTCCTTCGCCGTGTAGTCGAAGAAGGTGTCGCGGCGGGCGGAATCAAGGCCATTCTGCACGTCGCCGGTGATCTCAAGCGTTCCCTTGCCGCCGATGAGCCCGGCGCCTCCGCTGGCGGAAATCTTCAGCGTCGCTTTGCTGCCATCATAGTTGAAGTCGAACTCGCCTTCGCCGCCGATTTTACCGACAGCGATCTCGCCCGAGACGCCCGCGCCATTGCCCGCGGTGGTATGGTGGGACAGCGAACCGCCGCCGCCGAACCCCGCATAGGATTTGGCGCCCATCTTGCCTTTCGCCTTGACCCCGCCATCGAGGGGATCGAGCTTCAAATCGCCGCTGATGCCGGCATAGCCGCCGGCGGTCGAAAAGACCTTCCCGCCCACCGTGGTCGAACTGCCGTCTTCATGGGTATAGGCGCGTTCCTTATAAGTGGTGCTGGTGTTGTCGGTGTAGATCTTCGCCTCGCCCGAAATGCCGTTGGCGGTCACACTGCCTTCGACCTTCACGCCGCTGTCCGAATGCACATTGTAGCCTTCGGTATCGACCTGCTTGCTGGAGCCGAAGTCCTTGATCTCGATGGTTTCGTCGGTCCAGTCGAGCACCAGCTTGTCTTCAATGCGGCCCGCCGCGCCGGCGACATTGGCTTTGTATCCCCCTTCGCCTTCCGCGCCGGCGTAAAAGCCCGAGCGGTCGATCGTCGTCGTCTTCGTGCCATCGTCATGGTCAACCGTGGTCTTGGTTTCGTCGTAGCGCATGTGGCTGACCGACACCTTGGTCTGGGCGCCGCGACCCTGGGCGGACGAATATCCTTCCTGGGACTCCCGATAGGCGGTTTCGGATAGCTTGGTCTTTTCGACCGTCCGGTTGCCATCGACGATCTTCTCGTGCTCCAGAACCGGGGTGGGGTAGTGGCGCACGTCCTCAGTATAGGCGTAGGTGCCGCTGGTCTTGGCCTCGGCCTTGACCTTTTTGTCCAGCGTGGTCACCGCCTTTTGGGCAAGCTTGTCAAAGGCCTTGCCGCCATATTCGCGCATCTTGTCGGCAACGCCCTTGGTCTTGGCCTCCTGTTTGGCTGCTTCCTTGGTCGTGACGTTTTCCGTGGCCTTTTCGAGGTTTTTCGCCTGCTGCTGCTCTTTGGCCTGGGCCTGGTCGAGAGCGTCCCTGACTTCGGTCTTGGCCGTGGTGGCGTCCGCCAGCTTGCCGAGGGCTGCTGCGCGGGCATCCTTGGCGCCGGATTTGGCGCTTTCCGCCGCGCTCTTGGCCTCCTGGGTGGCGAGTTTGGTGTCGTCCAGCGTCTTGTTCAGGCGCCCCAGATCGCCGCTGGCCTTGTCCAGCTCCGCCTTGGAGGCCCGGGTCTGGTCGAGGGCGGTCTTGAGATCCTTAAGGGCGGGCGCGCCGTGCTCGACCGGATTGCCGCCCAGCGAGGCGGAGCGGCCGCGTTGATCGGCCATGTCGCTCTGCGGCTTTGCCGGGCCTTTACGCAGATCGTCCTTGAGCGTGTCGAGCCCCGCCTTGCTACCCTCATAGCGCTGGCGGGCCGTATCCTCGGTCTTTTGGGCGCGATCCACGTCCTTGCGAGCCGTTTCCAGCTGTTTGGTCGCGGCTTCCTCGATCAGTTTGCCGGTCTCCCGCGCTTCGGAATAGCTTTTCACCGTGGTTTTGGCCGCTTCGAAGGCCTTGCCCCGGTTGGCATCGGCGGTATCGAAGTCGCCCTGTTTGCGCGCGACATCGGTGCTGGCCTTGCCAAGATCATGCTTGGCCTTGGCAATCCTGTCGTCGAAATGGGTGCCGCTGAAGTTGGGGGTTATCTCGCCATTGCCCTTGGTATAGATCACCGTCGCGTCTTCCGTGCTGGTCACGGGTTTGGGCAGTTTGACCTTTTTATGGGTCATCTCGAACACGTCTTTATAGACGTCAGCCGCCGTTTTGCCGGACGCAGCGCTATCGGCGGCCTTCTCCTGGAGCTTTGCCGGTAAACTGTCGGGGGATGGGTCGGCGTCCGGATCCATTCCGGCCAGCAGTTGCGGATCGATCGGCTCGTGGCGCGTGCTGCCCGCGCCGCCCACCATGGTCTTGAGAGCGTCGAGCGAGATTTCGCCCGAGGACGTCAGAACGCCATTTTCACCAGAAGAGGTCGCAGCCATGATTTCCAGCCCCAAAGGATCGATCTGATCCGACCAGAGCTTGCCATCAAGATTTTACGGGACACTTCCGCGACTGCGTAAAACTGTATCGAACCGGCGTCGAAGATGAGAGGGCGCCGGCAAGCCATAGCCAGCGCCCCTTGCACGGATCGTCGGCTCAGACTGTGCTTTGGGCGGGCTTGGGCGCATTGCGGGGCGGGATGTCGTTGGAATAGATGTTGTGCAGCCCCAGATTGAGCACGTCGCGTTCCCCGCACAGGGCCATGGTGGTGTCGAGTTCCTTGCGGATGATCTCCAGCGCGCGGGTGACGCCGGCTTCGCCAGCGGCGCCCAGGCCATAGAGCATGGGCCGGCCGATAAAGGTGGATTTGGCGCCATAGGCCAGAGCCTTGAGCACGTCCTGCCCCGAGCGGATACCGCTGTCGAGATAGACCTCGGTCCTGTGGCCGACGCGGTCGACGATTTCGGGCAGGACGCGGATGGTCGAGGGCGCGCCGTCGAGCTGGCGCCCGCCGTGATTGGAGACGACGATGGCGTCGGCGCCATTGTCGACAGCCGCCTGCGCATCATCGGGGTCGAGCACACCCTTGACGATCACCGGGCCGCCGAACCGCTCCTTGATCCATTTGACGTCGCCCCAATTGAGCGTCGGGTCGAACTGGCTGGCCGTCCAGGCCGAGAGCGAGGCGAGGTCATGGTCGCCACTGACATGGCCGACGATGTTGCGGAAGGTATGGCGCTTGGTGCCCAGCATGCCCAGGCACCAGAGCGGGTGCTGCATCATCTGCCAGATCGAATACGGGGTGAATTTGGGCGGGGTGGAGAGCCCGTTCCTGATGTCCTTGTGCCGCTGGCCGAGGATCTGCAGATCCATGGTCAATACCAGGGCAGAGCATTTGGCGGCCTTGGCGCGATCGATCAGGCGAAAGATGAAATCGCGGTCGCGCATCACATAGAGCTGAAACCAGAAAGGGGCGGTGGTGTTCTCGGCGATGTCCTCGATCGAGCACACGCTCATGGTCGAGAGGGCGAAGGGAATGCCGAATTTTTCCGCCGCCCTGGCCGCCTTGATCTCGCCATCGGCGACCTGCATGCCGCCGGTGGCCGCCGGGGCGATGGCGAGGGGCATGGTGATTTCCTTGCCCAGCATGGTGGTCTTGAGATTGCGGCCCTCGAGGTTTACCGCCACTTTCTGGTTGAGCTTGATCTTGCCGAAATCGCTCTCGTTTTCCCGGTAAGTGCCTTCGGTATAGGAGCCGCTATCGGCGTAGTCGAAGAACATCTTGGGCACGCGGCGGCGCGCTACCCGCATCATTTCGTCGATGGTGAGGATCTTGTCGAGAGCGGGCATGGTTTGAGCTCCAAAGGCTTGGTGGGCCTGCCCTAGCAACTAACATGTTAGTCGTCAATGTACTGGCTCGGTGGCCTTTCGATTGAGGATCATGGTGGAAAAGATGACGAGGAAGGCGAAGGCCACCATGCCGGCCGCCACCATATGCGCCTTGTCCCAATCCAGCCGCTCGACATAGTCGTAAATGGCGATGGACAACACCTTGGTCCGGCCCGGAATATTGCCGCCGATCATCAACACCACGCCGAACTCGCCCACCGTGTGGGCGAAGGCCATGATGCCCCCGACGAGATAGCCCGGGCGAGCCAGCGGCAAGACGATGCGCCAATAGAGCTGCCAGCGCGAGGCGCCCAGCGTGTCGGAGGCTTCGAGCACGTCTTTCTCGATGGCGGCGAAGGCATTGCGTAGCGGCTGCACCATGAAGGGCAGGGAGGCGATGACGGAGCCAAGCACGAGGCCCTGAAAGGAAAAGGCCAGTGTGCGCGCGCCCCACAGCGCCGCCAATTGTCCGCCCGGCCCATTGGGGCCGAGCGCGAGCAGCAGATAAAACCCCAGAACAGTGGGCGGCAGCACCATCGGCAGCGTTACCAGCGCCCCGACCACTTCCTTGCCCGAGCCCCGCCCATGGGCCAGCCACCAGGCGAGCGGCGTGCCAAGGACGATAAGGATGACGGTGACGCTGAGGGCCAGCGTCACCGTGAGGCTAATCGGGGCAAGGAGCGGGGTCAGATCCATCAGGGAACGGAATAGCCCGAAGCCTCGATCACCGCCACTGCCGTTTGGGATTTGAGAAAATCGACAAAGGCGATGGCGGCGGGGTTGTTCTCGCCTTCCTTGAGCAGAACCGCGCCCTGGGCGATGGGGGCGTGCAGGTCTTCGGGCACCAGCCACTGATCGGGCTTGCCGAGCACCTGGCTGGCGGCGACGAAACCGAGTTCCGCATTGCCGCTTTCGACGAATTGCAGCGTCTGGGAGATGTTTTCGCCCCATACGACCTTGGGCTCGAGTGTTTCGTACAGCCCCAGCGCCGTCAGGGTTTCCACGGCCGCCTTGCCATAGGGGGCGGCGTTCGGATCGGCGATGGCGATCTGGCTGAAATCGGCCTTGAGCGCGGCCTCGCCCGCGCTGAGATCGCGGCCGGGGCCATAAAGCGCCAGCCGGCCCTTGGCATAGACGAAGAAGCTGCCGTCGACCGCATGGCCTTCGGTGATCGCCAGTTCGGGGCGGGCCGTGTCGGCGGCAAGGAACACGCCAAAAGGCGCAGCCTGGGTGATCTGGGTATAAAGGCCGCCCGTGGCGCCAAAGCTCAACTCGACATCGTGGCCGGTTTCGGCGGTGAACAGTTGCGCCAGTTCCTCGGCCACGGCGGTGAAATTGGCGGCGACCGCGACATTGACGGTTTCGGCATGGGCCGGCAGTGCGACGAGCGTGAAGGCAGCAAGGGAAAGCAGCAGACGGGACATGGGACCTCCGATATGTTTATATAGCCATATCGATGGCCGAAACCGCATCGCGGTGCAAGACCCAACTTGGCATTGCCGCATGGTCAGCCGGGTGGGATCAGGTTGCGCATCGCGGCCACGTCCGCCGCGATGGCCTGTTCGGTGGCGTGCTGCATGGCGCGATAGCGGGCCAGCACGTCTTGGCCAAAGGGGGTCAAATGGGCGCCGCCCTGCGCCGCGCCGCCGCGGGCGGTCTCGACCAGCGGGTGCCCAAAGCCTTCATTGAGCGCCTGTACCAGCCCCCAGGCGCGCTTGTAGCTCATGCTCATGGCCTTGCCGGCGGCAGATATGGAGCCGGTGCGGGCAATGCCTTCGAGCAGGTCAGCGCGGCCGGGGCCGATATAGGCCCGGTCCGTGAAAATGACGCGCAAATGGCCGAGGCCGTGGGGCGGGGTCTTGGTGGGCCGGGTCATGGGGTAACGGGGGCTCGCATACTGTCTTATCCCCTAAGGGCGCTCGCTTCGCGGGCCAGGGTCTCGATACGGGCGAAGTCGCCGCTTTCGAGGGCGTCATTGGGCATGATCCACGAGCCGCCGACGCAGATGACATTGGGCAGGGCGAGATAGGTCTTGGCCTTGGCCGGGTCGATGCCGCCAGTGGGGCAGAAGGTGATGTCGGGCAAGGGCGAGGCGAAGGCCTTGAGCACCGGCGCGCCGCCCAGGGCCTCGGCGGGGAAGAATTTAAGGAAAGAATAGCCGCGTTCGGCCGCGGTCATGGCTTCGGTGGGGGTGCCGATGCCGGGCAGGAGTGGAATGGAGATGTCTTCGGCCGCATCGAGCAGGCGCGGCGAAGCGCCCGGCGACACCATGAAGCGGCAGCCGACATCGACTGACGCACGCATATGCACGTCGTTGCGTACCGTGCCCGAGCCGACGATGGCGCCGCTCACCTTGGCCATTTCCTCCATGACCTTGAGCGCATTGGGTGTGCGCAAGGTCACTTCGAGAATGGGCAGCCCGCCCGCCACCAGCGCTTCGGCCAGCGGCCTTGCCTTGGCGACATCGTCCAGGATAATGACCGGCACCACCGGCGCCAGGGTCAGGATGGAACGGATGGCATTGGCGTCTTGCGGCATGACGACCTCGTCTGGCTCGGAAATCTCTGGGCAAGGGTTAGGGGCAGAGCGCAAAAGCTGCAAGAGCGTTCATTGAAATGAAAGCCAAAAATACCTAGGTTCCGGCTCTCCCCGCGCGAAGGATAGGTCCATGGTTCACACGATCAACGCGATCACCCCGCTTATCGAGGCGCGGGCGATCCTGGCCGAAACATTCGACCTGAAATTCTCCAAGGCCGTCGAACGCGCCACCGACAAGATCTTCGAGCGGGTGAAGGACAAGATCCCCGAGATCGAATGGTCGTTCTATGCGCCGCTGATCTTCCAGATCAACCGTCTCAAGGTCGAAAAGGACGCGGTGATCCTGGCGCATAATTACCAGACGCCGCAGATCTATCACGGTGTGGCCGATGTGGTGGGCGACAGCCTGCAACTGGCCATCGAGGCGACCAGGGTGCGCCAATCGGTGATCGTGCAATGCGGCGTGCATTTCATGGCCGAGACGTCAAAGCTGCTCAATCCGGGCAAGACGGTGCTGATTCCCGACAGCCGCGCCGGCTGCTCGCTCTCCGAATCGATCACCGCCGAGGATGTGATGGCCATGCGCGCCCGCTATCCCGGCGTGCCGGTCGTCACCTATGTCAACACTTCGGCGGCGGTGAAGGCGGTGACCGATGTGTGCTGCACCTCGTCCAATGCGCTCGACATCGTCAATCGGGTCGAGGGCGATACGGTGATGATGATCCCCGACCAGTATCTGGCCAAGAATACCGCCAAGAAGACCCACAAGAAGATCATCACCTGGGCCGGCGCCTGCGAGGTGCACGAAACCTTTACCGCCGAGGATATTTCCGAGCTTCGCCACGCCTATCCCACGGCCAAGATCATCGCCCATCCTGAATGCCCGCCCGAGGTGATCGACGCGGTGGATTTTTCCGGGTCGACCGCCGCGATGATCGACTGGGTGAAGTCGACGAGGCCGGCGCGCGTCGTCATGGTGACCGAATGCTCGATGTCGGACAATGTAGCCAGCGAGACCACCGGCGTCGATTTCCTGCGCGGCTGCAATATCTGCCCGCATATGAAGCGTATCAATCTCGAAAACGTCTTGTGGAGCCTGCACACCATGACCGAGGAAGTCGTGGTGCCCGAGGAGTTGATCGCGCCCGCCCGCGCAGCGGTGGAGCGAATGATCGAGCTGAGCCGGAAAAAAGACTGACGCGCGTCGCGTTTCTTTCAGGTCAGTTTAGCTCGTTGTTCTTGGCAGGTCTTTTTCCCCAAACTGGTTCCCAGTTTCGGCAGACCTGCTCCGGGATTCGCCCCGCAAACCCATTTGCCCGGCAGGCTGCCGGCTTTGCTGGCATTTTAGCGGTTTTGTTCAGCATCTGTTGATCGCGCCGGGGTACCAAGGTTGAATGACCAGCTTGGACGACCGGCGACAAGAAAAACGATCCGCGCCCGTTCTGCGCGGCCCCGCAGCGATTGATGCGGGACGCTCCCGGATGGACGTCACCATCGTCAATGTTTCGCATTCGGGCGTGATGATCGCCATGATGGGAAACGCCCAGCTCCCGGCGGCCATAAGCCTGGTCATCGGCAATATGCTGCGGCCCTGCGAATTGATCTGGAGAGACGGCAGGTTCGCCGGCTTGCGGTTCATCGACTAAAGCGCGACACGCTTTGCTGGCGCGTCTCCATCAAGCGCCGGTAAAGCTCCAGATAGGCTGTCGCCATGTCTTGGGCGCGGAACAGGGTTTCATAGCGGTGCCGCGCCGCCCGACCCATCTGCCCGGCCTGTTCGGGGGAAGCGGCGAGGCTGCGCATGGCCTCGGCCAGTGCCGGCACGTTTTCGGGCGGTACCACCAGCCCGGTTTCTCCTCCAAGGTTGACGAAGCTGGTGCCGGTGCCGATTTCGCAGGAAATCATCGCTCTGCCCGCTCGGGCCGCCTCCGCCAGGGCTACGCCAAACGCTTCGGAGCGCAAATGCGAGGGAAACACGAAGCTGCGGCACAGCGCCAGCAGCGCCATCTTGTCGTCCTCGCTGACCGGCCCGACAAAGCGGACGCTCGGGCCGCCCATTTCCGCCCATTCTGTCGTCTCGCCCGCGCCGGCCACGACGACAGGCAATCCGGTTTTTCTGGCTGCTGCCATCAGAAACTGGAGGCCCTTATAGTAGCGTAGTGCCCCGACAAAGAGAAAGAACCCCTCTCCGACCTGTTCGCGCCAGCGCTGCAGCAGTTCCGGTGTCGGCGGAGGCACGTCGGCGATGCCGATGGGAATGGCGGAGGTCTTGCCGGGAAAATTTTTCAACACGGCGCTGGTGCGCAGATAGTTCGGCGAAGTGGCGACGATGGCATCGACGGTGGAGAGGAACCGGTTCTGGACCGGGGCGTAAAGCTTGAGCAGGTTTTTCTGCCGCACGATGTCGGAGTGATAGGTGACGACGCTCGGCGTCCTGGGGCGCATGATCAGATGCAGCAGGTCGGCCATCGGCCAGGGAAAGTGATAATTGACGATGTCGGCTTCCCTGGCGCGCTGCCGGAACAGGGAGAAGGCCGAGAGCGACAGCCCAGCCGAGGCGATGTCGAGATCCTGCCGCGCCATGTGCACGACGTGGTTGTCCACGGTCTGGGTGGTGCCGCCATGGCTGGCGCTCAGCGCCAGAACCTCGCTTTTCACGCCGAAAGGCAGCATGCCTTCGGCCAGCGCATGGATGACGCGCGGCACGCCGGTGAAATCGTCCGGCAGATAGGTTTTATAGACATGCAGAACCCGCAAAAACCGTCTCCTTGCGTCCTCAGTGGCGCTTAAGGCGGGGATTAACGCGCCGGAGCGCCGTATCAATCGCCGCTTGGCGGTGGCGTTACGCCGCCGCCTGCGATATGTGCTTTGGCCAATCTCGCCAAGCAGTGCAAGGACAAGCTCGTGTCATCCATCGTTCCTGTCATTCTCGCTGGGGGTCAGGGAACCCGCCTGTGGCCGAAATCGCGCTCGGCGCGGCCCAAGCAGTTCATCGACCTGGTCGGAGGCGACAGCCTTTTTCAGCGTAGCCTGGACAGGGTCGGAGACAAGGGGCGCTATAGCCCGGCCATCGTCATCACCAATGCGGAATATCGCTTCCTCGTCGCCGAGCAGGCGCAGGCCGCCGGCATTGATCTGGGGGCGATCCTGCTCGAGCCTGTGGCGCGCAACACCGCTGCCGCCATCGCCGCAGCAGCCCATCTGGCCATGGCCAGCGACGCGAATGCGGTGCTGCATGTCCTCGCCTCGGATCACCTGATCGATGCCAGCGCGGATTACGTCGCCGCTGTCGATGCCGCCGCCGCCGCCGCGCGCGAAGGGCATCTGGTCACCTTCGGCATCACGCCTGATCGGCCAGAAACCGGCTATGGTTATATCGCCATGGGCGCGGCTTTGGGCCATGGCGCCCACAAGGTTGCCGCCTTTGTCGAAAAGCCCAATCTCGAGCGGGCCGAGGAGATGCTGGCCCAGGGCGGATTTGCCTGGAATTCGGGCATGTTCATGCTGCCTGCCGCCGTGTTCCTCGCTGAATGCGAGCGCCTCGCCCCGGAAATTTTCGCCGCCGCGCGCGACGCCGTTCTCGGCGCCCGGCGCGATCTCGATTTCATCCGGCTCGATGAAACGGCCTTTGCCGCCTCGCCCAATATTTCGGTCGATTTCGCCATTTTCGAGCGCACCGACAAAGCCGCCGTGCTGCCGGTCGGGTTCGCCTGGTCGGATCTGGGGGCCTGGGATGCGGTTTGGAAGGGCCAGGAGCGGGACGAGCAGGGCAATGCCATCAGCGGTCCGGCCCTGGTGTCCAACTCGACCAATTCCCTGATTGTCTCCGATCACGCCCATATCGTGGTCGATGGGCTCGATGATGTCGCGGTGATTGCCACCGAGGACGCGGTGTTTGTCGGGCGCCTCAGCCAGGCGCAGAATGTCGGCGCGCTGGCCAAGCAACTCAAGGCCGACAGCGCCACCCGCGCCCTTACCGAGACACACAAGACCTCCTACCGCCCCTGGGGCGGCTATTCCTCCATCCTGATGGGCGAGCGCTTCCAGGTCAAAAAGCTGTTCGTCAAGCCGGGCAAGAAACTCTCCTTGCAAAAGCACCATCACCGCTCCGAACACTGGATCGTGGTGCGCGGCACGGCCGAGGTGACGGTCGATGGACAGGTGTCGATGCTGAGCGAAAATCAGTCGATCTACCTGCCGCTTGGCTGCACCCATCGCCTCGCCAATCCGGGCAAGATCGAGCTCGAACTGATCGAAGTGCAGACCGGGTCCTATCTGGGCGAAGACGACATCATCCGCATCGAGGACGAGTTCGGGCGCAGCTGAGAGCGTTTTGAGCAAAGCCGGAAGAGGGCGCGCGCAATGGTGCCCCTTCCCGGGCCGCGGGAGAGTTTCAGCGCTTGCAGGACGGCTTTGCGCAATGAGAGCTGCTTTCAGCAGGCCACCACATTCACCGCGAGACCAGCGAGGCTGGTTTCCTTGTATTTCTCGCTCATGTCGCGGCCGGTCTGGCGCATGGTTTCGACGCAGGCGTCAAGCGGCACGGCGTGGATGCCATCGCCCTTGAGCGCCAGGGATGCGGCGGTGACGGCCTTGACCGCGCCAAAGGCGTTGCGCTCGATGCAGGGGATCTGCACCAGTCCGCCCACCGGGTCGCAGGTCATTCCGAGGTGATGTTCGAGGGCGATCTCGGCTGAATTTTCCACTTGCTCTGGCGTGCCGCCCAATATGGCGCAGAGCCCCGCCGCCGCCATCGCCGAAGCTGAGCCAACCTCGCCCTGACAGCCGACCTCCGCCCCCGAAATCGAGGCGTTATGCTTGATGATGCCGCCAATGGCGGCCGCGGTGAGCAGAAAGTCGTGCACCGCCGTCCGTCCGGCGCCGGCGTGAAATTTCTGGGCATAGGAGAGAACCGCCGGGATCACCCCGGCGGCGCCATTGGTCGGCGCGGTGACGACGCGGCCGCCAGCGGCGTTCTCCTCATTGACCGCCATGGCGAAAAGGCTCAGCCAGTCATTGGCCATCAGCGGATCGATCTCGTTGCGCCGCCATTTGTCCTCAAGCTGCTCGTGCAGACGCCTGGCCCGCCGGCGCACCTTGAGCCCGCCTGGCAATTGCCCGTCCTGCTCCAGCCCGCGCTGGATGCAGCCCGACATGACCGACCAGATCTCGTCCAGCGCCCCATCGACCTCGGCGCGGCGCATTCGCACCTCTTCATTGGCCCGTTTCATCGCCGCGATGGAGAGCCCGGAGCGCCGGGCCATGTCGAGCATTTCGGCGGCATTGGCGAAGGGCCACGGCACGTCCTGGCGCGCCTCGGGCGCTTGCTTGAGCGCCGCCAGCTCATCGGAGCTGACGACAAAGCCGCCGCCAATGGAGAAATAGACCCGGCGCAGCAGCAATTGCCCATCGGTATCGAAGGCGCAGAACTGCATGCCATTGGGATGGCCGGGCAGGGGCGTACGGGTATCAAGCACCAGGTCGACCGCCGGGCGGAAGCGATAGGCCGCGTGGTGCGGCGGGGTGACGCTGCCGTTGGCGCGCACTTCATCGATGATGGCGTCCATCTGGTCGGGGTCGATGCTGCGCGGATCGTGGCCGGCGAGGCCCAGGATCACGGCGCGGTCGCTGCCATGGCCGATCCCGGTATGGGCCAGCGAGCCATGCAGGCTCGCCGTCAGCGCCGCTGGTTTTGCCTGTCGTGCCTGCGGCCAGGCCCCGCCGCGCAATTCGTCGAGAAAACGCCGCGCCGCCGACATCGGCCCCATCGTATGGGAGCTCGAAGGCCCGATGCCGATCTTGAAGATGTCGAAAACCGAGAGGAACATGGCTCACCTTATCTCAACCCGCCGGGGAGGCAACGTCACTGTTTCCAAAATGAGGACAGTGCGTGGCGCCCGCCAGCGGTTGCGAAGGCGGTTGGATTGCCGATATCGAAGATAACGAGCAGGAGACAGCCATGTCCGATTATCAGTTTCGCGCCGCCGACGGCGATGGCGCCGATGCGCCGTTGATCTTCCTTTTTCACGGCACCGGGGGAGATGAAAACCAGTTCTTCGATCTTGCCGCCCAGCTCATGCCTGGCGCGGCCCGTGTGGCGCCGCGCGGCGATGTCAGCGAGCGTGGCGCGCTGCGCTATTTCCGCCGCACCGGCGAAGGCGTCTACGACATGGCCGACCTCGCCCAGCGTACCGCGGCCATGGCGGGGTTCGTGCGCGACCACATCGCCGCCCGCCGGCCCTCGCGCGTGGCGGGACTGGGCTATTCCAACGGCGCCAATATCCTGGCCTCGGTGCAGTTCGCCGATCCTACCTTGTTCGATGCCGGCGTGCTGATGCACCCGCTGATACCCTTTACGCCGCCGGAAGCCGATTTTTCCGGGCGTCAGGTGCTGCTGACCGCCGGCCGCCGCGATCCCATCGCGCCGGCTGCTGCTACCCAGACCCTCGCCGATTACTTCCTCGCCCACGGCGCCGATGCGCATCTGGTGTGGCACGAAGGCGGGCATGAGCTGCGCCATGAGGAACTGGCCGCCGCCCAGCTGCTGCTCAACAGGTGATGAGACTACGTGCCTCTCTTTGTCGTTTTCATTAACGAAGTCTAGACGATGGATCGGCAACTATCGCGCGCCAGCGGAGCCGGAATCCCGCTTGTCTCGAGGTCGCGCCATTACACTCCTGCACCGACATATCGCGGATAGCCTGCGCCTGCGGGTCCTGCTTTTCGTGTTGCTCGGCTTTGCCGTGGTCGCCGTGCCGGCCTTTTTTGCTTTCCAATGGATCGTCAATTCGACGGTCGTGCAACTGGGCACGTTGTTCGCCGAAAAACAGGTGCTCTACGATCGACATCGCGGGCTTGGCACGCTGATCCGCGAAGTCTCTCTCGCCGAAACGCTGGCCGGCAGCCAGTCGATCCGCGACTGGGCGCATAACGAGGACGATCCGCTGCTAAAGCGCCGGGGACTGGCCGAGCTGGAGCATTATCGGCGCTATTTTGCCGACGGCTCGTATTTCTTCGTCGTCGCCGCCTCGGGCAATTACTATTTCAACGATGCCGCCAATGGCTATGCCGGCAATCAGTTCCGCTACACGCTCGATCCGGCCAAGACGGATGATGCCTGGTATTATTCGACATTGGCTCTGGGCGAGGGGTGCCACCTCAACGTCAATAACGACGCCAATCTGCGCGTTACCAAGGTGTGGATGAATTGCGTCATCCGCGAGGGGAAAACCGTTCTGGGCGTGCTCGGCACCGGTATCGACCTCACCGCTTTCATCCAGGAAGTGGTCAATGTGCCGCAAAAAGGCATCACCTCGATCTTTGTCGACCGGCAGGGGTTGATCCAGGCCCATCGCGACGAACATCTGGTGAGCCTCGCCAATTTCGAAGACAGTATCGACAGCAAGCGCAGCGTGTTTTCGCTGGCCGAGGGCGCGCGGGATGCCGCGACCCTGCGCCGCCTGATGGATGGCGTCACCGGCACCGATACGCTCGCCGACAGCGCCTTCGTGACCGTCGATGGCAAGGAAACCCTGGTCGGGGTCGGCTATCTCGACAAGCTCGGCTGGTACAATGTGACCTTCATGGACATCGACACCATTATCGACCGGCGTCTGTTCATGCCCATCGGCATGCTGTTGGCGGCGATGATGGGGCTGGTCACGCTCGTGCTCATGCTGGTGTTCAAGCGCCAGGTGCTGGACCGTCTTGGGCGGCTCGAGGAGGTGGTCCGCCGTGCCCGCCGTGGCGATTATGGCCCTGCGCTCGCCATGGGCAGCGGCCGTCAGGACGAGATCGGTCGGCTTTCCACCGCCTTGACCGAAATGGCCAGTGCCGTCGATGATCATACGCGGCAGCTCGAAGCGCGGGTGCGCGAACGCACGCTCGAGCTCGAAGCTCTCGCCTTCAGGGATGGCCAGACGGGCATTCTCAATCGCCGGGGCTTTACCGCCGCCCATGCCGAAGCCTCCGTCACCGGCCCGTTCGGCGTACTGCTGGTCGATATCGACCGCTTCAAGCATGTCAACGACACGTTCGGGCATGCCGCGGGTGATGCGGTGGTGCTGGCCATCGCCAACCGGCTGGCGCAGACCATCGGCAGCGACGGCGCCTGCGCGCGCTGGGGGGGCGATGAATTCATTCTCCTGCTTCCCGATTGCACGCCGACCCGCCTGCGCGGCATGGCCAAGGCGCTGCTGAGCGCCATGTCCGACCAGTCGATCGCGCTGCCGGGCGGCGATGATCTGGCCATTTCGGTCAGTATCGGCGCCTGTCTCGCCGATAAGGGTGACAAGCTCGAAACAGCCGCCGATATGGCCGATGCGGCACTTTATACTGCCAAGCAGGCCGGGCGCGGCCGTATCGTGGTCTTCGACCGCGACATGTCGCCAAAAGGCCAGCACGTCGCCTGAGCCTGGCGCTTGACGCCGCCGCCCGTTTCGGTCCCAATCGCGCCAATCCCTTCGCGAGGAAATGCCCGATGCCGGCTCGTCTTGTTTATGTGCTTGCCCTGCTGTTTGCGCTTGGTGCCGGTCCCGCCGCTGCGGCCAGCTTCGACTGTACCAAGGCGGCGACGCCGTTCGAACACGCCATTTGCGACGATCCCACGCTTTCGGCGGCCGATGATCGCCTGACAAAGACCTATCAAACCGCCATTGGCGGCCTGAGCCCGGCCGCTCTTGAGCAATTGCGGGCCGATCAGCGCGGCTGGCTGACCCATGCCCGCCGCGCCTGTACGCGCGATGCCCGGCCATTGACCAGCGGTCTCTATGACGAGCGGGGCGTCTCCTGCCTTGTCGATCTGTTCGTCAGCCGCGCCCGCGTGCTCGAAAACAGTCGCATGATCGAGGGTCTGCGCGTCTATCCGGTCGGGCTTTACAGCGCCATGCCCGACCCCAACGAAGCCGATAACCCCGATTCCTACTGGCCTCTGGCCCAACACGAATTGTCCTTCGTGCAGATCGATGCCAATGAAAGCTTTGCACATGCCTTCAACGACACGATCCGGGCCGAAGCCGGGCGCCTCTCCGGCGTCTTCGACACAAAGGACGATCCGGCCGAGGGCAGCGATCTCGACACCAGCGACACGACCAATTCCATCACCCTCAAGGAATTGGCGGGCGAAGCGCGCATTACCCTGTCGGTCAGCACCTATTGGTATGGTCACGGCGCGGCGCATGGCAATTGGACGATTTCCTATCTGCATTATCTGCGCGAGGAAGGGCGCCTGATGGAGGCGCGCGATTTTTTCACCGGCAAGGGATGGAGCAAAGCGCTGCTGCGGCTCGCCGTCACCGCGCTTGAAGCCGAGCACGGCGACAATCTGATGCTCGACGACCCCAAATATATCGCCGACGTGGTGATCGATCCCACACGCTGGGATCTCTCCGATCCCTATGGCCTCATCATCCAGTTCCAGCCTTACGAGGTCTCTGCCTATGCTTATGGCGCGCCCACGGCCCGCATCGCCTGGGATGATCTGGCGGACTATCTGAGCGAGACCGCCGACACAATTCGCTATGGTTTTTGAGGGGGACGCACCGTGAGCCTTATCCATCACATGATCGCTTCGGGCCCGCGGCCGGTGGCGCCCTTCAGCCATGCGGTCGAGGCCGATGGCTGGGTCTTCGTCACCGGACAGATGCCCACCGATCCTTCGGCACCCGATGCGCCCCTGCCCGAGGGGGTCGAGGCTCAGACCCGCCGTGTCATGGCCAATCTCGCCGTGGTCCTGGGGGGCATCGGCCTCGGCTTTGAGCATGTCACCATGGCGCGCATCTATCTCACCCAGTTCGAGCGCGACTATGCCGATCTCAACGCGCTCTGGCCCAGTTTCTTCTCCCCGGGAAAACTGCCGGCTCGCACCACGATCGGGGTTACCGCCCTGGCGGTCGGGGCGCTGGTGGAAATTGATCTCGTGGCGCGGCGACCCGAGCTTGTTCGAGAAGGGTGAAGGCGTATAGTTCGCCTGTTTCCCAGCGAGGGCATGGCGAAGAAAGGCAACGACAATGAAAATCGTCACCAGTCTGAGTTTCCAGGGCCAATGCCGCGAGGCATTCGAATTTTATGCCGCTCTGTTCGGCGGACGCATAACCTCCGCTGTCACCTATGGAGAAGCGGCGACGGGCGAACATGCGCCCGAGGAAAGACACCGCAGCTGGCTGATGCATTGCTGGCTCGAAATCGGCGATCAGGCCCTGATGGGCGCGGATATGGACGTGGCCTGGGCCCCCAATATCGACAAGCCGAAAAATGGTTTCGACGTCACCCTGCACACCGAAAACCAGGCGGAAGCCAAGCGCTGGTTCGATGGCTTGTCCGAAGGCGGGCGCGCCATCATGCCGTTCGGAGAGACCTTCTGGTCTCCCGGCTTCGGTTCGCTGATCGACAGGTTCGGCATTCCCTGGATGATCTCGGTAACACCCCAAACCGGCTGGCAGCCCGCCGGTATGTAAGTCAGGCCCCTCTGGCCGCGTTCGGGCCGCCTGTCGTCGTCCCAGGCCTTTGGCTCTCTGGGCGAGAGGCGGCGGGCGAATGCCGCCGGCCGGTCAGGCACTGTCGAAAGTGCGCAGCGTGCCGATGAGCCTTTCTCTTCGTGGCGGCCCGGTAAAACTGCCATTGAGACGCTCGATCAGCATGCTGGCGGCGCGATGCGCCTGGATCGAAGGCACAACCCCGGCGCGGGTCAGGCGCGGGCGGAGATAGTCCATCTGCGGTTGGTCGCCATAAACGGCAACGGCGAGCGTGTCGGGCACCTTGATCTGGTGGTCGAATAGGCGCGCCATGCCGCCGAGCGCCATCAGGTAATTGCCGAAAAACAGCGCCGTCGGCATGTTGTCGGCGTGGTTGGCCAGCAGCCAGTCGATCCCCTCCATGCCCGAAGGGGCAAGGAAGGTGCCTTCAAAATCGATGATATCGGCGTCGGCAACACCGCCTTCGATGAGCCCATGCCGAAGGCCGCGGGCGCGCGCCATTGCCTCGGAGAAAAAGCCCGGCCCGGTGATCTGGGCGACGCGGCGATGGCCCTTGCCCGCCAAATAGCGCCCCATTTCATAGCAGGCGCTTTCATCGTCGACGAAGACACTGTCCACCGCGCCATTGGGTAGGGCGCCGATGAAGACCGTAGGAATGTCGATGCCGATCAGCATTTCGTGGATACCGAACAGAGCGAAGTCGCCCACTATCAGCCCGTCGACGCGCTTGCTGCGGATCTGGGCAAAATATTCGCGCGCCAGATCCTGGGAGTGTCCGCCCGGCACGTCAGTATTGAAGATCAGCGTATCCAGCCCCACCGCCTCGAGATCGGACTGCACGGTCTTGACCAGTTCGGGATAGAACGGGTTGCGAATATCGGGAATGAGCATGGCGACCATATTGGTCCGCCCCGTCCTCAGACTTTGCGCCTGCGGGTTAGGAACATAGCCCAACTCGGCAATCGCTTTCATCACGCGCTCGCGCAGATGCGGCGACACCCGGTCGGCATGGTTGAGCACATGCGAGACGGTTGTCCGGGAAACTCCAGCGCGTTCGGCCACTTTCGAGATTGTCATGAAGGATCGCTACCACTGCGACGGACGGTTTACAAATTGATTCATGAATGCATTTGCAAATCCATTTGCAAATTGATTTTTGCTTGCTATGGTGACCCCATTGAGCAGGGCAGAACCCTGCCGGGGTGCCTCGGCGCCGCAAAAAATACGATTCGCACGAGAGGGAGGATCTCATGGTCAAGCTGATGCACAGCGGCTGAAGCTCAGTCTGCTTTCCCAAGTTTTCGCCAGCCCGTCTTGAGCGCCTTCCGTCGCGGCGCGGCCGGGTTTTGCATTTCCAGGCTATTTGGAGGCGCCGCTCGCCGTCGTGGTGAGCGAGTGATTTCGGCTGGCCAGGACAACCGGATTTCCGTGATGACCGCTCCCTTTTCAGGCCTCGATCTCAATCTGGGCAATCTCTATCGCCTCTCCGACGCCAAAACGCGCTCGATCAGCCCCGAAAATTTCACCGGGGAGAAGGGCAGGGGCGGCATGGCCACCGAAGGCACGGGGGCAGAATGCGCGCGTGGGCTCGGGCAGGGCTGGAAAATTTCGCCCTCGATCCGCATCGAGGCCAATGAGACGCGGGTTCTGGCCGATATCGAAGGGCCGGGCGCCATTCAGCAGATCTGGCTGACCACGGCCAATCTGCGTTGGCGTGATCTCATCCTGCGCATCTATTGGGATGGTTCGGAGCATCCTTCCGTCGAGGCTCCGATCGGCGATTTCTTCTGCTCGGGCTGGAACCGCTTCGCGCAAGTGACCTCGCTGGCCGTCTGCGTCAATCCCGGTCGTGCCTTCAACTGCTACTGGCAGATGCCGTTCAGGAAGCGCTGCCGCATCACCATTGAAAACCGCGATCCCGACGATTTCGGCATCATCTACTATCAGGTCAATTATGCGCTGACCGAGGTGCCCGAAGACGCGGCCTATTTCCACGCCCAGTTCCGCCGCACCAATCCCCTGCCGTTCAAGCAAGATTACACCATCCTCGATGGCGTCACCGGCAAGGGTCATTATGTGGGGACCTATATGGCCTGGGGCGTCAACAATGCCGGCTGGTGGGGCGAGGGTGAGATCAAGTTCTTCATGGATGGGGACAAGCAATATCCCACCATCTGCGGCACCGGCACCGAGGACTATTTTTGTGGCGCCTATAATTTCGACGGCGGCGTGGTCGATGCCACCATGGAGAACCGTTACCGCGAATTTAACACGCCCTATGCCGGACTGCCGCAGGTGCTCCGACCCGACGGGGTCTATCAGAGCCAGATGCGCTTCGGCATGTATCGCTGGCATATCCACGATCCCATCCGCTTCGACAGTGATCTGCGCGTGACCATGCAGGCGCTGGGCTGGCGCACGGAAAAGCAGAACCGGCGCTATCTCCCCCTGCAGGATGATATCGCCTCGGTCGCCTTCTGGTATCAGACCCTGCCGGCGGCGCCTTTCCCGGCGCTGCCCGATCGCGACTATCTCGAAGTCATCTGACCATGCATCTGCTCCGCTTCATCGTCGGGCGGCTCGTGGTCTACGCACTGGTGATCGTCTTCGCGCTCACCGTGCTGTTCTTCGTGCCGCGTCTTGGCCCCACCGACCCGGTGGAGGCCATGCTGGCCAAGGTTTCCTCGCAGGGCGCCTATATGGACGCGGCCCAGGTCGATGCGTTGCGCCGGTCGCTGGCCGACACTTTTGGGCTCAACGGTTCGCTGCTTGAGCAATATTGGGCCTTTATCAAACGCATCGTCTTTACCGGCGATTTTGGCCCCTCGCTCTCGATGTATCCGACCCCGGTGATGGAGCTGATCTGGAACGCGCTGCCCTGGACTTTCGGCCTTCTGCTCACCTCGACGCTGATCGCCTGGGTTTTGGGCAATTTCGTCGGCCTGCTGTCGGGATGGCGCCCCAATGCCAACAGCTCACGGATCATGGAGGGCATCGCCATCTGCCTCTATCCGATCCCCTATTACATCCTGGCTCTCGTGCTCTCGATCCTCTTCTCCTATGTGTGGCGGATCTTTCCGCTCACCACCACCATTCGCGGTGCGCCCTGGAGCTGGGAGCTGGTCAGCAGCATCGTGTGGAACTCGTTCCTGCCGGCCATGTCCATTGTTATCGTCGTCTTTGGCTGGTGGGTGATTTCGGTCAAGGCGCAGACCAGTGCGCTCAAGGAAGAGGAATTTGCCCGTTATGCAAGGCTCAAGGGCCTGGGGGACGGGCGCATCCTCACCCGCTATATCCTGCCCAATGCTCTGCTGCCGCAGATCACCTTTCTGGCGCTGCAGATCGGGCTGATGTTCAACGGCTCGCTGATCACCGAAATCCTCTTCGATTATCCGGGGCTGGGGCTGTTGATCTACACCGCTGTCCTACAGGGCGACTTCAACCTGCTGATGGGCACAATCAGCCTGTCGGTGATCGCCGTGGCTACCGCCACCATGATCATCGACCTCATCTATCCGCTTCTCGATCCCCGTATCCGGCACAGGTAGTCTCATGCGCAGTTTTTTCGCCCATGCGCCGTTCCGGCTCTATCTGGGCATCGTGCTTATCGCGGCCTGCATCATCCTGGGTGGCATCCTCCCCTGGTTCGCGCCCGGCGACCCGCTCGTCTGGTATTCGGCCCCGCGCAACCAGAGCCCGTCCGCCGCCCATTGGCTCGGCACCACCAGTCTCGGTCAGGACGTGTTCTGGCTTCTGACTTATGCGTTGCGCAACTCGCTTCTGCTGGGGCTGGTGGTGGCGGGTTTTTCCACCATCATCGGGGTGTTTCTTGGCCTTGCAGCCGGCTATGCCGGGGGCTGGCTCGATCGGGTGCTGAGCTTCTTCATGGATGCGCTGCTCTGCATCCCCTCGCTGCCCATCCTCATTCTGATGGCGGCCCTGTTCGGGGGCCAGTTGGCCATGCCGATCATCGCGGTGGCGCTCATCGTCTTCAACTGGCCCTATCCGGCGCGGCAGGTGCGCGCCGTGGCGCTGACCATGCGCGAGCGCGAATTCATCAATGTCGCCTGGTTCTCGGGGGAATCGAGCGTGCGCATCCTCGTGCGCCACATCTTCCCCTATATCGCCGGCTGGTCGGCGGCCAATTTCATCAACACGGTGCTGGTGGGCATCTCCACCGAAAGCGCGCTGGCGGTCATCGGTCTCTCCAGTGCCCAGCAGGCCACCTTGGGAACCATGATCTACTGGGCCATCAACTATCAGGCGTTGCTAGCAGGCAAATATGTGTGGATCGGCTCGCCGGTCATCGCCATCGTCCTGTTGTTCATCGGCCTGTTTCTCGTCTCGTCCGGGCTTTCCATGAGGTCGGCCGCCAGGAGGATGAGCGTATGATCACCATCGACAAGGTTACGGTGGGTTATGGCACAGCCGGCTTCATCAAGGCGGTGGATGGGGTAAGCCTTTCCATCGGCGACAATGAAATCGTCGGCATTGCCGGGGAAACCGGTTCGGGCAAATCCACCCTGATGCGGGCGGTCTATGGCGATTTTTCCACTGGCCTGCGCATCAAGGACGGCACCATCACCGGGCGGTTCGTCGACCAAAAAAACGGTCAGGTCATCGAGGCGCCGTCGAGCCGGTTCCACAGGCTCTGGTGGGACCAGATGAGCTACATCCCGCAGGGCTCGATGAGCGTGCTCAACCCGCTGATGAAGATCGAGGCACAGGTGGTCGATGGCTTGCCCAAGCGCGAGCGGGGCGGTAGCCGCGCGGATCTGCGCCGCCGCATCGCCGATTTTCTCGCCGGCTTCGGGCTCGAGGAAACTGTTCTGGATGCCTATCCCCATCAATTATCGGGCGGTATGCGCCAGCGCGTGCTGGTGGCCATCGCGGCTTTCGTCAATCCGCGGCTGATCCTCGCCGACGAGCCGACCACCGCGCTCGATGTGGTGGTGCAGAAAAAGATCCTGTTGATGATGGTGGAGATCCAGCGTCGGCTGCGCAACACGCTGGTGCTGGTGAGCCACGATCTGGGCGTGCACTACCAGATCACCGACCGGCTGGTGATCATGTATAAGGGGCAGATCGTGGAGACCGGCCCGACGGCCGAAATCTTCGCCAATCCCCAGCACGATTATACCCGCAACCTCATCGCCGCTTTGCCGCGTCTGCATGGCAAACGATCGGTTGACCGTGTGGGAGAAGCCCCATGACCGATACGCCCATTCTCGAGGTCAGCCATATTGGCCGCGTCTACCGCAAGGGTGGCTTGTTCGGCGGCAGCAATTTCCACGCCGTGGATGATGTGAACTTCAGTCTTCCCGCCAAGCCGCAGGTTTTTTCCGTGGTCGGAGAGAATCGGGCTCGGGCAAGACGACCCTGGCCCGCATGGTATTGCGACTGGTCGAGCCCAGCGAGGGCGAGATTCGCCTTCTCGGCCGTCCCTTGACCGGCAAGGAGAAGGGGCGGATCGACGATTTTGAATTCCGGCGGCTGGTGCACCCGATTTTCCAGAATCCGTTCGAGGCGTTCAGCGCCTATCTGCCCATCGAGGACTATCTCAAGCGCACCGCGCTCAATCTCAAGATCGCCCGCAATGACAAGGATGCGAACGAATTGTCCGACCTGGCGCTGCGCAAGGTCGGGCTCAGTCTCGAGCGGATCCGCGGCAAATATATCCGCCAGTTCTCGGGCGGCGAATTGCAGCGCATCAGCGTTGCGCGAGCCCTGATCCCGAGCCCGAAACTGATCGTCGCCGACGAGCCGGTATCTATGGTCGACGCCTCCTTGCGCATGTCCATTGTCAATCTCTTCCGCGCCATCGTCGAAGAGCAGGGCGTCGCCTTCATCTACATCACGCACGACCTGTCGACCGCCTATTACCTCTCCGACCAGGTGGCGATCATGCATCGCGGGCGCGTGGTGGAAAGCGGCGTGCCGACCGAAATTCTCGACAATCCTTCCCAAGCCTACACGCGCGAATTGATGGCGGCCATACCCACCGTCGGGGCGCGCTGGGCCGAGTTGGATGCCATAGACCGGACCTATCGCTAAAACTCCCGGCAACAGAGTGCGACAACGCACCCGCCGGCCACTGCCTTGGAGCAACAGGAGGAAGACTATGCCAAAAGGTCAGAACAATCGCCGGCGCACCGCCATGAAGGCGTTGGGCCTCGCCGCCCTGATGGGCGGCACCATGCTCAATGCTGCCGCACCCGTCTGGGCGCAGCAGATGACCGATGTGGGTACGCCGCGCGCGGAAACCCTTGTGGTCGACATGCTCAATGCACGCGTCGGCAATCCCACCAATATGAACATGTATCAGCAGGGCGTGACCATCAATCACGGCTATCACCAGATGGCGGGCTCGCTGCTTTACGACATCGACACCGCGCGCGGCACTCAGATACCGGGGCTGGCAGCGGAAATGCCGATCGCCAACGCGGATTTCACCGTCTTCACCGTGCCGCTGCGCCAGGGCCTCGCCTGGAGCGATGGCGAGCCCTTCAGCGCGGATGATGTGGTGTTCACCGACGAGATGCTGCGCAACACGCCCGCGCTCGCCTATAGCGCCGCCTATACTGCCCAGATCGCCTCGATCACCAAGGTTGATGATCATACGGTCGAGATCACCACCACGCGGCCCACGCCGCGCCTCTCCATCGTTTTGGGTTCGGTGATCTACGGCAATTCGTTCCATGTGGTGCCCAAGCATATCTGGGAGAAAGAAGACCCGGCCACCTTCGCCAATTTCCCGCCCGTTTCGATCAGCGCCTACAAATACAAGGACCACGATCCCAACGGTACCTGGTTCCTGTGGGAGAAGCGCGAGGACTGGCAGAACACCGATGTCGGGCAGATGATCGGCGAGCCCAAGCCGCAATATGTGCTGTTCCGCAGCTATGGCGCCGAGGAGCGGCGTGTTCTGGCCATGGCGGCCAACGATATCGACATTTTGACCGATATCTCGCCTGAGAGCCTCGATATCCTGCGCAACCAGAATGGCAAGGTGCGAGCCTGGTTCACCGACTTTCCCTATGCCAACCTTGATGATCCGTGCGAGCGCGGCATGCATTTTAACACCTCTCGTGCGCCCTATGACGACCCCAAGACCCGTTGGGCACTGGCCTTGGCCATCAATGCCGAACAGGCGAGCATCGCCACTTTTTCGGGCATGATGCGCGCTTCCCCGCTCGCTATTCCGCCCACCACCGTGCTGATGGACACGTTCCACCAGCCGATGAGCGAATGGCTTGGCGAATTTGCGCTCGAAGACGGCTACAAGCCTTTCGATCCGGACTACGCCATTCGTCTGGGAGAACGTCTGCGCTCGGAGGGGATCGAGAATATTCCCGAAGATCCCGAGGCACTGCGCGAGCTTTTGGGCGTGGGCTGGTGGAAGCACGATCCCGCGCAGGCGACCAAGCTGCTGCTCGATGCTGGCTTCAGCAATGCGGGTGGGCAATGGACCAAGCCCGATGGCACGCCCTTCACCATCACCATTCTTGCTCCGGCCGATTTCGAGGTGCAGTCGCAACGCCTCGCCTTCGCCGTGGCCAATGAGTGGAGCCAGTTCGGCATTCCCGCCCAGGTCCAGCAGATGCAGGCCGGCGCGTTCTTCACCGCCGAAAACACCGGTGATTATGAAGTTGGCTCCTATTGGGGTGCGTCCTGCGCCATCACGCCCGATCTCTTCGTGCGCATGGAGGGCTGGCACAAGGACTATGTGCGCGACAATGGCGTGCCGGCCTCGTCCAATCAGGGCCGCTATGTCGATGATGAACTGAGCGCGCTCATCGACCAGCTTCGCGCCATTCCGGCCGACGACGCCCAGATCGTGCCGCTGGGCACGGAAATCCTCAAGGAACTGGTGGCTGGCCTGCCCTCGATCGAAATGTTCGGCACCTCAAAATTCGTGCCGGTCAACGAGACTTATTGGAGCAATTATCCTTCGGCCGACAATTTCTACGAAGGCCCCTGGTGGTGGTGGAGCAATTTCAAGTTCATCGCCGCCCGGCTGGAACCGGCCGCGCCCTGAGCGAACCGGGAGGGGCCGGCCGGGCCTCTCCCATCCCTGCCATGATCAGCGCTTTCGGGCCGTCCGCCCGGAAGCGCTGATCCATTGCGGCGGGAGAAAGCCGAGGATTTGCTTCGGTGGGACGCCGCAGGAGCAAGGCCGCCTGGCGCTTGGTCGGGGTCGGCAAGCCGTATGCT